>NZ_JBCNNF010000385.1:0-6536 GCF_039594555.1 Inquilinus sp.
CGCGGCGATCCTCCTCGCCCTCCTCGGACGATTCGTAGACCGCCGCCATCATCACCAGCGTCACGCGCAGCCCGTGCCGGTCCTCCCGGGCCGCCTCGCGCCGCGCCGCGGCCTTGCGCCGCTCCGCCTCCCGCCGGGACAGCGTGTCCTTGAGCAGCAGGGTCAGCCGCACGGCACGCGCGACGGTGGCGATCCGCTGGCAGTAGTCGACGCCCGGCACCGGCGCCTGCAGCGCCTCCTGCTGCGTCGCCCGGGCGATCGACATCTGGATCTCGACCAGCTCCGCCAGCACGCACAGATCCGCCGCCCGCTCCCCCTGGGGAGCGGCCGGGCTGTCCGGCATCGGATCGGTCTGCGCGCACTCCATAGAACATATCATGAACCAGAATGCAGATTAATACAAGTGCACAATGTGTTAACTGGAGCCGCCCGACCTTATGTTCGTGTTTTGTTCTTGACGCGAGGCCACGTCGAACGGCATATTTCAGGCACTGTCGAAGAGTTGCGCCCGCCCGGCCCCGCCGCGGCGGGCTTTTTCGTGGGAGGCCGACATGCAGAGGGGTACGGCAAGAGAGAGGCCGGGCTGGACCGGCTTCGCCGCGCGGTGGCGCGGCGATGTCGCCCGCTTCGGTGGCGGCCACGTCCGGGGTCGGGTCCTGCCGGACCGGATCCTGGTCCTGTGCCTGGAGACGGCGCGCCGCCTGGCCGGCGCGGCCGGGGCCCGGCTGGGGCTGGGCCAGGCCCATCGGGATGTCCGCGGCCGGGACGGGCGGCCGGAGGGCGTGCCGCCCGCCTTGCCCGCCCTGCCCCGGCCCGACCTGGCGCCCGCCTTCGAACCGCTGCTGGAGCGGTCCCGCTACAAGGGCGCCTATGGCGGCCGCGGCTCCGGCAAGTCGCACGCCTTCGCCGAGCTGCTGGTGCGGCGCTGCATCGAGGCGGCGCCGGTGCGCGCGGTGTGCATCCGCGAGGTTCAGCGTTCGCTCGACCAGTCGGTCAAGCGGCTGATCGAGGACAAGATCCAGGCGCTGGGCGTCGGCGCGCATTTCCGGGTGCGGGCCGACCGGATCCTGGCGCCCGGCGGCGGCCGGATCATCTTCCAGGGCATGCAGAACCACACGGCGGAGTCGATCAAGTCGCTGGAGGGCTACGACATCGCCTGGGTCGAGGAGGCGCAGGCGCTGTCGATCCGCAGCCTCGACCTGCTGCGCCCGACCATCCGCAAGAAGGGGTCGGAGCTGTGGTTCTCCTGGAACCCGGTGCGGGCGGACGACCCGGTCGACGCGCTGTTCCGCGGCGGGCCGCCGCCGCCCGGCTCCGTGCTGGTGCCGGTGAAATATTCCGACAACCCGCATTTCCCGGAGGTGCTGCAGGCGGAGATGGAGTGGGACCGGGCGCGCGACCCGGACAAGCACCAGCATGTCTGGCTCGGCGGCTATCGCACCCACAGCGAGGCCCGGGTGTTCGAGAACTGGCGGGTGGAGGCGTTCGAGACGCCGGCCGACGCCCGCTTCCTGTTCGGCGCCGACTGGGGCTTCGCCCGCGACCCGACGGTGCTGCTGCGCTGCTTCGTCGAGGGCCGGACGCTGTTCGTCGACCACGAGGCCTATGCCGTGGGCTGCGAGATCGACCGGACGCCGGCCCTGTTCGACACCGTGCCGGGGTCACGGTGGGGCCCGATCATCGCCGACAGCGCCCGGCCGGAGACGATCAGCTACATGCAGCGCCAGGGCTTCGGCGCCATCACCGGGTCGACCAAGGGCGCGGGGTCGGTGCAGGAGGGGATCGCGTTCCTGAAGGCGCACGACATCCTGGTGCATCCGCGCTGCCGCCACCTGATCGACGAGCTGGCGCTGTACAGCTACCGCACCGACCCGAAGACCGGCGTGATCCTGTCCGAGCTGGAGGACCGCGAGAACCACGCCATCGACGCCCTGCGCTACGCCGTCGAGAGCCTGCGGCGGAGCACCTATGACAGCTCGATGAAGTGGGTTTGAGGGGGGTGCCGGCTGCATCAGTGGAGGCGGGAAATTTGGGGGTGGGAGTGCTGGGCACTCAGCCTCCGATCGCCCGCACCACCCAAATTCTTGTGTCTTACAAGAGGGATACAGTCCAAGAGGATGAGCAGCCACAAAATAGTACAGTGGCACTGGATTTCTCATCCGACGCGCTCGTGATGTCGCCGATTGCATATCGGCCCGAAGCGCGGCCTAAGCGGGAATGGTTCACGAACGCATCCAGACACTCTATCATGGGCATCGCGATCAGAATTTAGGCGCTGCTGGTGTTTGTGTGCGATTTGGTAAGGGACCGTGCGGATATCTAACAGAAGCCAGACAGGCTGAAATTCAGTTCATTGCGATCCCAATATCGACCTGAGCATTCAAGCCACATATTTAGATAACCCCGTATTATCACTGGACATAAATTATGCTGAAATCACTCAGCGAATCTGCATCAGCGGTCACTGTCATATTGGCCATACTTTCGCTAACCAGCACTTTTGAGAGCTTTACGAATGCCCCTCTGATCTTCCGACTTCTGATCACTGGCATTTTGGCGTTGCTGGTGGCCTCGACAGTCGCAGATCGGTTCGGCACCTGGGCCAAGGCGGACCCGGAGCTTCCCGGTTTCGGCCGAGAGACGCTTCCGACCTCGATCAAACGCCTTGAGGCATCTACCGTCCTTCTGATTCTGATTTACCTGATACTGATCGGCGCGGCGTGGTTTCAGACCGATCGCTACGCACTCATCGTCATAGAATCGCGGACGGGCGATACCGCGACCCTGCATCTGAAAGCCCCGTCGCGACCCGTGGGGAAGATGACAGTGCCCTTGCCGGGCCCTGGGAGCGATTGCGATTGGCACAGCATGGCTGAACCCGACAGCCTTCGACTGACTGCACGAACGGTCGATTGGGATACCCCGATCCGAAAGCTGAATGTCCTCGATTTCGCCTGGCCGCAGGAAATCGATATCGAATGCCGCCCCTCGACCAGCCTGTCGGGCCGGGTGCTGGTGGATTCAGGCGCGGTCGAGATCTTTGTCGGGAATGAGCGGTGGTGGTGGCGTTTCTGGATCTTCATCCTGGGAGGATTGATATGGTCGTTCGCTATGTGGCGCCTGTACTCATCATCTCGCTAGCTGGCGCCCTTAGCCTGCTGGGCTCCGCTCACGGACAGCAGGAAGGCCCAAAAAGACATGACGGTCGTATTATCGACTATCGCCAGTCGACTCCCGTTATAGCAACAGTCAAAGCATGGCGAAACTCCGACCCGACAAATGATCGCGACACCTGCCCGCCCTACGGCGACGCACCGCTGGCGGCCGGCACTTCGATGGGCGACGGAACCTTCACTTTCGTGATCGACGCATCGACCCCGACCTACACGATGGTCTACTGCGCGGACGGCTACTATCCTCGGGCCGACCGTGACCTACCCAACGGACCCGACGGCACGCCGATCATTCCTGTGCCGGCGCGACTTTGGCCCATAGATGAAAACCCCGCGAAATCAGCGATCTACCCCGATGCCGTACGGGCCCGACTGTTAGTGTCACTGAACGAGTTGGCCTATCTCCGAAGCCTTAATGCGGAAGCCTTCAATTCAGTCGTCTTGACCTATTCCAAGGAGGTGGGTGGAGGAGGCGCCGAGGCTGTTCAGGCTCTCGCGTCGGCAACGGCGAGATGGGGCAACCAGAAGTGAAGCCACCGGAATTCAGTGACAGTGCTTGAGTTCTTAGTTCGGCAACAGCTTTGGCGCCGCCCTGTACTGCTGCCAAATTCATTACGTGCACTGTCGCCGAATTCCCTCACGTAATCGACGGCAAGGCCTCACTGACGCGCCAGTGTCAGATTCGTCGTCACGCGCGGCGCCCCCTGCCCGCCGCGATCCGTCACCAGGATCTGGAGCCGGTCCGGGGCCAGGCTGACGATCCGCATGTCGGCCGTCATCTGGCCATTGACCGGCTGGGGCCAATTGATCAGCACGTCGATCGCCGGACCGTCCAGCCGGCCGGTCAGCCGGGCCGGCCCGACCCTCGACCCCGTATAGGTCCCGGTCACCCGGCCGGATCGGGGATCGACGGACAGGTCGGCGCTGACCGACCGCGAGAAGATCCAATAGGCCCGGCAGGTGCCATCGAGCGCGATCCGGTCCGGCTGCCGCTGCAGCACCGTGAAGTCGCAGCTCACCTCACGGGGCGTCGCATCCGGCCCGTCCGCGACCACGCCCTCGGCATTGAAGGAGCCGGTGTACCGGTCGAGAGGCGCGGCGGCGGCCGATGCCGCGAGCATCGCAGCGACGCCGCCCGCCATGCATGAGAGCCCGGGACGAGGCATCTCCCATCTCCCTTGGACCACCAGAGCCACCTCATCGCATCGCCCGCCGGAAAGCAACATACAACGAGCCAAGAACCGGCCCTGTAACACTGCGACGGTGTCGGGCGAACAGATCGTCGGGACGCTGTGAATTCGGTGACAGGGCATGACGTTTGCAGTGCGGCGGGACGCCGGTGGGCGGCATCCCGGGCCAACACCATCTAACAGCGGCTAACGGGCGAAGCGCCGGCCGCTGCCCCATCTCATCTCCAGTGCCTCGCCACCGAAATCCCGAGAACCGGACATGCTGCTGTTCCTGCTGGCCTATCTGGGCGGCGTGCTGACCATCGTCAGCCCCTGCATCCTGCCGGTGCTGCCCTTCGTCTTCGCCCGGGCCGACCGGCCCTTCCTGAGCAGCGGCCTGCCGATGCTGGTCGGCATGGCCGCGACCTTCGCCATCGTCGCCACGTTGGCGGCGGTGGCCGGCGGCTGGGCCGTCGCCGCCAATGAAGGGGGCCGCATCGCCGCCATCGTGCTGCTGGCGCTGTTCGGCCTGACCCTGCTGCTGCCGCATCTGGCCGACCGGCTGACCCGACCGCTGGTGGCGCTGGGCAGCCGGCTGTCGCACTCCGCCGAACAGGGCGGCACGGCGCGGTCGCCCGCGGCGGCGTCGCTGCTGCTGGGCGTCGCCACCGGCCTGCTCTGGGCCCCCTGCGCCGGCCCGGTGCTGGGGCTGATCCTGACCGGCGCCGCCCTGAACGGCGCCAACACCGGCACCTCGGTGCTGCTGCTGGCCTATGCGCTGGGCGCCGCCACCTCCCTGGCCCTCGCGCTCCTGGTCGGCGGCCGGGTGTTCAAGGCGATGAAGCGGTCGCTCGGCGTCGGCGAATGGATCCGCCGCGGCCTGGGCGTCGCCGTGCTGGCCGGGGTCGCGGCCATCGCGCTGGGCCTCGACACCGGCCTGCTGACCCGCGTGTCCCTGGCCAGCACGACCTCGCTGGAGCAGGGGTTGATCGACAGGCTGCAGCCGGCGCCCGCCGGCCCGCCCGCCTCCGTCGCCATGACCGGCAGTCCCGCCATGAAGGCCGAGGCCCTGCCGGTGCTGGGCACCTTCCCGTCGCTGTCCGGCGCGGTCGACTGGCTGAACTCCCCGCCGCTGACGGCGGAGGGGCTGAAGGGCAAGGTGGTGCTGGTCGATTTCTGGACCTATTCCTGCATCAACTGCCTGCGCGCCATCCCCTATGTCCGGGCCTGGGCCGAGAAGTACAAGGACCAGGGCCTGGTCGTGATCGGCGTGCACGCGCCCGAATTCGCCTTCGAGCGCAATGTCGACAATGTGCGCAAGGCGATCGCCGACCTGAAGATCGATTACCCGGTGGCGATCGACAACAACTACGCCATCTGGCGCGCCTTCGAGAACGAGTACTGGCCGGCGCATTACTTCATCGATGCCGAGGGCCGGATCCGGCACGAGCATTTCGGCGAAGGCGATTACGACGGGTCCGAGCGGGTGATCCAGCAGCTGCTGGCCGAGGCCGGGCACACCGACGTCGCCGGCGGGCTGGCCACGGTCGACGCCCAGGGCGCCGAGGCGGCCTCGGACCAGGCCGATGTGCGGTCGCCCGAGACCTATCTCGGCAGCAACCGGGCCGAGAACTTCGTCTCGCCCGGCGGCTTCGTGCAGGACGCCAGCCACGTCTATGCCGCCGGGATGCCGCGGCTGAACCAGTGGGGCCTGACCGGCGACTGGACGGTCGGCGGCGAGAGTGCCGCGCTGAATCGGCCCGACGGCGGCATCGTCTATCGCTTCCACGCCCGCGACCTGCACCTGGTGCTGGGCCCGGCGGCGGATGGGAAGCAGGTGCGCTTCCGCGTCACCATCGACGGCCAGGCGCCGGGCGACAGCCACGGCACCGACACCGACGCCGCCGGCCGGGGCATTGTGACCGGCCAGCGCCTGTACCAGCTGGTGCGGCAGGACGGCCCGGTGGCCGACCGCACCTTCGAGATCCGGTTCCTGGACCCCGGCGTCCAGGCCTTTGCCTTCACCTTCGGCTGACAGCGGAGCTGAGCCATGCCCCTCTTCCCGATACGACCCTCCGCCGCCTGGCGGCGCCTGCCGGCCCTCGCCGGCGCCCTGTCCCTGCTGGCGGTCGCCGCCGGCCTCGCGGTCACGCAGTCCTCGGCCGAGGAGGCGCGGCTGGTGCCGCCGCCCGCG
>NZ_JBCNNF010000386.1:0-6493 GCF_039594555.1 Inquilinus sp.
CAACACCGCCTCGGGCGCCACCTGGGTCAGCCTGCATCATGGCGGCGGCGTCGGCATGGGCTACAGCCAGCATGCCGGCATGGTGATCGTCGCCGACGGCACGCCGGAGGCGGCGCGGCGGCTGGATCGGGTGTTGACCAACGTCCCGGGAACCGGCGTCATGCGGCATGCCGATGCGGGCTACGACATCGCCCGCGACTGTGCCCGTGAACAGGGCCTGAAGCTGCCGATGCTGGAGGACACGCATGGATGACGGGAGCCTTTGCGCCGGGGAGATCGTTCGGGACCAGGCGGCGCTGCGCAGCCGTTACCCGGAGCCGAGCGGGCTGGTGCAGAACAAGATTCTGCACCGGATCGACCGGCACGCCCGCGCCTTCATCGGCCTGTCGCCCTTCCTGGTGATCGCCACGGCGGGGGCGGACGGCAGCGCCGACGCCTCGCCCCGCGGCGACGCGCCCGGCTTCGTCACCGTGGCCGACGAGACCACCCTGCTGATCCCGGACCGGCGCGGCAACAACCTGTGCGACAGCCTGTCGAACGTGGTCGAGAACCCGAAGGTCGGGCTGGTGTTCTTCGTCCCCGGCGTCAACGAGACGCTGCGGGTCAATGGCGGCGCCGCGATCACCACCGACCTGGCGGTGCTGCAGCCGATGGCGGTCGACGGCAAGGTCCCGACCTCGGCGCTGCGGGTCACGGTCGACCAGCTGTACTTCCACTGCGGCAAGGCACTGATCCGGTCCCGCCTGTGGGACCCGGCGGTACAGATCGAACGCGGCAGCTTCCCGACACTGGGCAAGATCCTCGCCGACCAGATCAAGGGCCTCGACACCGCCGAGACCGATGCCCGCCTCGAAGACTCCTATCGCAACCGACTGTACTGACATGGCCGACATCACCTTCACCGCCGGCCGGCTGACGCTGCCGCAGCTCCGGTCCATCGCCCGCACCGACGGCGCCGTGCGCCTCGACCCGGCCTGCCGGCCGGAGATCGAGGCCGGCGCCGCGACGGTCGCCGCGATCGTCGACGAGAACCGCACCGCCTATGGCGTCAACACCGGCTTCGGCAAGCTGGCCCAGACCCGGATCCCGACCGACCGGCTGCAGCAGCTGCAGACCAACCTGGTGCTGTCGCACGCCACCGGCACCGGTCCGCTGCTGGACGATGCCGTGGTCCGGCTGATCCTGGCGCTCAAGCTCAACGGCTTGGCCCGCGGCCGGTCCGGCGTGCGCTGGGTGGTGATCGAGGCGCTGCAGGCGCTGCTCGACGCCCGCGCCTATCCCTGCATCCCGGCCAAGGGCTCGGTCGGCGCGTCGGGCGACCTCGCCCCCCTCGCCCATCTCTCGGCGGCGCTGCTCGGCGAGGGCGAAATCCGGCTCAAGGGCAAGCGCTGGCCGGCCGCTGACGCGCTGCGCCAGATCGGCCTGAAGCCGCTGGTCCTGGCGCCGAAGGAGGGCCTGGCCCTGCTGAACGGCACCCAGGTCTCCACCGCGCTCGCCCTGTTCGGCCTGTTCGCGGCGGAGGAGGTGTTCGCCGCCGGCCTCGTCGCCGGCGCCATGTCGATCGACGCCGCCCGCGCCTCCGACGCGCCCTTCGACGCGCGCATCCATGAATGGCGCGGCCAGCCGGGCCAGATCGAGGTGGCGGCGACGCTGCGCGGCCTGCTGGACCACAGCGCCATCCGCGCCTCGCATGTCGAGAATGACGACCGGGTGCAGGACCCCTACTCCCTGCGCTGCCAGCCGCAGGTGATGGGCGCCTGCCTCGACCAGATCCGCCACGCGGCCCGGATCCTGGAGATCGAGGCCAATGCCGTGTCCGACAACCCGCTGGTGTTTCCGGAGACCGGCGACGTCATCTCCGGCGGCAACTTCCATGCCGAGCCGGTGGCCTTCGCCGCCGACAATCTGGCCCTGGCGATCGCCGAGATCGGCGCGATGTCGGAGCGGCGGATCGCGCTGCTGACCGACAGCAACCTGTCCGGCCTGCCGCCCTTCCTGGTGTCCGACCCGGGCGTCAATTCCGGCTTCATGATCGCCCATGTCACCGCGGCCGCCCTGGCCAGCGAGAACAAGAGCCTGGCGCATCCGAGCTCGGTCGACAGCCTGCCGACCTCGGCCAACCAGGAGGACCACGTGTCGATGGCGACCCATGCCGGGCGCCGCCTGTCCGACATGGCCGAGAACACCGCCGTGATCGTCGGTGTCGAGCTGCTGGCCGCGGCCCAGGGCATCGACTTCCACCGCCCGCTGCGCAGCGCCGAGCGGATCGAGGCGGCCATGGCCGTCCTGCGCGCCAAGGTGCGGAAATGGGACGAGGACCGCTACTTCGCCCCCGACATCGAGGCGGCGAAGGGCCTGGTCCAGGCCGGCACCTTCCTGGCCTACGCCGCCGGCCTGCTGCCGAGCACCGCGAAGGAGGCCGCGTGATGGACGCGTTCCGCCTGCACAGAGGCACCGCCCCCCTGCTGCTGAGCATCCCGCATCTCGGCACCGGCGTGCCGGAGGAGATCCGGCAGCGCTTCACGCCGGAAGGGCTGCTGCTGCGCGACACCGACTGGCATCTCGACCGGCTGTACGACTTCGCCGAGGGGCTGGGCGTCAGCATCATCCAGGCGGTGCAGTCGCGCTATGTCGTCGACCTGAACCGCCCGCCGGACGACCAGAGCTTGTATCCCGGCCAGGCCACCACCGGCCTGTGCTCGACCATCGATTTCGACGGCCGGCCGCTGTACCGTCCGGGCGAAGAGCCGGATGCGGCCGAGATCGCCCGGCGGGTCGAGACGGTGTGGAAGCCCTATCACGGCGCGCTGGCGGCGGAGCTGGAGCGGATCAAGGCGCGGCATGGCTATGCCCTGCTGTATGACGCGCATTCGATCCGCTCGGTAGTGCCGCGGCTGTTCGACGGGGTGCTGCCCGACCTGAACCTGGGCAGCAATGGCGGCACCACGGCGGCGCCGGCCCTGAAGGACCGGATCGCGGAGATCTGCCGCACGGCCGAGGGCTTCACCCATGTCGTCGACGGCCGGTTCCGCGGCGGCATCATCACCCGCCATTACGGCCAGCCGCAGCAGAACGTGCACGCGCTGCAGATGGAGCTGGCCCAGCGCCACTACATGGACGAGGACCCGCCCTTCACCTACCAGGCGGAGCGGGCCGGGCCGCTTAAGGCGGTGCTGAAGCGGGTGCTGGAATCGATGCTGGCCTGGAAGCCGTGAGCAGCGCGCTGTCGCCGGTCGAGCTGTGGCTCGACCGCTGGGAGCTGGAGCCCGACGGCGACGCGATCGAGCGCAACGGTTCCCATGTCGCCTTCGTCCGCCGCGGCGACATCCGGGCGGTGCTGAAGGTGCTGAAGCCGAACAGCGACGAGATGCTGGGCCCGGTGATGCTGGCGCATTACCGCGGCCGCAGCGCCGTCCGCGTGCTCGGGCATGAGCAGAACGCCGTGCTTCTGGAGCGGGCGCTGCCGGGGACGGAGCTGACCGGGACCGTGCTGGCCGGCCGCGACGACGAGGCCGTCCGCATCCTGTGCGGCGTGATGACGGATCTGCATCGGGACGACCCGCCGCCCGGCCCTTGGCCGACGGTGGAGGATTGGGGCCGCGCCTTCCCCCGCTACCGCGCCGGCAAGCCGCATCCGGAGATCCCGCCCGCGCTGCTGGACCGCGCCGAGGCCGAGTTCACGGATCTCTGCGCCAGCCAGGGCCGGCGCTTCCTGCTGCATGGCGATTTGCATCATGAGAACGTGCTGGACGGCGGCGACCGCGGCTGGCTGGTGATCGACCCCAAGGGCGTGATCGGCGAGCTGGCCTATGAGACCGGTGCCGGCCTGCGCAACCCCGGGGGCGCCGAGGAGCTGTACAACGATCCCCGGCACATTGCCCGCCGGGTGCGGATCATCGCCGAGACGCTGGGCCTGCCGGAGCAGCGCATCCTGCGCTGGTCCTTCGCCCAGGCCGTCCTCTCCGCCCTCTGGCATGTCGAGGACGGGGACGGCGACGAGGCTGTCGCCGCGGCGATCGAAACCGCCACGGCGATGCGCAGCCTGCTGGCGGGCTGACCATCCGGATCAGGCCGGCCTGATCAGCACCTTCCCGCGGGCATGGCCGGAGGCGACGTGGTCGAGCGCCGCGGCCAGCTCCTCCAGCGAATGCTCGCGATCCACCACCACCGTCAACGACCCGGCATCGCACAGCCCGACGGCCAGGCCGAGGCGGGTGGCGTCGGTCTGGTGGAACACGAAGGGGGCGGAGACGCCATGCGCCCGCGCCAGCGCCTCGTCCGGCGGCGAGGCGATGCTGGCCAGCACCCCGCCCGGCCGCAGCACGGCGAAGGAGCGGTGCTGGGTTTCGCCGCCGATGGTGTCCAGCACGACGTCGACATCGCGGAGCTGCGCCGCAAAATCCTCGGTCCGATAGTCGATGACCTGGGCGGCGCCGAGCCGGCGCAGCAGCTCGGCATTGGCGCCGGACCCGGTGGCGACGACCCTGGCGCCGGCGACCCGCGCCAGCTGCACCGCGGCGCTGCCGACGCCGCCGGCCCCGGCATGGACCAGCACGGTCTGGCCCGCCTTGAGGTGGGCGGTTTCGAACAGCGCCTGCCAGGCCGTCCCCGCCGCAGTGGGCAGGCCGGCCGCCGTGGTCAGCGGCAGCGTCGTCGGAGCCGGGGCGATCCAGGCCGCAGGCACGGCGGCGAATTCGGCGAAGGCGCCGCCGCGCACCGGATCCGGCCGGGCGATCACCCGGTCGCCCGGGCGCCAGCGCGCCGCCAGCGGCCCGGCCCGCTCGACGATGCCGGCAAGGTCGGTGCCCAGCGCATAGGGGAAGGACAGCGGGAAATAGGTGTCGAGCCCGCCGCCGATCAGCTTGAGGTCCAGCGGGTTGATGCTGGCCGCCGCCACCCGGATCAGCACCTCGTCCGGCCCGACCTCCGGCACCGGCACCTCCTCGACCGCGACGCTGCCGCGATCGCCATAGGCGTGGATGCGGGCGGCCTTCATCGTGCCGACTCCCCCGCGTCGGGGGCCGGCGGCCAGGCGCCGACCTGCTGCAGCATCCCGAACCAGTCCTCGAGATGCCAGGTGTGGCTGATCCGGCCGTTCTTCAGATGGTGGAATTCGTGCAGCGCCAGCCGCACGGTCCGGCCGGTGGGCGCGATGCCGAACCATTCGCCCCGATGCGTGCCGGTGATCAGCGCCCGCACGCCGACCCGGCCGTCATGGCCGAACATGTCCTCGATCGTGACATCGAGATCGGGAAAGGCCTGCAGGAAAGCCCGGATCACCGGCTTCAGCCCCTCCGGCCCGGGCCCCTGGCCCGGCGCCGGCGGAATGTCCTGCCAATCCGGGGTCACCGCCTCGTCCATCAGGTCGGGGTCATGATCGGCGAAGGCGCGATACAAGGTCTCGACCGCGCGCCGGTCTTCCGCCGTCAGCCCGGCCGCCGGCCTGCTCTGGTCCTGGTTCATCTTCCATTCTCGCTCTGGGGTGGCCGGGCGATCCCGGCGAGCAAGACTTGGGAGGCGGACCATCATATTTGAAATCGATGATCTGGATATGAGATCATCCATGCCATGGATCTTCATGGCATCGATCTGAACCTGCTGGTCGCCTTCGACGCCTTGATGGCGGAGCGCAGCGTCACCCGCGCCGGCGCCCGCATCGGCCGGACCCAGCCGGCGATGAGCGCCGCGCTGGCCCGGCTGCGCGCCCTGCTGCGGGACGACCTGTTCGTGCGCAGCCCCCAAGGCCTGCAGCCCACGCCGCGCGCCCTCGACTTGGCCGAGCCCCTGTCCGGCGCCCTGGCGCAGATCCAGCGCACGCTGGACTTCACCCGGGACTTCGACCCGGCCGCGTCGACGGCGACCTTCACCCTCGGCCTGTCGGAACACCCGGCCTTCCTGCTGCTGCCGCGCCTGGTGATCGCGCTGCAGGCGGCGGCACCCGGCGTCCAGCTGCGGGTGCGCAGCTTCACGGCGCGGGATGATGCGGTCCGGGTGCTGGATGCCGGCGAGGCCGACGCGACGATCGGCGTGCCGGCCCCCCCGGCCGGCCGCATCCTGTCCCGCCCGCTGTTCGAGGAGCGCTTCGTCTGCGTGCTGCGCCGCGGCCATCCTGCGGCGGGCCGGCCGCTCGACCTCGACCGCTTCCTGGCGTTGTCGCACCTGCTGGTGTCGCCCGAAAACGAGCAGTTCGGCGTCGTCGATGCCGCGCTGGCGAAGCGGGGCCTCAAGCGCAGGCTCGGCCTGACCTTGCCGCAGCTGTATGCGGCGCCGGGCGTCGTGGCGCAGTCCGACATGATCGCGACGCTGATGCAGGGCGTTGTCGCCGCCTCCGGCCATGCCGGCGCCCTCAGCCTGCTGGCCCCGCCGCTCGACCTGCCGTCGATCCCGTTCGTGCTGTCCTGGTTTCGGGAAGGCGCGGCCGGCATGGTCGGCGACCAGCAGGGCGCAGGCCTTGCCGTCGGGGTTCACCAGCTCGAAGGGCGGCGGGTCGTCG
>NZ_JBCNNF010000387.1:0-6492 GCF_039594555.1 Inquilinus sp.
GTTCCAGGCGTCGCCCGACACCGTGCGGCGGATCATGATCGCGAATTTCGAGGGGCGCCGGAGCCACGCCGAGGTGATGAAGCTCCGCCGGCTCGATGGCCGGCTGCTCGACGTCCAGTTCTCGGTGACCTATCCGACGCCGCCGGAACTGCGGGATGTCACGGTTGTCAGCCTCGACGACCTCACCGACCGCCTCCGCACCGAGGCGCAGCTGCGCCAGCTGCAGGCCGATTTCGCGCGCGCTGCCCGGATCTCGACTCTGGGCGAGCTCGCCACCTCGATCGCGCATGAGGTGAACCAGCCGCTCGCCGCCATCTTCACCAATGCCGAGACCAGCCTACGCTGGCTGTCGCGCGATGAGCCGAACCTGGCCAAGGTGATGCAGCTGACGACCCGGATCGTGGCCAGCGCCCGGCATGCGAACGAGATCGTCCACCGCATCCGGTCCGCGACCGCGAAGCACGCGCCGCAACGCCGGCCGCTGGACCTGAACCAGGTGGTGGATGAGGCGCTGCTGTTCATCCGCCACAACATCGAGACCCGGTCGATCCAGCTCTCGGTGAAGCTCGGCCTCGGCCTGCCCCCTGTAATCGGCGACCGGGTGCAACTGCAGCAGGTGGTGGTCAACCTGCTGGTCAACGGCATCCAGGCGATCGGCCTGATCGAGGGCAAGGACGGCCGCATCGAGCTCACCACCGGGCTCGGCCGGAACGGCGAGGTGGCCTTCACGATCCAGGACAACGGCCCCGGCATCGCGGAGGAGAACATGGAACGCATCTTCGACGGCTTCTTCACCACAAAGGAGGAGGGGATCGGCCTCGGCCTCGCCATCTGCCAGTCGATCATGGCGGCGCATGGCGGCGGCATCGCCGCCTCGAACCGGCCAGAGGGTGGCGCCTGCTTCCGGCTCTGGCTGCCGGCGGAACGGGACTAGGAGAGGCAGCTACCCCGGGTCCGATCTATGCCAAGGTCGAGGTCCGGCCACCCTTTGATGTGCAGGATTGACGGTCGGCACAATGGCCGGGGAGGGCGGCGATCCGCGATCCTCCGCCTCGTTCCAGGCGCCGGCCGTGCGGTGGAGGGGAAGGCCCTCGACCCGGACGGCGCCTGCCAGGCGAGAGGTAGCGCATGAAGATCGTCGTCATCGGCGGGACCGGCCTGATCGGGGCCAAGGTCGTGGCCATGCTGAGCCGGAAGGGGCATCACGCCCTCGCCGCCGCGCCGGGCACGGGCGTCGACACCATCACCGGCCAGGGGCTGGCCGAGGCGCTGGCCGGCGCCGATGTCGTCGTCGACCTCGCCAACTCCCCATCCTTCGCGGAGCAGGCGGCGATGGAGTTCTTCCAGATCGCCGGCCGGAACATCACCGCGGCGGAGATCAAGGCCGGGGTCCGGCATCATGTCGCCCTGTCGGTGGTCGGCACCGAGCGGCTGCAGGACAGCGGCTATTTCCGTGCCAAGCTGGCGCAGGAGCGCCTGATCAAGGCGTCGCCGATCCCCTACACCCTGGTTCGCGCCTGCCAATTCTTCGAGTTCATCCGCGGCATTGCCGACTTCTCGACGGTGGACGGCGTCGTGCGCCTGCCGCACATGCTGTTCCAGCCGATGGCGGCGCAGGACGTCGCTGCCGCGATCGCCGAGGCGGCGCTGGCCCCGCCGGCGCACGGTATGCGGGAGGTGGGCGGCCCCGCCCCGTTCCATCTCGACGAGCTGGTTGCCAGGGTCCTGGCCCATGACCAGGACCCGCGGCAGGTGGTCACCGATCCGCAGGCGCCGTATTTCGGCATCAAAGTGGACGACCGGTCGCTGATGCCCGGCCCGGATGCCCGTCTCGGCACCACCACCATCGACTGGTGGCTGGCCAACGTTCCCCCGCCGCCGAAGGCGTGACGCCGCGACCCGCGGCATTCCCGCAAGAAAGGACCCAGCGATGCTGAAGCAGATTTGCGTCGGCCTGGCCGTGCTCATGGGCGTCCTGGCCGAAGCCAACGGCGCCTACATGCTGGTGTCGCCGGACGGCTGGTACTTCGCCGTGCCCGGGGTGACCACGACCGGCCCGTTCAACCAGCATTTCATCCGCGATATCGGCCTGATCTTCCTGGCCGTCGGCACATCCTACCTGTTCGGCGCCGCGCAGCCGCGGCACCGCATCATCTTCTGGGCTGCGCCCACCCTGTGGCTGGCCGGCCATGCCCTGTTCCACTATTGGGAGGTCGCCGTCGGCATCTGCGGTCCGTCGGTGCTGATCCGCGACTTCCCGGCCGTGACGCTGCCGGCGGCCATCGGGACGCTGCTGACCCTGTGGGCGATCTCGGACGCCCGCTCCACCCGCTCGACCCTGACGGAGAGATACTCATGACCCCGCGCCTGAACATCTTCCACGCCGCGCCGGAGGGCACCAAGGCGATGATCGCGGTGGGCGCCGCCATCGAGGCCAGCGGCCTGGAGCGCAGCCTGATCGAACTGGTGAAGCTGCGCGCGTCGCAGATCAACGGCTGCGCCTTCTGCATCCACATGCACGCCACCGACGCGGTGAAGCAGGGCGAGAGCCCGATGCGGATCCATCTGCTGGACGCCTGGCGGGAGGCGCCGGTGTTCACCGACCGCGAGCGCGCCGCCCTGACCTGGACCGAGAGCCTGACCCGGGTCGTCGACACGCACGCCCCGGATGCCGACTACACGGCGCTGAAGAGCCAATTCAGCGACGCCGAGATCGGCAACCTGACCCTGCTGATCGGGGCGATCAACCTGTGGAACCGGGTGCAGATCGGCCTGCGCGCCATTCCCAAGGTCGACGCGCCGACCCGGGATGCCGCCTGACCGGCGCCGTCCGGCTGCGGCGCCCGGCCGTCAGGCCTGGGCGTCCAGGGCGGCGCCGATAGCGTAGAAGGTGCCGCTTCGCTGTGATGTGCGCCCGACCCTACACCGCGCCCTGCCGCGCCGCGATCGCCTGCCACACCGCCAGCGGTGTCGCCGGCATGTCGATGTGGCGGATGCCCAGGCCGGACAGCGCGTCGACCAGCGCGTTCATCACCGCCGGCAGCGACCCGGCGCAGCCGGCCTCGCCGCAGCCCTTGGCGCCCAGCGGGTTGGTCGCGGTCGGCTGCGGCCGGCTCTCGAAGGTGAAGACCGGCGGGGCGTCGGCGGCGCGCGGCATCTGGTAGTCGACGAAGGAGCCGGTGGTCAGCTGCCCTTCCGGGTCGTAGACCGTGCGCTCCATCAGCGCCTGGCCCACGCCCTGCATCACGCCGCCATGCAGCTGGCCCTCGACCAGCAGCGGGTTCACCACCGTGCCGAAGTCGTTGACCATGATGTAGCGCGCCACCGTGGTGGTGCCGGTCTCCGGGTCGACCTCGACCTCGGCGACGTGGCAGCCATTGGGGTGGGCGGACGGCGCCTGCTTGAAGATGTGGTCGACATCCAGCGAGCCCGGCACGTCGGGCGGCAGCTGCATGCCCGCGCGCAGCCTTCCGGCCAGCTCCATCAGCCCGATGCCCTGGTCGGTGCCGGCCACGCTGAAGCGGCCGTCGCGGAACTCGATGTCGAAGGCGCCGGCCTCCAGCAGGTGGCCGGCGATCTGCCGGCCCTTCTCGATCACCAGATCACCCGCCTCCAGGATCGCGGCGCCGCTGGCCATGATCGATTTCGACCCGCCGGTGCCGCCGCCGGCGATCAGCCGGTCGCTGTCGCCCTGCACCAGGCGGATGCGGTCGAGCGGGATGCCCAGCTTCGCATGCAGCACCTGGGCGAAGGGTGTCCAGTGGCCCTGGCCGTAGTCGAGCGTGCCGGTGACGATGGTGACCGTGCCGTCCGCCTCGAAATGGATCCCGCCCATCTCGTTGCTCGGTGGCGCCGTCACTTCGAGATAGCAGCCGATGCCCAGGCCGCGCAGCTTGCCGCGGGCGGCGCTCTCCTCGCGCCGGGCCGCGAAGCCGGCCCAGTCCGCGGCCTCCACGGCGCGGGCCAGCAGGCCGGGGAAGTCGCCGCTGTCATAGGCGGTGCCGGCCGGGGTCTGCCAGGGCAGCTCGCCCGGCGCCACCATGTTGCGGCGGCGCAGCTCGATCCGGTCGATCCCAAGCTCGGCGGCGGCCGTGTCGATCAGCCGCTCCATGTAGTAGTTGCCCTCCGGCCGCCCGGCGCCGCGATAGGCGCCGATCGGCACGGTGTTGGTGACGGCGCAGATCGTGTTCACCTCGACCAGCGGCGTGCGGTACATGCCGATCGAGTTCTTGGCGATGTTCAGCGTCGTCATCATCGGGCCGACCTGCGACAGGTAGGCGCCGAGATTGCCGTACCCCGTGAAGCGAGTGGCCAGGAAGCGGCCCTCGGCATCCAGCGCCAGCTCGGCCACCACCTCCATGTCGCGGCCGTGATGGTCGGAGACGAAGCTGTCGGAGCGGTGGTCGGTCCACTTCACCGGCCGGCCGAGCGCGCAGGCGCCGTGCAGCAGGCAGACATATTCCGGGAACACCGCGCCCTTCATGCCGAAGGAACCGCCGACATTCCCGGTGATCAGGCGGATCTGCCCGGTCGGGATGCCCATCACGGCGGCGAGGTTGTTGCGCTTGCCGAACACGCCCTGGCTGGGGGCGTAGAGGGTGAAGCGGCCGGTCCCGGCATCGAAGGCGGCCACCGCCGCCCGCGGCTCTATGGCGTTGACCACGACGCGGTTGTTCAGGATCTCCAGCCGCGTCACATGGGCGGCGCGGGCGAAGGCCTCGGCGACCTTCTCCGCGTCGCCATAATGATAGTCCAGCACCAGGTTGCCCGGCGCCTCGTCATACAGCTCCGGCGCCCTGGGCGCGATCGCGTCCGGCACGCGCGTCACCGCCGGCAGCG
This sequence comes from Inquilinus sp., assembly GCF_039594555.1. Classification (GTDB taxonomy): domain Bacteria; phylum Pseudomonadota; class Alphaproteobacteria; order DSM-16000; family Inquilinaceae; genus Inquilinus. The sequence goes on from NZ_JBCNNF010000387.1 coordinate 4,840, forward strand.
GGTCGATGTCCAGCTCCACCGCCTCGGCTGCGTCGCGCGCCTGATCGGCGGTCTCGGCGATCACCACCGCCACCGGATCGCCGACGAAACGCACCTTGTCCGCCGCCAGGGCATGGCGGGGCGGCGTCGCCATCGGCGTGCCGTCGCGGTTCTGGAACGCGATCACGCATTTCAGCAGCCCGTAATTCGTCAGGTCGGCCGCGGTGTAGACCGCCAGCACGCCGGGCATGGCCCGGGCCGCGTCGGTGCCGATGCCCCGGATGACGCCATGGGCGTGGGGGCTGCGCACGAAGGCGGCGTACGCCTGGCCGGGCAGGCTGACATCGTCGGTGTAGCGACCCTCGCCCCGCAGCAGGGTGGGGTCCTCCATCCGGGACACGGGCTGGCCGATGCCGAATTTGAGGGCGGCGGAATCCTCGGCCTTGAAGACGTCGTTCATCGGCGGAGTCTCTATCGCTGCGGGTGGAACCTCGGCGTCGCGCGCTGGCGGGACGTCTGTCGAGATTCGGGACGGGGAGACTCCAGACTACGGGCAAGGACCGGGATGAGAGAAGCCGTTTCGGCAACTCTCCCCCGGGATCATCGCAGGCCTCGGCTCAGAAGCTGACGCGCAGCCCCCCGGTCGCCGCCTGGCTGCGATAGCCGTCGGCGAAGCTGCCGTCGTAGCGCAGGAACAGCGTCGCCGCCTGCGCCGCGAGGCTGATGCCGACGCCGACCTTGGCCAAGTCGCGCGGCGCCTCGGCGCCCTCGATGCTGAATTCGGCATCCGAACCTTCGAAGCGCCCATCGAAGCTGCGCTCCGTATCCGCCAGGTCGTGGCTCCAGGCCGCGCGCAGCGACAGGCCCAGCGGGGCGTCCAGGCCGATGTCCAGGCGATGGGCCAGCTCGGCGCCCAACATGCCCTGGGCCGAGGTCACGGTTCGCCCGCCGATGCGCAGGTCGACGGCACCGGCCCCGCTCTCGGTGATCCCGTCCTGGCTGACGACGATGGCCTGGATCCCGGCGAAGGGGGTGAGGTCGGTGCTGCCGCCCAGCGCCAGGCGGTAGCCGGTCTCGACACCGGACAGGAACAGGTTCGAATCGGTGTCGGCGGCGGCGAAGCGATCGATGCCGGGGAAGGCGATCGCGCGGCTCACCGTGCCCCAGCCATGGGCGTAGCCCAGCGCGCCGTCAACATACCAGGCGGCGGGCGCGTAGCTGGCATAGAGGCCGAGCGAGACGGTGCTGAGATCGCCGTCGCCCGACAGCTTGCGGGTGTTGAAGCTGCTGCTGGAGAAGGCCAGCGCTCCACCGATCGCCAAGCCATCGTCGAGCCGATGGTTGAAGCCGACGGCGACGCCGAGCACGTCGAAGTCGAGGTCGTGCCGGTCGCCATCGCCCGATTGGCGGCCGAAGCTGCCCAGCCCGGCGATCCAGGCATTCGGCCGGCCGGGCTCGCTTTGGCCTGCGGCCGCCGGGCCGCCGGCCATCGCCGCGCCGCCGGGACGGGACTGGCTGACCTGCTGCCGCAGCACGCCCAGGAACGCCCGGGCGCCTTCGATCTCGACCGAGGGCAGGTCGGCATAGACCTCGCCGCTCAACTGCTGCAGGGCCGATTGCAGCGGGTCCGAGTCGCCGTAATTCAGCAGGTCCAGACTGTTGTAGACATGGTCC
>NZ_JBCNNF010000388.1:0-6484 GCF_039594555.1 Inquilinus sp.
GCAAGATCCTCGCCTATCTCGCCCATGCGGAGCTGAGCGCGGGGGAGATCGCGTCGCGCTTCGAGATGTCGAAGCCGTCGATCTCGCAGCATCTCAGCGTGCTCGAGGCGGCCGGGCTAATCGCCGGGGAGAAGCGCGGCCAGTTCATCTATTACCGGCTGCTGCAGGACAACCTCGCCAACACGCTGAACGGCTTCGTCTCGGAGATCTGCCCGGTCGCGCGGCCGCTGAAGAAGGAAAGCGCGCGGCTGGCCAAGGCGAAGCAGGAGGGCTGAGGCGAAGCCTCAGCCGGGGCCGCCGATCTGCGCCGAGATGCGCGCGGCGGCGTCCTGCAGCGCGGCCAGCGCCTCCGCCTGGGAGACCGTGTTGCCCCGCTGCGGCAGGAAGGGCAGGGTCAGCGCGGCGACGGCAAGGCCGGACGGGTCCAGCACCGGCGCGCTCATATCGGTCAGGCCGGGGGCGGTCTCGCTCGGCGTCAGGTCGTGGCCGGCCGCGGCGATGCCCTCCAGCCGCGCCAGGATGTCCTCGACCGCGATCCCGTCCCGCTCCGCGATCGCCCGCACCATCTCGCCGCGCCGCGGTTCGCGCTGGAACGCCGTGAGGATGCGGGCGGAGACGAGATGCATCGACAGGGGGAACACCGCGCCCAGCTTCACCGTCCAGCCCATCGGCCGGTCCGGCTCGGCCTGAGCCAGGATCAGGAAATGCCCGCCGCTGGCCATGCTAAGATGGCAGGCGAGGCCGACCTGGGCCGCCAGTGCCTCCATCACCGGCAGCGCCGCCTGCTGCAGCCGCCGGGTCGGCGGATGCTGGGTGCCGAGCTGGAACAGCCGCAGCGTCAGCCGGTATTCGCCGGTCTTCAGGTCGCGGGCGACATAGCCGCGCCGCTCCAGCACCCCGAGCATGCGGAAGATCTCGCCGACCGACCGGCCGACCCGCGCCGCCAGCGACTTCTGGTTGATGCCGTCCGGCTCGGCCGCCAGCGCCTCCAGCAGGTCCAGCCCCTTCTCCAGCGCTGGGGCGCCCGGCCGGGCCGCGCCGCCCTCATCGCTGGCATTGACATCGCGATCCATCTGGTCTTCCATATTTGAAATCGTAACGACACCAATGAAACTAGAGCATCGTCAAGATGCCCGACATCGGAGGAGCGCCATGAAGATGCTGTCCCCGGAAGCGGTGGAGCACTACCGGACGCACGGCTACTATGCCCCGATCCGGGTGCTGTCGCCCGACGAGGCGACGCAGATCCGCCGCCATCTCGAAGCGCATGAGAGCGTGCACGGGACGCTGAAGGGCCCGATGCGCCACAAGAGCCACCTCCTGTTCACCTGGCTGGACGGGCTGATCCGCCATCCCGCCATCCTCGACGCGGTTGAGGATATCATCGGCCCGAACATCCTGGTCTGGGGTTCAAGCTTCTTCATCAAGGAGCCGCGCGACCCCGGCTTCGTCTCCTGGCACCAGGATTCGACCTATTGGGGCCTCGACCCGGCCGACATCGTCACCGCCTGGGTGGCGCTGTCCGAGAGCACGGCCGAGAACGGCGCGATGCGGGTGATCCCGGACAGCCACCTGATGGAGCAGGTGCCGCATCGCGACACCTTCGCCGCCAACAACCTGCTGTCGCGCGGCCAGGAGATCGCGGTCGAGGTCGACGAGTCGCGGGCCCGGATGCTCGAGCTGCAGCCCGGCGAGATGTCGCTGCACCATGTCCGGCTGATCCACGGATCGGACCCCAACCCGTCGGGCAAGCGCCGGATCGGCTTCGCCATCCGTTACCTGCCGACCTATGTCCGCCAGATCGTCGGCACTCATGATGCCGCGACCCTGGTCCGCGGTGTCGACGCGTTCGGCAATTTCGAGCCGGAGCAGCGGCCGGAGTCTGACCTGTCCGAGGCGGCGCTGGCCTTCCACGCCCAGGTCACCGGCGCCCATCAGCAGATCCTGATGCGCGGCACCGGCCGCCCGCCGGCCATGTAGCGGCCGGCCACCGACCGCCCATCCCGGGCGGCGGTCCGAAACGCCACCGGCCGGCAAAGGCCGGATCATAGGGGGAGGGACGCCATGGGAGCGCGGTTGCGCTGGTTCATCGTCTTCCTGTTGTTCCTGGGCGGCGGCATCAGCTACCTGGACCGGGCGGCGCTATCGATCGCGGCGCCGCTGATCGCCGACGACCTCGGGCTCGACCCCGCCCGCCTCGGCATCGTCTTCAGCAGTTTCTTCTTCGGCTATGCCCTGTTCTGCTTCGTCGGCGGCTGGGCGTCGGACAGATTCGGGCCGAAGAACGTGTTCACCCTGGCGATGACCGTCTGGTCGGTGTTCTGCGGGCTGACCGCCGCCGCCACAAGCCTGGCCTTCCTGCTGGTGGTGCGGGTGGTCTTCGGCATGGGCGAGGGGCCGTTCAGCGCCACCGCCAACAAGGTGGTCAGCAACTGGTTCCCGCGCCGCGAGCAGGCGACCGCCGTCGGCCTCGCCAATGCCGGGCAGCCGATCGGCGCAGCCCTGGCCGGGCCGGTGGTCGGGTCGATCGCCATGCTGGCGGGCTGGCGCATCTCCTTCATCGTCATCGCCGGGATCGGGCTGGCCTGGGTCGTGGCCTGGGCGCTGCTGGCAACCGACCGGCCGGAGCAGCACCGCTGGCTCGGCAATGTCGAGCGCAAGGAGCTGCAGGAGGAGCGGGCGAAGCCGCCGGCGGTGACGGCCCGGCTGCCGCTCTCCGCCTATCTGCGCCGGCCGGCGATCCTGGCCACCGCCTTCGCCTTCTTCGGCTACGCCTATATCCTCTATTTCTTCCTGTCCTGGTTCCCGACCTACCTGGTCAGGGCGCAGGGCCTCAGCATCGGCACGATGGGCGTGGTCAACGCCATCCCCTGGGTGGTCGGCTGCCTCGGCATGGTGCTGGGCGGCATGGTCTGCGACCGACTCTACCAGCGCACCGGCAACGCCGTGTTCGCGCGCAAGCTGATCCTGGTCGGCAGCCTGGCCATCGCGGCGATCTGTGTGGCGCTGGCCGGCGTGGTTACCGGCGTATACGGCGTGGTGGCGCTGATGGCGGTCTCGGTCTTCTTCATGTACCTGACCGCCAACACCTACTGGGCGATCATCCTCGACACGGTGGAGGAGGGGCGGGTCGGCAGCGTCGGCGGCTTCGTCCACCTGATCGCCAACCTCGCCGGCATCGTGGCGCCGTCAGTCACCGGCTTCATGGTCGAATGGTCGGGCAGCTTCGCCGGCGCCTTCGTGCTGACCGGCGCCATCGCCATCGTTGGCGCGCTGTCGGTCGCGGTCTTCGTGCGCAGCCCGGCGTCCGGAGCCGAGGCGCCGGTGCCAATGCGCGAGAGCCTGGCCAGCGCGATGGTCCCGAGGCGGTAAGGGCTGTCGCCGCCCGTCCAGGTTAGGTGCGCGGGCGTTCGATCACCCCGAGATCCGCGGTCAGGGATACGATCCGGCCGGCATCGTCCAGGCCGAAATAGGAGATGTAGTAGCCGTCGCCGAAGCCGGTCGAGAACATGGCGACGCTGCCCGGCCCGAACGGCCGGACCAGCCAAGTCACGCCACTCGTCTGATGAGCATTCAGGGCGGCGGTCAGCTGCCGCTTCGTGCTGGGGTCGGCCGCTGCCGCCAGATACGGCCCCTGGACGGCAGCGTCCATGAAGCTGCCGGTGCCGTTCTCGACCGGAAAGCCGAAATTGTAGTCCGTCTGTGAGCCATCCAGGGATTCGCCCGGCGGCAACGCCATCTCCCAGCGCACCGCCGGCCGGGCGGAGAAGAGGATCCGGGCATAGGCCACCCGCTGCTCGCCGGACGGTGTCCGGGTCACCGCCAGCTGCACCGGAAAGCGGCCGGTGGGAACGGCCTTGGTAAAGGGAATGCCGGGCTCGCAGGCGAACGGGTCGCAAACCACGATGCGGCCGCTTGGGATCTCGATATCGCCGGCCACGACAGTCGAAAACTCGACGGGCTTGCCGTTGGTGCTGATCCGGGCTTTGGCCCCGGCCTCGAAGGCACTGCCGATCAGGGCCGAGGGCGGTATCTGCCCGTTGTCGGTGCGGGCAGCGGCGCAGGCCGCGAGAAGAAGCAGCCCCGCCAGTGGCGGGACACGTCTGACCCAGCCCAGCAGGTTATTTGCGATGTCCATGATCCCCCTCCCGTAGCAGCAGATCCCGCCTCTGCCGGGCAGGTTCGTCGATTCTATTTGCCGTCGCGCCACTCCACCACGGTCACGACGCCGCGACCATCTCCGGGTCGCGGTTCGGCCGTTCCGGCGCCGCCAGTTCGCCGCGCTCCGCCGCCTCCTGCTGCCGGCGCCACATCTCGGCATAGCGGCCGTCCTCGGCCAGCAGCTGGGCGTGGCTACCGCGCTCGGCGATGCGGCCATCGGCCAGCACGATGATCTCGTCGGCGTCGATCACGGTCGACAGGCGATGGGCGATCACCAGCGTGGTCTTGCCCTGGCTGACCTCGCGCAGATTGGCCTGGATCTCGCGCTCGGTGTTGGTGTCGAGCGCAGAGGTCGCCTCGTCGAACAGCAGGATCGCCGGGTCCTTCAGGATGGTGCGGGCGATCGCCACGCGCTGCTTCTCGCCGCCCGACAGCTTCAGCCCGCGCTCGCCGACCTTGGTGTCGTAGCCGTCCGGCAGGCGCAGCACGAAGTCGTGGATGCGCGCCATCTGGGCGGCCGCGACCACCTCCTCGTCGCTCGCCCCCGGCCGGCCATAGGCGATGTTGTAGCGGATGGTGTCGTTGAACAGCACCGTGTCCTGCGGAACGATGCCGATGGCGCCGCGCAGGCTGGCCTGGGTGATGTCGCGGATATCCTGCCCGTCGATCCGCACCGCCCCGGCGGTGACGTCGTAGAAGCGGAACAGCAGGCGGCTGATGGTCGACTTGCCGGCGCCGGTCGGGCCGACGATGGCGACGGTGTTGCCGGCCGGCACGGTGAAGGTCACGCCCTTCAGGATGGCGCGGCGCGGGTCGTAGCCGAACTCGACATCGGTGAAGCTGACCGTGCCGCCCTGCACCTGCAGCGGCCGGGCGCCCGGCGCGTCCGTCACCTCCTGCGGCACGCCGAGCAGCGAGAACATCTTCTCGATGTCGACCAGCGCCTGCTTCACCTCGCGATAGACGAAGCCGAAGAAGTTCAGCGGCAGGTACAGCTGGATCAGATAGGTGTTGGCCAGCACGAAGTCGCCGACCGTCAGCCGGCCGTCGACGATACCGGCGGCGGCCATCCACATCACCGCGGTCAGGCCGATGGCGATGATCGCGGCCTGGCCGATGTTCAGCAGCGACAGCGACACCTGGCTGCGCACCGCCGCCCGCTCGTAGCGGATCAGCGACGCCTCGTAGCGCCGGGCCTCGTGGTCCTCATTGCCGAAATACTTGACGGTCTCGAAGTTCAGCAGGCTGTCGATCGCCTTGGTGTTGGCCTCCTGGTCGGTCTCGTTCATCTGCCGGCGGTACTTGGTCCGCCATTCCGTCACCCACAGGGTGAAGGCGATGTAGAGGACGACGGTGGCCAGCGTCACCAGGGCGAACCACAGGTCGAGGATCCACCACAGCACGGCGACCACGAACAGGATCTCGACCAGCGTCGGCAGGATGTTGAACAGCATGAAGCGCAGCAACGTATCGATCGCCGCATTGCCGCGCTCGATCGCCCGCGACAGGCCGCCGGTCTGGCGGTCGAGATGGAAGCGCAGCGACAGGCTGTGCAGGTGCTGGAACGTCGCCAGGCCGGTGCGGCGGATGGCGCGCTGCGCCACCTTGGCGAAGATCGCGTCGCGCAGCTCGCCGAAGGCCAGGCTCAGCACCCGGGCCGCGCCATAGGCCAGGATGACGCCGACCGGCAGGATCAGCGGCAGCCCGCCCTTGACCGACAGCGCGTCGATCGCCTGCTTGTAGAAGATCGGGGTGTAGACGCTGGCGACCTTGGCCGCGATCAGCAGCAGCACCGCCAGCACCACCCGGACCCGCATCTCCAGCTGGCCGGCCGGCCAGAGATAGGGGGCGAGCGAGCGCAAAGGGTGGCGGCCCTTGGCGGCGTCGATGACGGAAGGGGGCGTGGCGGCGTTCATGGCGCGTACCCTAAGCGGGCGCCTCGCGGGCGGGAAGGGCAAAGCCGCGCCCGGCGACTTGTCAGCAATCTTGATAAAATTGTATGTTTATGTTGCTGCATGGCAACGCAGTGTGACTTTCACGGTCTCGTCACGCCAAAAGGACTCCTCTCCTCTCGCACTCGCGCTACGTATCTGAAGATTGCTGGAGTTTCCCGTTATGCGACGCTTGGCTGTCCCGCTTCTGTCCTTGCTGCTCGGCGCGGCGGTGCTGCCGGCTGTGGCGCAAGCCGGGTTGACGCCGGGAGCCTCGGCCGAGATCGCGACGCTGTCCGACCCGCGCGCGGCGATCGAGGCCGCGATCGGCGACGCCGGGACGATCACGGTCGGCGGCGTGGTGCTGAAGGCGCAGACCGTCCGCGATCTCT
>NZ_JBCNNF010000389.1:0-6465 GCF_039594555.1 Inquilinus sp.
GGCCCGAGATCGAGAACACGTCCTCGATCGGCATCAGGAACGGCTTGTCCTTCGGACGCTCCGGCTGCGGGATGTACGCGTCCACCTGCTTCATCAGCTCCAGGATCGCGTCGCGGCCCAGCTTCGCATCGCCGTCCTCCAGCGCCACCAGCGCCGAGCCCGGAACGATCGGAATGTCGTCGCCGGGGAAGTCGTAGCTCGACAGCAGCTCCCGGACCTCGAGCTCCACCAGCTCCAGCAGCTCCGCGTCGTCGACCATGTCGACCTTGTTCAGGAACACCACCAGCGCCGGAACGCCGACCTGGCGCGCCAGCAGGATGTGCTCGCGCGTCTGCGGCATCGGGCCGTCCGCCGCCGACACCACCAGGATCGCGCCGTCCATCTGCGCCGCGCCCGTGATCATGTTCTTCACGTAGTCGGCGTGGCCCGGGCAGTCCACATGCGCGTAGTGACGGTTGTCCGTCTCGTACTCCACATGCGCCGTCGAGATCGTGATCCCGCGCGCCTTCTCTTCCGGCGCCTTGTCGATCTGGTCGTACGCCGTGAACGTCGCCCCGCCCTTCTCCGCCAGCACCTTCGTGATCGCCGCCGTCAGCGACGTCTTCCCATGGTCCACGTGACCAATCGTCCCGATGTTGCAGTGCGGCTTCGTCCGCTCAAACTTCGCCTTCGCCATTCTCTCTCTCCGTTCTTCTTACGCGCGCATCAAGCCAGCTTGGCGCGGACTTCGTCGGCGACCGCCTGGGGCACTTGCTCGTAGTGATCGAAGTGCATCGAATACTGGGCACGCCCCTGGGACATCGACCGCAGGGTGTTGACGTAGCCGAACATGTTGGCCAGCGGCACCATCGCCGAGATGACCTGCGCGTTGCCGCGGCTGTCCATGCCCGAGATCTGGCCGCGACGGCTGTTCAGGTCGCCGATGACGTCGCCCATGTAGTCCTCGGGCGTCACCACCTCGACCTTCATGATCGGCTCCAGCAGCGCCGGCTTGGCCTTCGGAATGCCCTCGCGGAACGCCGCGCGGGAGGCGATTTCGAACGCCAGCACCGACGAGTCGACGTCGTGATACGCGCCGTCCGTCAGGGTGGCCTTGAAGTCGATCACCGGGAAGCCGGCGATCACGCCCGTATCCTTGGCCGAGTTCAGGCCCTTTTCGACGCCGGGGATGTATTCCTTCGGCACGGTGCCGCCGATGACCGAGCTCACGAACTGGTAGCCCGAGCCCGCCGGCAGCGGCTCGAAGGTCAGCTTCACGCGAGCGAACTGGCCCGAACCGCCGGTCTGCTTCTTGTGCGTGTAGTCGATCTCGGCCTTCTGCGTGATCGTCTCGCGATAGGCGACCTGCGGCGCGCCGACATTGGCGTCGACCTTGAACTCGCGCTTCATGCGGTCGACCAGGATCTCGAGATGGAGCTCGCCCATCCCCTTGATCACGGTCTGGCCGCTCTCGGCGTCGACGGCCACGCGGAAGGACGGATCCTCCTGCGCCAGGCGCTGCAGCGCGGTCGACATCTTCTCCTGGTCGGCCTTCGACTTCGGCTCGACGGCGACCTCGATGACCGGCTCCGGGAACTCCATGCGCTCGAGCACGATCGGCTTGGCCGGGTCGCACAGCGTGTCGCCGGTGGTGGTCGCCTTCAGGCCGACCAGCGCGACGATGTCGCCGGCGTTGGCCTCCTTGATCTCCTCGCGGTTGTTCGCATGCATCAGCAGCATGCGGCCTACCCGCTCCTTCTGGTTCTTGACCGAGTTCTGGACGTAGGAGCCGGCCAGCAGCGTGCCCGAATAGATGCGGGCGAAGGTCAGCGAGCCGACGAACGGGTCGGTCATGATCTTGAAGGCGAGGGCCGAGAACGGCGCCTCGTCATTGGTCGGGCGGGTGTCGATCTCGTCGGAATCGACCTTGTGGCCCTGGACCTCGGCGACGTCGAGCGGCGACGGCAGGAAGTCGACGACGGCGTCGAGCAGGGTCTGCACGCCCTTGTTCTTGAAGGCGGAGCCGCAGAGCACCGGCACGAACTTGAACGCCAGCGTGCCCTTGCGGATGCAGGCGCGCAGCTGCTCCGGCGTCGGCTCGTTGCCGTCGAGATAGGCCGTCATCACGTCGTCGTCCATCTCGACCGCGGTGTCGAGCAGGGCCTGGCGCAGCTCGGCGGCCTTCTCCTGCAGGTCGGCCGGGATCTCGGCGAAATGGAACTTGGCGCCGAGGCTGTCGTCCTCCCAGATCACCGCCCGGTTCTCCACCAGGTCGACGATGCCGGAATAGTCGCTCTCGATGCCGATCGGCATGTTCAGCACCAGCGGGTTCGCGCCCAGCCGGTCCTTGATCATGTCGACGCAGCGATAGAAGTTGGCGCCGATCCGGTCCATCTTGTTGACGAAGCAGATCCGCGGCACGTGGTACTTGTCGGCCTGGCGCCAGACGGTCTCGGACTGCGGCTCGACACCGGCCACCGAGTCGAACACCGTCACCGCGCCATCGAGCACGCGCAGCGAACGCTCGACTTCGATGGTGAAGTCGACGTGGCCGGGCGTGTCGATGATGTTGACGCGGTAGTCGCGCCAGAACGCAGTGGTGGCAGCCGAGGTGATGGTGATGCCGCGCTCCTGCTCCTGCTCCATCCAGTCCATCGTCGCCGTGCCTTCATGCACTTCGCCGATCTTGTAGGACTTTCCGGTGTAGTAGAGGATTCGCTCGGTCGTGGTCGTCTTACCGGCATCGATGTGCGCCATGATGCCGATGTTGCGGTATTTCTCGATCGCGTGGCTACGCGGCATGATCAGTCTCTCGGGCCGGAGGCTGGGTTACCAGCGGTAGTGCGAGAACGCCTTATTGGCGTCCGCCATCTTGTGCGTGTCTTCGCGCTTCTTCACCGCGGCGCCGCGCTGGTTGGCGGCATCCATCAGCTCGTTCGAGAGGCGGTCGACCATGGTGGTCTCGGAACGCTTGCGCGCGGCCGCGATCAGCCAGCGGATGGCCAGGGCCTGGCCACGCTCGGCACGAACCTCGACCGGCACCTGGTAGGTGGCACCGCCGACGCGGCGCGACCGGACTTCCACATGCGGGCGGACATTCGCCAGCGCCTCGTGGAAGGCCACGATCGGGTCGGCCTTGGTGCGGGCCTGCAGCTTGTCGAGGGCACCGTAGACGATGCTCTCGGTGGCCGACTTCTTGCCGTCGTACATGAGGTTGTTCATGAACTTCGACAGGATGACATCGCCGAATTTCGGGTCCGGCAGGATCTCACGCTTCTCGGCGCGATGGCGACGGGACATGGGGAGACCTCCTTACTTCGGACGCTTGGCGCCGTACTTCGACCGGCGCTGGCGACGATCCTTGACACCCTGCGTATCGAGCGTGCCGCGAATGATGTGGTAGCGCACGCCCGGCAAGTCCTTCACACGACCGCCGCGGATCATGACGACCGAGTGCTCCTGCAGGTTGTGGCCCTCACCCGGGATGTAGCTCGTCACCTCGAACCCGTTGGTGAGACGCACGCGCGCCACCTTACGAAGCGCCGAGTTCGGCTTCTTCGGGGTCGTGGTGTAGACGCGGGTGCAAACGCCACGCTTCTGCGGGCAGGCCTGGAGAGCCGGCACCTTGTTGCGCGCCCGCTGAGGCTGGCGCGGCTTACGGATCAACTGATTGATCGTCGGCATATCTGCCCTTCTTGGTTCTTCGACAAAAAACGGCCCGGCAAAGCGGCCCACCCCTCCGGGTCCCACCGTGCAGACACCCATTCCGAGAGAAGGATGACGCAAACGATACAGGACCCCGAGGCGCCCACACCTGCGGGGCCAACCGGAGTCCTTCGCTTGTCGCGGCCGCATCCCAGATGCCTCCGCGGTCGTCTGTCTCTGCGGAAAGCGCGTCTAACCCGTCCTGCGACGGGTTACAGCCGGCTCCCGGAAAAGCGCGCGGACTATACGGATGCACCCCTGCCCCGTCAAGCCGCATCGATCGCGGCCGGAACGATCAGGCGGAGCCTCGTTCCGGCAGCGGAACCGAGCCCAGCTTGTCGGGGTTGCGGGTCCAGAACACGCCGGTGATGCCGTCAGGCCCGACGGCGAAGTCAATGGTGCCGATCAGGTCGTCCCCGTTCATCACCAGCCAGCCCGGCTGGCCATTGATCCAGCGCGGCAGATAGATAAAGTCCGGCGCGAATTTGCGCCACACGCCCTCGAAGAATCGGGCCACCTTGTCGGCGCCCTCGATCACGTTCATCGCCGCCCGCACCTTGCCGCCGCCGTCGCTGTACAGCCTGGCGTCGCGGGCCAGGAGCGCGGTCAGCTGCGCCAGGTCGCCGGAGCGCAGCGCGTCGCGGAACGCCGTCACCATCGCCCGGTGCTGCGGCTGCGGCACCGGCTCGGCGGTCAGACCGCTGCCTTCCAGCTTGCGCCGGGCCCGGCTGACCAGCTGGCGGGTGGCGACGTCGGTGCGGTCCAGCGCCGTCGCCACGGCGGCATGGTCGAGGCCGAAGACATGCTGCAACAGATAGGCCGCGCGCTCGACCGGGGTCAGCTTTTCCAGCAGCAGCAGGAAGGCGGTGGTCAGCGTCTCGGCACGTTCCAACTCATCGGCGGCGGAGGGGGCGGTGTCGGTCACCAGCGGCTCCGGCAGCCAGGGGCCGACATAGGTCTCGCGCCGGTGCCGGGCCGAGCGCAGCTGGTCGATGCACAGCCGGGTGCAGGCCGTGACCAGCCAGGCCCGGGCGTTGTCGATGCCGCTTCGGTCGGCCGCCTGCCAGCGCAGCCAGGTCTCCTGCACCGCGTCCTCGGCATCGGCGCGCGAGCCGAGCATGCGGTAGGCCAAGCCCCAGAGAACCCTGCGGCTGGCTTCGAAGTCCGCGGCGTCGGTGCGGGCATGGGCTTGGTCCATCTGCGTCTCGGGGGCGACGGGCGATGCAGACAAGACGAAGCAGCCTTCCGGAATGTGACGTCGGGGCGGGACGGCGTTTAGCCTACACCCGCGGCGGCCAGATGGCGGGCGCGGATCTCGTCGAGCCCGGCGACGATGCTGCGGGCATCGAAATGCGCCCGGGCGCGGACCGGCCCCTCGACCTGCAGCCGGCGGCGCAGCGCCGGGTCGCCGATCAGCGTCTCGGCCGCGGCCTGGATATTCTCCGCCGTCACCTTGGGCAAGGTCACCGCCGTGTCGGCGGTGATCTCGCGCAGGCCGCCGGTGCCGGAGCAGATCAGGGCGGCGCCCCAGGTCAGCGCCTCCAGCGCCGTCCGCCCGAACGGCTCCTCATAGACCGAGGGGACGGAGGCGATGGCGGCGCGGCGGACCCAGCCCATGACCTCGTCATGCGGCATGAAGGGCAGGAACTGCGCCCGGTCGCCGGCCTCGGCGAGGGTGGACTTGACCTGCTCGACGAATTCCGGGTCGCGGCCGCGGCCGATCATCACCGCCCGCCAGTCCGGATGCGCCGCCAGCACCGGCTTCATCGCCCGGGCGAATTCCAGCGGCCCCTTGTCCGGGATCACCCGCCCGACCTGGATGATGATGTTCTCCTTCGCCTCCGGCGGCGGCGCCGGCGCGTCCATGTCGAGGCCGTTATGGACGACGTCGAGCGTGCCCTTGTACACCGGCGGCCTTGAAGCCGATCCGGCCAGCGTGGCGCGCTTCGTCGCCGAGGCGGCCGGCGCGCTGGGCGGCATCGACGGGCTGGTCAACAACGCGGCCATCACCAACTCGGGCGGCCGCGACGCGGCCGAGCTCGAGATCGGCACCTGGGACGCGGTGATGGACGTGAACGTGCGCGGCGTGTGGCTGGCCTCGAACGCGGCCTATCCGCACCTGGCGCGCTCGGGACGCGGCGCGATCGTCAACATCGCCTCGGACACGGCCCTGTGGGGCGCGCCCCGGCTGCTCGCCTACGTGGCCAGCAAGGGCGCCGTGATCGCCATGACGCATGCGCTGGCGCGCGAATACGGCGCCGCCTCGGTGACGGTCAATGCGATCGCGCCGGGCCTGACCGAGGTCGAGGCGACTCGCTACGTGCCGGCCGAACGCCATGCCTATTACCTGCAGGGCCGCGCGCTGCCGCGTGCGCAAGGGCCCGAGGACGTGACGGGTCCGGTGCTGTTCCTGCTGTCGGACGCCGCGCGTTTCGTGACCGGGCAGTTGCTGCCGGTGAACGGCGGTTTCGTGATGCATTGACGCTTCAATCATCAGCATGCCGAATCGACGAATACGGTCGATCCGGCGCTTTGGAAAATTGCGGACCCGAGGGTCCCTGAAGTTTCTAGGAGAACACCATGGAGCAGCTCGATATCGAACGCAAGTCGTGGGACCAGCCCGCCGACGCGAGCTTCGCGGACTGGATGGAAGGGCGCGTCGCGCGCCTGTCGACGCGCCGCTACGACTGGGACGCGCTGAAGTTCCAGGCCGACTACGACCCGAAGTACCGCCGCGCGCAGATGCGCTACGTCGGCACCGGCGGCACCGGCGTGTCCAAG
>NZ_JBCNNF010000039.1:0-28139 GCF_039594555.1 Inquilinus sp.
CGACATTCAGCCGGTCCAGCCGGATGTCGACCGGCAGCCGCGGCAGCGAGAAGCCGGTCGAGCTCGGCTGCGGCTCGGGCTCGGCGCCGCCGGCGGGCAGGCGGTCGACCGTCACCGTGCCGGCCTCGACCGCGTCGACCCGCAGGGTGCGGCGCAGCAGCGCCGACGGGCTCCAGGCCAGGCGCGCCCAGTCGACCGCGATCATCTTGCCGGCGGGGTCGGAGACGGCGACGTCGCGCACGGTCATGTCGAAGGGCACGAAGCCCTCGATCGCGCCGACCGAAACCTGCATCTCGGGGGAGCTGGCCAGGCTGCCGGCCTGGTCGGCGATCAGGCGCTTGCCCGGGCCGGTCTGCGCCGCGGCGAAGACGATCAGCAGCAGCGCGATCGGCAGGCCGATCACCACGGCCAGGACGATGAGGAGGATCCTGAGCGCGCGCATCAGAAGGCCTGCCCGATGCTGATGTAGAGCTGGAAGCTGTCGTCGTCCTTGCGCTTGTTCAGCGGGATGGCGATGTCGGCGCGGATCGGCCCGATGCCGGTGTAGTAGCGGGCGCCGAGGCCGGCCGCGTACTGGATGTCGCTGCCGAAGTCCGGCACGCTCTTCTCATAGACGCCGCCGGCATCGAAGAACGGCACGATGCCGATGGTGTCCGTGATCTTGTAGCGCAGCTCGATGCTGCCGATGATCGAGCTGAGACCGCCGGTCGGGTTCTGGTGCTCGTCCTGCGGGCCGATGCTCTGGTACTTGTAGCCGCGGACGCTGCCGCCGCCGCCGGCATAGAGCCGCTTGTCGGGCGGCACCTCGGCGATGTCCGGCCCGGCGATGCTGCTGATGCCCAGCTGCCCGGCCAGGATGATGTCGCCGTCGCCGCCGGACAGGTCGAGATAGGCCGATCCCAGCGCCTTGGTCACGAGCATGTCGACCGAGGAGCCGAGGAAGCTGGGATAAGGGGTGAAGGACAGCTGCGCCCGGTAGCCCTTGGTCGGGTTCAGCAGGTTGTCGGTGGTGTCGATTTTGGCGCCCAGCGGGATGCCGACGAAGGTGTAGTCCCACTGGCCTTCGTCATTTTCAACATGGCCGGTCTCGAAGCTGAGCCCCGCCAGCAGGTCGATCTGCTTGGTGTATTTGTAGGTGGCGATCCCCTGCACCAAGCCGCGGGTGCTGGTATAGGCGTCCAGCACCTCGCGCACCGCCTCGGCCTTGGCGTCCAGCGTGGTGTTGCGGTCGAGGAAGCCGGGCACCTTCAGGCTGACGCCGAACTTGAAGTTCGGCTCGGTCGCGTTGTTGTAGCCCAGGCCGCTGACCTCGCCGTCGATGCGCAGCTGCTCGGCCCCGCCCCACAGGTTGCGGTGGCCCCAATAGGCGTTCACGCCGGCGCCGTAATTGGTCTCGTATTTCGCGCCAAAGCCGATGAAGCGGGCCGGCCGCTCCTGCACCGCGATCGTCACCGGCACATTGCCCTGGGCGTCGACCTTGTCGGCGGTGGTGACGCGGACGCTGCTGAACACGCCCAGATCGGCCAGGTCCTTGCGCAGATCCTGGACCTGCTGCGGCGAGTAGAGCTGGCCGGTGACGAAGGGGACGCGGCTGCGGATGAAGCTCTCGCGGACGTCCTGCTCGCCCTCCACCGTCACCGGGCCGAAGCCGGCCTTCGGTCCGGGATCGAGAAACTCGGTCAGGTCCATGGTCTGGTCGGCATGGTCGACCACCGCATCGCGCGACGGCACCTTGGCCAGCGGGTAGCCCTGGTCGTTCATCTGCGCCACCATCGCGCCCTCGGCGCTGATAATGGTGGCCGACAGCGCCGGCTTGCCGGGGTCGAGCCCGAGCGGCTCGCGGTCGATCACCAGCGGCAGCTGGTCCGACCCCTGCATGTCGGTCAGGCGGACGGTCTTGAACTTGTAGCTGGGGCCGAGGTCGATCTTGATCGAGACTTTGACCGGATCCTTGCTCTGGCGCGCCGTCAGCCGGTCGATCAGCCCGGGATCGTCCAGGTCGATGCCGTCGAGGGTGATGTGGACCTGGCCGCCATAGTAGGACAGGGCGCCTAAAGCGCCGTACAGCCGGTCACGGTCGGCCAGCGCCCGGCGCATCAGCCCGACCGGGCCGGACGGCGGGCTGGACTGCAGCTTCAGCAGGTTCGAGGCGCCGGTCAGCGCGGCGGTTGCATTCTCGTCCGGGATCGGCTCCAGCGTCGCCGCATAGGCCAGGGCATCGGGCAGCGGTGCCGTCTCGGCCGCGGCATCGCCATCCGTGGCCGGCGCGTCGTCCTGCGCCAGCAGGCCGGCCGTGGGAACCAGTGCCGCGAGGAGGCCGAGCCACCCGATTCTGCCCAGTCTTGCCCGCAATCCCCGGTCTCCCCACTCGTCGTGCCGCGGTGCCGCCGCCCTATCACGCATCAGTTGATGCCATGATGGGAACACATACTGACAGTGTTTCGTTGCTTAAATTCTCTCTCGACTTTTCAACGGTTTGGCGCCTGCGACTTGCGTTTGGCGCCGATCTGCCTATATTGCGCCGCAACGGCGGCTGGGGCGTTGCGTAAGACGACCCGTCCGCCGTCCTTTGTTTTGCCCGCAGGCTTCCTGCCCCTCCCGCCCCTTGGACGGACCATGGATATCCGGAACATCGCCATCATCGCCCATGTCGATCATGGCAAGACCACCCTCATCGACGTGCTGCTGCGCCAGTCGGGGGCCTTCCGCGAGAACCAGCAGGTCGCCGAACGGGTGATGGACTCGAACGACCTCGAGCGCGAGCGCGGCATCACCATCCTGGCCAAGTGCACCTCGCTGGTGTGGAAGGATGTCCGCATCAACATCGTCGACACGCCGGGCCACGCCGATTTCGGCGGCGAGGTCGAGCGCATCCTGAACATGGTCGACGGGGTGGTGGTGCTGGTCGACGCGGCCGAGGGCCCGCTGCCGCAGACCAAGTTCGTCACCGGCAAGGCGCTGAAGCTGGGCCTCCGGCCGATCGTGCTGGTCAACAAATGCGACCGGCCGGACGCCCGCCCGCACCAGGTGCATGACGAGGTGTTCGACCTGTTCGCGGCGCTCGACGCCAATGACGAGCAGCTCGACTTCCCGACCCTGTTCTCCTCGGCCAAGCAGGGCTGGGCTGCGGAGAGCCTGGAGGCGGAGCGGACCGACATGGCGCCGCTGTTCGACTTGGTCGTGAAGCACGTGCCGGCGCCGAAGGTCGAGGCCGACGCCCCCTTCCGCATGCTGGCCACCACGGTCGAGGCGAACCCCTATCTCGGCCGCGTGCTGACCGGGCGCATCCTGTCCGGCTCGGTCAAGCCGAACATGGCGGTCAAGGCGCTGTCGCGGAACGGCGAGACGATCGAGACCGGCCGCATCAGCCGGGTCCTGGCCTTCCGCGGCATCGAGCGCCAGCCGATCGATATCGGCGAGGCCGGCGACATCGTCGCCATCGCCGGGCTGGAGACCGCGACCGTCGCCGACACCATCTGCGACCCGTCGGTGACCGAAGCGCTGTCGGCCCAGCCGATCGACCCGCCGACCATCGCCATGACCTTCTCGGTCAATGACAGCCCGCTGGCCGGCACCGAGGGCGACAAGGTCACCAGCCGCGTCATCCGCGCCCGGCTGATGCGCGAGGCCGAGGGCAATGTCGCGCTGAAGATCACCGAGACGGCCGAGAAGGACGCCTTCGAGGTCGCCGGCCGCGGCGAGCTGCAGCTGGGCATCCTGATCGAGACCATGCGCCGCGAGGGCTTCGAGCTGTCGATCAGCCGGCCGCGCGTGGTGTTCCAGAAGGACGAGTCGGGCCAGACGCTGGAGCCGATCGAGGAAGTGACGATCGACGTCGACGAGGAGCATTCCGGCGTCGTCGTGCAGAAGCTGTCCGAGCGCAAGGGCGAGCTCTTGGAGATGCGGCCGTCCGGCGGCGGCAAGCAGCGCCTGGTGATGCTGGTGCCGACCCGCGGCCTGATCGGCTATCAGGGCGAGTTCCTGACCGACACCCGCGGCACCGGCGTGCTGAACCGGATCTTCCACGACTACGCCCCGCACAAGGGCGCGATCGCCTCGCGCCACACCGGCGTGTTGATCTCCAATGCCCAGGGCGAGGCGGTGGCCTATGCGCTGTGGAACCTGGAGGATCGCGGCCCGATGCTGATCGAGCCGCAGGCCAAGGTCTATCAGGGCATGATCATCGGCGAGCACACCCGCGGCAATGACCTCGAGGTCAATGTCCTGAAGGGCAAGCAGCTGACCAACATCCGCACCACCAGCAAGGACGAGGCGGTGCGCCTGACCCCGCCGATCCAGATGACGCTGGAGCGGGCGCTGACCTATATCAACGACGACGAACTGGTCGAGGTCACGCCGAAGACCATCCGCCTGCGCAAGCAGGTGCTGGACCCGAACGAGCGCAAGAAGATCGAGCGCCAGAAGAAAGAGGCCTGAGCCTCAGGCCACCGCGATGCCGGACGGTTCCGGCATCGCCTTGGCCTCCGTCTCCCCGCCGCCGTTCCCGGCCGGTGCCGGCACCCATTGCGCCACCGCCGCGAGGATGGCGCTGAAGCCGCGGACGACGGTCGTGTGGGCCTCCAGCCCCTGCGGCATCTCCTCCGGCTGCTCCCGCGGACCCAGCAGGCCCACCACCAGCATCGTGTCCGGCCCGATGCGCCGGCGCAGCCGTCGGATCAGGCGCCCCAACTGGTGCGCGGTGACGCTGCCGGCATGGGCCACCATCACCACGGGGATTCCGGCCAGATCGGGGACGGCGCCGCCACGCTCGGCATAGGCACAGGCGATGCCCCTCTCGGCCAGCAGCTGGCCGGTCATCAGCGCGGCCGCCTGGTCCAACTCGTCCCGGGCGCCGAGGCACAGCACGACGGGGGGCGCCTCCGGCTCGTCCTCATCCAGATCCATCACCGCCGCTAGGATGCCGCCCCAGACGGCCGTCCGCTGCGACCCGTCCAGCGCGCCGCGCTGCCGGTCGGCCTGGGCCATGCGGATGGCCGGCAGGATCGTGCCCTCGAACAGCGCCTGGCGCGTCTGGCTCTGCAGACCGCGCTCCGCCAGCTCCGACGCCTCCAGCGGGTCGCCGGCCAGGATGCGCTGGTAGAAATGCGCTTCCGGCGCCAGCGCCGGGGTGCTGCCCAGCATGACGTCCAGGAAGCCGAATTGCGGCACGTGCCGGCCCAGCACGGCCAGGCACACGGTCAGCGGCACCGCCAGCAGCAGGCCGGGGATGCCCCACAGGGTCAGCCAGAAGATGGTGGCGAACAGCACGGCGAAGGGCGAAATCCCGGTGCTGCCGCCATACAGCAGCGGCTCGCCGACATTGACGGTGATCAGGTCCAGCACCACGAACAGGGCGATCGTCTCCAGCGGCATCAGCCAGCCGGGGTCGACGGCGAAGGCCAGGATGGTCGGCAGCGTCGCGGCGGCAACGGTCCCGACCAGTGGGATGAAGCGCAGCACCGCGGCCAGCAGGCCCCACAGCACCGGGTTGGGCACGCCGATGAACCAGAGCCCGATGCCGAAGGCCGTGCCGTAGCCGAAGTTCAGCACCGCCTGGGCCAGCAGGAAGCGGCTCAGGCGTTGCGCCGCGTCGTCCATGGCGGCGGTGGCGCGGGTCAGGTCCTGGGCGCCGAGCAGCCAGATCAGCCGGTTCCGCAGGTCCTCCCGCTCCAGCAGCATGAACACGGAGAACACCAGGACCACGCCGATGATGGCGAAGGGCTCGATCAGCGGGGCGCCGACCTCCCAGGCCAGCTGCAGCGGCGTCAGGGCCGGCGGCACCAGCTGCACCGGCACCGGCTTGCCCTGGGCACCGTCGACGCCCATCGGCGCCAGGGTGGCGCGTTCGGTGGCTTCCTGGGACAGGCGGGCCACCATGGCCGTCAGCCGATCGATCAGCCCGCCGCCCGGCGCCACCTCCTTGATCGACTGGATCTTGGCCTCGAGGTTGCTCTGGTATTGCGGCAGGTTGCCGGCCAGATCGATCGCCTGGCTGGCGACCAGCACCAGGAACACCGTCGCGGCGATCGACAGGGCGATGATCACCAGCACCACCGCCACGGTGCGCGGCAGCCCAAGCTTGCGCAGCTGCAGCACCACCGGGGCGGTGGCGAAGCTGATCAGCAGCGCCAGAGCGAACGGGATCAGGATATCGCGGCCGAAATAGAGCGCCGCGGTCGCCGCCACGGTCAGCAGGATGCCGCTGGTCGAGGACAGGGCGCCGATCTTCTCGGTCAGCGGGGTCAGGGAACGGGCAGGTCGGCCGGGGTCCGATAGCATTTGGGGCAGGGGCGAAGCCGGGGGTGGTGAGGGAACGGGGCGAGGCCGCCCGCGGTTCCCGCCGCCTCGTTCCGGACCGCTCCGCCGCGGCCAGCTACTCCATCTCCTCCAGCTCGCGCCCACGGGTCTCGCGCACCGCGCGGATGACGAAAAGGAGGGACAGCAGGGCCATCACGGCGTAGAGCCCGTAGGCGAGGCCGAGGCCGGCGGAGGCCAGGGAGGGGAAGGTCTCCGACACCACGAAATTGGCCACCCACTGCGCCGCTGCGGCCACGGCCAGGGCATAGGCGCGGATGCGGTTGCTGAACATCTCGCCCAGCAGCACCCAGACCACCGGTCCCCAGCTGACCCCGAAGAACACGACGTAGAGGTTGGCGGCGGCGACGGCGATCACCCCGGCCGTGTCGCCCAGCACCGGGGTCACGGCGCCGTTCACCATCTCGGTCGGGGCAGTGCCGAAGATATAGGCCATGGTGCCCAGCGTCAGGGTCATGCCGGCCGACCCGACCAGCAGCAGCGGCTTGCGCCCGACCTTGTCGATCAGGGCGATGGCCACCAGCGTGACCAGGATGTTGGTGACCGAGGTGGCGACCGTGATGATCAGCGAATCCGCCTCGGTGAAGCCGACCGCCTGCCACAGCACCGAGGAGTAGTAGAAGATCACGTTGATGCCGACGAATTGCTGGAACACCGACAGCAGGATGCCGGTCCAGACGATCGGCAACAGGCCGAGCCGCGGGCCGGCCAGGTCGGCCAGCGACTGCCGCTTCTCCTGGTCGATGCTGCTCTCGATCTCGGCGATCTTGATCCGCGGCGGCGGCCGGTTGCCGACGAAGCGGCGCAGCACCTCCGCCGCCTCGGCGATGCGCTTCTTGCTGACCTGGAAGCGCGGCGATTCCGGGATGATGCCGGCCAGCACGCCATAGATTACCGAGGGCACCGCCATCGAGATGAACATCCAGCGCCACGCCTCCAGCCCCAGCCACAGCGTGTTGCCGGCGCCGCCGGCCGCGGCGGCCAGCGTGTAGTCGCACAGCAGGGCGACGAAGATGCCGATGACGATAGCCAACTGCTGCAGCGAGCCCAGCCGGCCGCGGATATGGGCGGGCGAGACCTCGGCGATATAGGCCGGGGCGATGACGCTGGCGGCGCCCACCGCCACGCCGCCGACGAAGCGCAGCACCGTCAGCGCCCAGATGTCCCAGGCCAGGCCGGAGCCGACGGAGCCGATCAGGAACACGACCGCGGCCAGCTGCATCACCGCGATCCGGCCGTACCGGTCCGCCACCGGCCCGGCGAACCAGGCGCCGACGGCGGAGCCGAGCAGGGCGCTGGCGACGGAGAAGCCCAGCAGCACGTCGCCGGCCCCGGACCATGTGCGGATGGCGGCGACGGCGCCGTTGATCACCGAGGTGTCGTAGCCGAACAGGAAGCCGCCCATCGCGGCCGCCAGCGCGATCAGGAAGGTCTTGCCGACGACGGAGCCCCCGTCGCCGGAAGACGCCGCGGCGCCGCGCTCTCGGTCTGCTGTCGACATGGCCCGTCTCCGGATTGGTCTCCTCAGGACTGTGAACCTGTCGACGGGCGATTCCTATCCCGCGAAAGGGAACACCTCCACGGCGGAATCGGCATGGGATCGGGGATACGGCCAAGCCCTTCAGGTCGTCAGACCCGGGCCGACGGGCGCTGCAGCGGGAGTGGGGGAAGCAGGCGTCGGGGCTCTTGAGCGCGGCCGATCCACGGCATTGATGGTGGCGTGGATCGCCTCGGTCGCGATCGCCTGGAGGCGGCTCCAATCCGCGGGTGTGCTATTGGCCGAAAGGTTGACGACATGCAGCCGGAGGACGGTCTTGCCGATCAGGGTCTGGCCCAGGACGACACGAGCCTCGGCGGTCACGCCTGGAGCCGGTTTCTCCGGTGTCAAGACGATGCCGCTGTAGACGGCCTCGCCATCCGAACCGAGATAGCGGGCACCCGACGTCTGCGGAGATCCACGCTGCTGCAGGGTCGGAAGGTTGCGGCGATTCCACAGCTCCACCAGCTTCGGATTGGCCAGGAACGTCAGATACGTCTCTCGATCCATGGGCGGCCCTCCAGGGGCCGCGGTGGGCCCGGCTTCGATCTGGTAGATCAGCCGGAAACTGTTCCATGATCTGGCGCCCTTCTGCAGGGCAGGCTCGCTGCAAGGATGGAAGACGGCCAGTACGCGCTGGTCGGATGGTGCGTGCCTGCCCATCCCGATCACGAAGGCCAGGGCCAGCGGGTCGGTTTCGTCCGATAGGCAATAGCCGACAGGCGCAACCGGCTGGAACGGCGACACGGCCGCCAGATCCGGCGTGCTTCGTGGTCCCTGCGCCGCGCAGGCGGACAGGCCCGTCAAGAGGACAGCCAGCGCAAAAAAACGCATCATGAAATCCCCCCAATATGGAGGAACTTTATCTTGATCGATCTCCGGCGGCGAGCCGGATTTCGCTCAGCCCGGCAGCGGTTCCAGCCGCCAGCCGCCGCCCTGGCGGGCCAGGCGGGGCTGCAGCCAGGCCAGGGCCTCGCGCAGCGCCTCCTCGACGCCCCAGGGCAGGTTCGCCAGGACGAGGCCGCTGCCGTTCAGCCGGGCCGGGAACAGTGTGTCGAACACGGTCAGCTCGGCCGTCCAGGCGCGGGGCAGGGGCGGCAGCGCCGCGAGCATGGCGTCGACCGGCGGCCGGTCCTTGATCGGGTACCAGGCGGCGATCACGCCCTCCGGCCAGCGGCGATGGGCGGTGGCGATGCCGCGGGCCAGCCGCGCCAGCTCGTCCGGCTGCTCGAAGGACGGGTCCAGCAGCACCAGGCCGCGCCGCGGCTGCGGCGGCAGCAGGCCGCGCAGCGCCTCCCAGGAATCGCGGTGATGGATCGCCACCTGGCCGTCGCCGGCGAATTCGGCGCGCAGCCGGGCGTTGTCCTCGGGATGCAGCTCGACTAGTGTCAGCCGGTCCTCCGGCCGCATCAGCGCCCGGATCAGCCGCGGCGAGCCGGGATAGATCTCCAGCCGGCCGGACGGGTTGAAGCCGTGCACCAGTTCGAGATAGCGCGCCACAGCGGCCGGGGCTTCGGTCTCCTGATCGATCCGGGCGATGCCGTCGACATACTCGCCGGTCTTCGACGCCTCGGCGGCCAGGGCGTAGCGGCCGATGCCGGCATGCAGGTCCAGCGCGGAAAACGGCTTGTCCTTGCCGCGCAGCGCCTCCAGCAGCGCCACCAGCACCACATGCTTCAGGACGTCGGCCTGGTTGCCGGCGTGGAAGGCGTGGCGATAGTTCATGCCGCCCGCAGCACCGCCACCCAGCCGGGCAGCGGCATCTTGTTCTCGGTCCGGGTCCAGTCAGGGTCCAGGCTCACCACGGCGAAGCCGGCCGCCGCCGCGGCGCCGCGCAGATAGGCGGCGGAATGCTGGTAGCGGTGGTGGTCGCCCAGGCGCCAGCCGGTGCCGTCGGCGCCGTCCTGCGCCTCCAGCGTCAGGGCGAACAGGCCGCCCGGCCGCAGCACCCGCCGCGTGGCGGCGAACAGCGGCGCCAGGTCGCCGATATAGACCGCGACATCGGCGGCCAGGGCCAGGTCGTAGCGCTCCGGCCACTCGGCCAGGGCCGCCACGATCTCGCCCGGCTCCAGCCGGTCGTACAGCTTCCGCGCCATCGCCTGCAGGATCATGCCGGGCGACAGGTCGATGCCGTCCAGCCGCCGGCGGCGGTCGGCGAAGGCGATGCCGGCCAGGCCGGTGCCGCAGCCGAGGTCGAGGATGTCGAGGCTGCCCTCCGGCGCCGCCCGGTCGACGGCCTGGCGCAGCAGCTCCGGCCCGCGATAGCGCAAGGCCTTCACCAGCGCCGTGTCGAAGCGCGGAGCGTACTGGTCGAACAGGGTGCGGATATGCGCTTCCGGCAGCTGCGCCGGCACCGGCGCGGCGCCGATCAGCGCCAGCCGCACCGCGGCGCCCATCCGATCCTCGGGATCCAGCGCCAGCGCCGTCCGATAGGCCGCGGCGGCATCACCGCCCGCCGCCTCCAGCGCCTGGCCCAGCGCGTAGTGGATCTCGACATCCCCCGGGTCGATCTCGATGGCGGCGCGGATGGCGTCGGCGGACTCGGCCGGCTGGCCGTCCTCGAGCAGGGCAAGGCCGATCTCCAGGCGCCGGCGCGCCCGTGGATCCGGGGTGGGAAGGGGGAGGGTCATGGTCTGGCGTTCCCTGCGCCGCGGCCGTGCCGCAGTCGCGCGCGGGCTTATACCCGAAGCGCGGCCCCGGCGTCGAGGGGGTGCCGGGCTGCGGAACGCCGCCGGGCTTGCCATAATGGCGGGATCGACCGTCCGCAAATCCCTTCGGCAGGAGGCTCCATGGCAGCATCGGACTCCGCGGCGATCCTCACCGACGGATGCCAGTGCGGCAAGGTGCGCTATGAGGTCGGCGGCCCGCGTCTCGGCCTCTATGTCTGCCATTGCCGCGAATGCCGGAAGCAGTCGGCCTCGGCCTTCGGCATCTCGGCCTTCTTCCGCAGCGCCGGCCTGCGCCTCGTCAGCGGCGAGTTGCAGAGCTGGTCGCGGACGACGAAATCGGGGTGGCGCCTCATCTCCTTCTTCTGCCCCGCCTGCGGGTCGCGGGTGTGGCATGGTGACAAGGATCGCGAGGCGGAGATCTGCATCAAGGGCGGCTCCCTCGATGAGCCGCCGGATCTCACCGGCGCCGTCCACATCTGGACCAGCCGGACGCTGCCGGGGGTGATCATCCCCGAGCAGGCCCGGCGCCATGCCGAGGATCCGGACTAGGCGCCGACGGCCTCAGGCGCTGGTGGGATAGACGAAGCCGTCGGCCTCGTAGACACCGCCATAGGCGCCGGTGTCGGGATTCCAGAACCGCACCGCGGTCCAATCGTTGCCAGAGGAGACGTCGACCACCGACTGCTCGCGATAGATCCGGCGCCGGGTCTCGCCGTCATTGCCCCAGTTGGTGTGCGACACGGTGATCTCGCGCGAATTGCGCACCGCCACCACCACCGAGATGTGGCCGGAGCTCAGCCGGTCCGACCGGCCCAGCACCAGCACGGCGCCGGAGCGCGGCGTGCTGCCCTTGCCGTAGACGCCGTCGGCCTGGTCCCACCAGGTCCAGGCGTCGCCCCTGATCTGGATGCCGGAGACGGCGCGGGCATAGGGCACGCATTCCTCCGGCGCATTGGCGGTGACGTAGCGGGCGACGCCGCTGCCGGCGGGATTGCGCACGATCTCGCGCCCGCCGCCACAGGCGGCCAGGGCCAGCGCGATCGACAGCACCCACGCACGCCGCAGCATCGCTCCCCTCAACCGATGACTCAGAAATCCACCCCAATATGTTGGAATGTAGATATTTTTAGGAATGCGGTCAAGATCGAGGCGAGGCGGTGCGCCGAGCACCGTCGGGGAAGCGGAGCGCGCATCATCCGGAAGCCCCCGCTTGACATCCAGCCCCCGGGCGCGGTCTGATCGGGGCGTTCCGAGGGGAGCTCCGGTAAGGAGCTGAGACACCACACCATCCGCGACGTGGGAACCCTTCGAACCTGATCCGGGTCGTGCCGGCGTAGGGAATGGAACCACATGCGCGCTCAGCCGCTCTCTTTCCAGCTTTCCGTCCTTGGCACGCCCTCAATCCGTCCGATCGAGGAGGCCGTGGATGCCCAAGGACGTCATCCCCACAACCGTCACCACCGGCCCGCTGCCGGCGTCGCGCAAGGTCCATGTCCCGGGCGAGCGCACCCCCGACCTGCGCGTCGCCATGCGCGAGATCGTGCTGTCGCCGGAGTCCGGCGAGCCGCCGCTCCGGGTCTATGACGCCTCCGGCCCCTACACCGACCCGGCGGCGCTGATCGACATCGGCGCCGGGCTGCCGCCGCTGCGGGCCGGCTGGATCGCCGCCCGCGGCGATGTCGAGGCCTATGACGGCCGCACCGTGCGGCCGGAGGATGACGGCCGCCGCCCCGGCGAGGCCGCCAACCTGTTCGAATTCCTGCGCGGCGACCGGCGGCCTTTGCGGGCCCGCGGCGGCACCGCGGTGACGCAGATGGCCTATGCCCGCGCCGGCATCGTCACGCCGGAGATGGAGTATGTCGCAATCCGCGAGAATCTCGGCCGCGAGCGGGCCAGGGAGCAGGCGGCGCGCGATGGCGAGAGCTTCGGCGCCGCGATCCCGGACTATGTGACGCCGGAATTCGTGCGCGACGAGGTGGCGCGCGGCCGGGCGATCATCCCGTCCAACATCAACCACCCGGAATCCGAGCCGATGGCGATCGGCCGCAACTTCCTGGTCAAGATCAACGCCAATATCGGCAACTCGGCCGTCACCTCCTCGATCGCGGAGGAGGTGGAGAAGATGGTGTGGGCGATCCGCTGGGGCGCCGACACGGTGATGGACCTGTCGACCGGCCGCAACATCCACACCACCCGCGAATGGATCCTGCGCAACTCTCCCGTGCCGATCGGCACCGTGCCGATCTATCAGGCGCTGGAGAAGGTCGGCGGCGTCGCCGAGGACCTGACCTGGGAGATCTTCCGCGACACGCTGATCGAGCAGGCGGAGCAGGGGGTGGACTACTTCACCATCCATGCCGGGGTGCGGCTGCCCTACATCCCGCTGACGGCGAAGCGGGTCACCGGCATCGTCAGCCGCGGCGGCTCGATCATGGCCAAGTGGTGCCTGGCGCATCACCGCGAGAGCTTCCTCTACACCCATTTCCGCGAGATCTGCGCGATCATGCGCGCCTATGACGTCGCCTTCTCGCTCGGCGACGGGCTGCGGCCGGGGTCGATCGCCGACGCCAACGACGCCGCCCAGTTCGCCGAGCTGGAGACGCTGGGCGAGCTGACCAAGATCGCCTGGGAGCACGACGTCCAGGTCATGATCGAAGGCCCCGGCCATGTGCCGATGCACAAGATCAAGGCCAATATGGACAAGCAGCTCGAAGTCTGCGGCGAGGCGCCGTTCTACACGCTCGGGCCCCTCACCACCGACATCGCGCCAGGCTACGACCACATCACCTCCGGCATCGGTGCTGCGATGATCGGCTGGTTCGGCACCGCCATGCTCTGCTACGTCACGCCGAAGGAGCATCTCGGTCTGCCGGACCGCGACGACGTCAAGACCGGCGTCGTCACCTACAAGATCGCGGCCCATGCCGCCGACCTGGCCAAGGGGCACCCAGCGGCGCAGGCCCGTGACGACGCCCTGTCCCGTGCCCGCTTCGAGTTTCGCTGGCGCGACCAGTTCCACCTGTCGCTCGACCCCGACACGGCGCTCGCCTACCACGACGAGACGCTGCCGGCGGAAGGCGCCAAGACGGCGCATTTCTGCTCGATGTGCGGCCCGAAATTCTGCTCGATGAAGATCACGCAGGAGATCCGGGCCTCGGCCGAGGCGGGGATGGAGGAGATGGCGGCGCGGTTCCGCGACGGCGGCAGCCAGATCTACCGCGCGGCCGAGTGACCGGCGATACGGCGCGCGCGGGGACGAAAATCAGTCTTGGTGCGCGCCGAGACGCCCGGTATAGGACTCGCAGCGGAATTTGACCGCTGGTGGCCCGGGGCGTGCCTGTCCGCTCCGCCCCGGGCCGTCGTCGACGGCGCTCGGCGCGAGGAGATTTTGATGGCAGCCCTTTCCGAACACGCGGCCAAGGCCGGTCTGATGACCCGGTTCCTGCTGCAGCGCCGGTTCCGGCGCGTCGCCTGGCGGGAGTGGGTGGCCGACCGGATCGCCAGCCGGGTCGGGCGCGGGCCGGTCTCCGGCTCGCCCGAGGCCACAGGCGCCGCCGCGGCCCTCGCATCGGACGGCTTCGCCATGACGCCCTGGCTGATGACGCCGGAGCGGGTGGCCGATATGCGGCGCTACTTCGCCGGCCATCAATCCTTCAACCCCTACAAGCCGGAGCACGGCATGTTCCAGGCGCCGGAGCAGGCGCCGAAGGGCACGCATGTCGCCCATTTCCGGCCGGATGTGGTGCTGAACGCGCCGCACGCCCTGGCCATCGCCAACGACCCGGCGGTGCTGGAGGCGGTGCAGGCCGCCCTCGGCTGCAAGCCGACGATCAGCTACATGGCCTCCTGGTGGTCGATCGCCGGGGACGAGGAGGGGCAGCATGCCGAGCTGTTCCACCGCGACTACGACGACTGGCGCTTCATCAAGCTGTTCGTCTACCTGACCGAGGTCGATGCCGGGGCCGGGCCGCACATCTATGTCCGCGGCTCCCACCGCGAGGATCGCCTGATGCCGATCCGGCGCTATTCCGACGAGGAGGTCGAAGGCGCCTTCGGGCGCGACCGCTTCGTCCGCTTCGAAGGGCCTGCCGGCACCAGCTTCCTGGAGAACACCTTCGGCTTCCACCGCGGCCAGCCGGCGCGGACCTCGGCGCGGCTGATCTTCCAGGTGGTGTATTGCCAGGGCCCGATCCTGTACGGCCCGCTGCGCCCGATCGTCGAGGCCGGCCGCGTGGCCCAGGGCCTGACGCTCGACCCGCACATCAACCGCGTCTATCTCCGGGCCTGACCCGGCAGTGCTCTCGCAACCTGTGCCCGTATCGTCATGGCGAGCCCCGAAGGGGCGTGGCCATCCACCGGCCCCGGCCCCTGGATCGCCACGGCGCTACGCGCCTCGCGATGACGGTTTTGGAATCGGAATGAGCTGCTCCTTACGGGATCTGCTGTGGCGTTCACCATGAACCTCGCCCGGGTCCGGGCGGTCGGCGGGCAGGCGGCGCTGTTCCTGCTGGCCTTTGCGCTCGGCAAGGGCTCGGCTTTCTTCGGGCCGCTCCTGCTGTCGCAGGTGATGAGCATCCAGGATTACGGCACGGCCGAGCTGGGGCTCAGCGTCGGCGTGGTCGGGGCCCAGATCCTCAGCCTCGGCATTCCGGGCGCGATCCCGCAGCTGGTGCTGATCCGCAAGGAGGACCACGTCCTCGACCTGCTGTTCTTCGTCACGGCCTCGATCGGCCTGATCGGCCTGGGCGTCGCCGCGATCGTCTATGCCGCGTCCGGCCCGCTGCTCTACGTCTTCGTCGGCATCGCCATCGCCGGCGGCGGGGCGCAGCTCGCCGCCAGCGTCTACTACCGGTCGATGGGGCGCCGCTTCGGCATCCTGGTCGCCGACAACCTGGCGCTCTACGCCTTCCTGATCGTCGGCGGGCTGGTCTTCGTCGCCCTGGGGCGGGTGCCGCTGTCGGCGATCATCATCGGCTGCGGCGCCGTAGCGGCGAGCTTCACCCTGTTCGCCCTGGCCGGCCTGGCGCGCACCATCCGGCCCCGCTTCCTCGCCGCCCATATCGATGCCCGCAAGATGGGCTTCTTCATGATGGTGAACTCGCTGGTCTATTTCGCCATCGTCAGCAGCTCGCGCGTCCTGGTGGGCTTCTTCCTGTCGGTCGAGGCGGTGTCGGTCTACTCCGTCTGCTTTCGTGTCTCGGCGGCGATCTTCCTCGTGCACCAGCTCGTCACCACCGCCTATTTCAAGAAGCTCTACGAGGCCTCGGCCGACTGGTTCGACCGCTACTATCTGAAACTGCTGGCGGTCACCATGGCCGGCGCCGCGATGATCCTGGCCGGCTTCGAGCTGTTCGGCGACCGGCTGCTGCCGGGCTGGACCGCCTATCTCCCGCAGATGTCGCGGCTGCTGCCCATCGTCTGCATGCAGACGATCTGGTGGGTGTCGCTGGCCCAGGTCGAGATGCAGATCAACCGCGCGCTGATCTCGCGCCAGGCGACGATGTGGCTGCTGGCCTGCGCCGCGCTGATGGTCGCCACCTTGGCGCTGCTGCATGCGCTGGACCGGCTGACCCTGCCGGTCGCGGCGCTGGTCTTCGCCTGCACCCTGTTCCTGGCGCTGCACGCGCAGCTGGCCCTGCTGTGGCGGCACGAGGTGCGGCTGCCGCGCATGCGGGTCGCGCTGTTCGCGCCGCTGGTGTTCCTGATCCCGGCTTGGATCCTGGCCTAAAGCTCCTAAGGCTCGCGCTTGGCGCCGCTGGCCCACAGGCGGCGCAGCTGCTCGACGAAGCCCTGGCTTTCCTGCAGCGCGCCGAAGAACTGGGCATCGGCCTCGCGCACCCGCGGCATGGCGGCGTTCAGCACCTCGGCCCCCTTGGCGGTGACGCGCAGCTGCCGGGCGCGGCTGTCGGTCGGGTGCGGCGCCCGGGCGATGAAGCCGCCGGATTCCAGCGACCGCACCACCTGGCTGGTCATCATCGCGTCGGTCTTGCAGAAGGCGGCCAGCCTTGCCTGGGTGACGTCGTTCTCCTTGCGGCTCAGCCAGGCCAGGCCGGCGAGCAGGACGAACTGCACATGGGTCAGGCCCAGCGGCTCCAGCGTCGACCGCTGCAGCCGCTGCCACTGATTGGCGACCTGCCACAGCAGGAAGCCGGGGCTGTTCTCGGGGCGCAGGGTGCGCGAGAGGGTGTCCCAGTCCAATGCCACGTGCCGCGTTCCGCCATGAATTTTGTCCGACCCTAGGCGCGCAGAGGAACGGCATCAAGCCGCATGGTCACGGCCCGCCGTGGAACTCTGTGTCGACCAGCCCGAACAGCAAGTGATCCCGCCAGTCTCCGTCGATCTTGAGATAGGCGCGGGCATAGCCTTCGCGAGTGAATCCGAGGCGCAGCAGCAGCTTCTGGCTGGCCTCGTTGTGCGGCAGGCAGGCCGCCTCGATTCGGTGCAGGCCGAGCTGGTTGAAGCCGAAGGCCACCGCGGCGGCCGTCGCGTCGGTCATCAGCCCCTGCCGGGCGAAGCGCTCGCCGATCCAGTAGCCGACCGACGCGGACTGGGCGACGCCGCGCCGGACGTTGGAGAAGCCGATGCCGCCGATCAGCTGCCGGCTGTCGCGCTCGAAGATCAGGAAGCCGTAGCCTTCGTCCTGCCGCCATTCGTAGATCTGGCGGCGCAGCCGGCGCAGATAGGCGGCGCGGCTCAGCGCATCCTCCGGCCAGGTCGGCTCCCACGGCGTCAGGAAGTCGCGGCTCTCGCCGCGCAGCGCCACCCAGGGGCGCCAGTCGCGCAGCCGCGGCGGGCGCAGATAGGTCCGCCGGCCCTCGATCCGGACCGGCGGAAGGGTGCCGAGCCCCGTTCGGAAAAAGCCGATCACCGCCGCCCCGCTCAACGCCGTCAGCCGATCCGGGCGCGGATCGCGTCGTAGCTCTCGAGCTGGCCGACCGGCCCGAGCGCCGCCAGGGTCGGGGCGGTGCGGAACACGCGCTCGGCGACGCGGCGCACCGCGGCGGCGTCGACCGCGTCGATCTTCGCCACCACCTCTTCCGGCGGCACCGGACGGCCGAAGATCAGCATCTGCTGGCCCAGCTGCTCGGCCCGCGCCATGGTCGATTCCAGGCTCATCAGCAGGCCGGCCTTGATCTGGGCCCGGGCCCGGGCGGTCTCATCCTCCGCCGCGTCGCCGATCACCCGGCCGATCTCGCCGCACAGCACGGGCACCAGTTCGCGTGCCTCGCTTTCGCCGGTGCCGGCATAGATGCCGAACAGCCCGCCATCCTGATAGGCGCTGGTGAAGGAGTAGATCGAATAGACCAGGCCGCGCTTCTCGCGGATCTCCTGGAACAGGCGCGAGGACATGCCGCCGCCCAGCAGGGTCGACAGCACCGAGCCGGCATAGAAGTCCGGATCGTCATAGGACAGGCCCGGGAAGCCCAGCACCAGGTGCAGCTGCTCCAGGTCGCGCTCCTCGCGGTGCTCGCCGCCGCGATAGGCGGCCGGGGCGGTGCGCGCCTCGGCTTTGGCCGGCAGGCCGCTGAACAGCCGCTCGGCCTGCTCGGCCAGCCGGTCGTGGTCGACATTGCCGGACGCGACCAGCACCATGGTGTCGGCGCCGTAGTTGCGGCCGATATAGCCCGCGATCGCCTCGCGCGGCATCGACCCGACGATGTCGGCCGTGCCCAGCACCGGCCAGCCGATCGGCTGGTCCGGATAGGCCGCCTCCTGGAACTGGTCGAAGATGATGTCGTCCGGCGTGTCGATCGCCTGGCCGATCTCCTGCAGCACCACGGCGCGCTCGCGCCCCAGCTCGGTCTCGTCGAACACCGAGTTTTGCAGGATGTCGCCGAGGATATCGAGCGCCAGCGGCGCATCCTCCTTCAATATGCGTGCGTAATAGGCCGTGTTCTCGCGGCTGGTATAGGCGTTCAGGTGGCCACCCACCGCCTCGATC
The DNA here is from genome assembly GCF_039594555.1 of Inquilinus sp. Lineage (GTDB taxonomy): Bacteria > Pseudomonadota > Alphaproteobacteria > DSM-16000 > Inquilinaceae > Inquilinus. Next base: position 18,464 of record NZ_JBCNNF010000039.1, read on the forward strand.
TCCTGGGCGATGTCCTGGGCGCTGCGCCGGCGCGTGCCCTTGAACGCCATGTGCTCCAGCAGATGGGCGACGCCGTTGACCTCGGCGGTCTCGTGCCGGGTGCCGGCGCCGACCCAGAGGCCGACGCAGGCGCTCTCGACGGTGGCGATCGGGTCGGTGACGACGCGCAGGCCGTTCGACAGGGTGCTCTCGCGGGTCGGCATCAGGCCGGCCCTCCATTGGTGCGGGCTTCACGGACGAAGGCTTCGACCGCGCCGATCTCGTTCGGCAGCACGGTCAGCCGCTCCTCGCGCTCGAACAGGTCGGCCATGTGCGGCGGCAGCGGCGGGCGCCAGCCGGTGGCGCGCTCGACCGCGTCCGGGAACTTGGCGGGGTGGGCGGTGGCGGCCACCACCATCGGGATGCCGGGGCCGGCCGGATGGGCGCGGGCGGCGGCCAGGCCGCAGGCGGTGTGCGGGTCGATGGTCTGGCCGGTTGCGGCGCGGGTCTCGGCAATCACCTTGAGCGTCGCCTCGTCGTCCAGCCGGTGGCTGGCGAACAACTCGGTCGCCGCCTTGTGCATCTCCGGCGTCACGGCGAAGCGGCCGGTGCCGCGGAACTCCGCCATCAGCGCGCTCAGCCGGTCGGCGTCGCGGCCGCACAGCTCGAACAGCAGCCGCTCGAAGTTGGAGGAGATCTGGATGTCCATCGACGGGCTCAGCGTCGGCACCACCCCGTCCATCTTCATCTCGCCCGACTTGAAGAAGCGGTCGAGGATGTCGTTGCGGTTCGACCCGACCACCAGCTTGGCGATCGGCAGGCCCATCCTGCGGGCGGCATAGGCGGCGAAGACGTTGCCGAAATTGCCGGTCGGCACGGCGAAGGCCACCGGCCGGTCAGGCGCGCCCAGCGCCAGCGCGGCGGCGGCGTAGTAGACGATCTGGGCCATGATCCGGGCCCAGTTGATCGAGTTCACGGCCGACAAGTGCATCTCGTCGCGGAACGGCGCGTCGGCGAACATCGCCTTCACCAGGTCCTGGCAGTCGTCGAAGCTGCCCTTCAGCGCGATGTTGCGGACATTGGCGGCCTGGACCGTGGTCATCTGCCGGCGCTGCACCTCCGAGGTGCGGCCCTCCGGGTGCAGGATGACGATGTCGATGGCGCTGCGGTCGCGGCAGGCCTCGATCGCGGCAGAGCCGGTGTCGCCGGAGGTGGCGCCGACGATCATCACCCGCTCGCCGCGCTTGGTCAGCACATGGTCGAACAGGCGGCCCAGCAGCTGCAGGGCATAGTCCTTGAAGGCGATGGTGGGCCCGTGGAACAGCTCCAGCAGCCACAGATCGTGGTCGATCTGGACTAGCGGCGCCACCGCCGGGTGGTCGAAGCCGGCATAGGTCTCGGCCGCCAGCGCCGCCAGCTCCGCCCGGGTCAGCGACCCTTCGACGAAGGGCAGCATCACCTCGGTCGCCAGCTCGGCATAGGGCAGGCCGCGCAGGCGCCGCCACTCATCGGCCGTTCGGCTGGGCCAGGTCTCGGGCAGGTACAGCCCGCCGTCGCGAGCCAGGCCGGCCAGAAGCACGTCGTCGAAAGCAAGGGCGGGGGCTTGCCCCCGGGTGCTGATATAGCGCACCGCGCGGTTCTCCAGGACAGAAGCGGCGTACCCTAGAGCGCGACACGCGCGGAGGGAAGCGGATCCGCTTCCCTCCTGCCCTGAATCGCGCTCCCACGCTCGCGCTGGCCGGATTCAGCCATGAAACGGGGCCGCGGGCGACCCCTTTCGCCGCCGGGGCATTGCGGCCGATCCGCTAGGCCGCCGCCTCGTGGCACGAGGGTTGCTTCTCCGGCTCCGGCAACAGGGGGTGAGGATTGGAATCCGATGCTGTCGGACGGCCGGGAGCGGCGATGACGCGTGCAACTGCCCAGCAAACGGGCGGCGGCGATGCCGCATCGCAGCATAGCAACAGCCTCGACCCGGAGCAAAAGTCGGGCAATCATCCCCACGGGGAGGCAATCAAACCGCGTCGGGCGGGAGCAGCGCATCGTGGCCGCGCCCGGCCGCGCTCTCGAACCCCATGGACCTGGCCGGATGGCGCGAGCCGACCGATTCCCTGCAACCAAGATCCAGACGAGGCACCGATGGCGGATGTGAGACAGCGAGGCGGATCCCGGGCCCAGGCCATGCCCGCGCCTTTGCGATGGGCGGCGACGGGACTGCTGGTGGGGGCTGCCATCCTGGCGACCGCGGCGGCGGCGCGGGCGGAGACCTTCCGCTTCGCCTTCCAGGGCAATCTGAACACACTCGACAGCTACCAGTACAACGAGACCTTCACCACCGCGACGATGAGCAACGTCTATGAGGGGCTCACCCGGCGCGACAAGGACATGCAGATCATCCCGGCCCTGGCCACCGGCTGGGAGGTGACGGATGACGGGCTGAAATGGCGCGTCCATCTGCGCCCGGGCGTGAAGTTCGCCAATGGCGATCCGTTCACCGCCGACGACGTGCTGTACTCGCTCGACCGGCTGCGCGCCCCGGGCTCGGACATCAAGGGCCGGGTGCCGGCGGACATGAAGGCGGCGAAGGTCGACGACGTCACGGTCGACTTCATCCTGACCAAGCCCAACCCGCTCCTGAACGCGACCTGGGATTCCTGGCCGATCTTCGACAAGGAATGGTCGGAGGCGAACAACGCGGTGGCGCCGTCCTCGACGGCCGACAAGAACCCCGGCTACGCCGTGCTGCACGCCAACGGCACCGGCCCGTTCATGGTCGAGAGCCATGAGATCGGGGTGAAGACGGTGTTCGTGCGCAACCCGAACTGGTGGGGCAAGCCCGAGGGCAACATCGACCGGATCGAGTTCACGCCCATCGCGTCCTCGGCCACCCGCGTCGCCGCGCTCCTGTCCGGCCAGGTCGACTGGGTCGACCCGGTGCCGGTGCAGGACCAGGACCGCGTCTCCGGCAATGCCGACACGGCGCTGCTGACCGCGCCCGAGCTGCGCACCATCTTCCTCGGCCTCGACCAGGACCGCGACGAGCTGCTGTATTCCAACATCAAGGGCAAGAACCCGTTCAAGGACCAGAAGGTGCGGCTGGCGCTGTACCAGGCGATCAACGAGGACGCGATCGCCCAGCGAATCATGCGCGGCCAGGCGACGCCGTCGGCGCTGATGATCTCGCCGGCGCTGTTCGACCGGGCCGGCGAGTTCAAGCGCCACCCCTACGACCCAGAGGCGTCGAAGAAGCTGCTGGCCGAGGCGGGGTATCCGGACGGGTTCGAGGTCACGCTCGACTGCCCGAACGACCGCTACGTCAATGACGAGGCGATCTGCCAGGCGGTGGTGTCGATGCTGGCCCGGGTCGGGGTCAAGGTGACGCTGAACGCCCAGCCGCGCGCCAAGCACTTCACCCAGATCGGCGAGGCCGGCGGCCACAGCACCAGCTTCTACCTGCTGGGCTGGACTCCGGACGGCTATGATTCGCTCAGCGTCTTCAACAACCTGGTGCGCTGCCGCGCGCCGGGCGTCTCGGTCTCGAACGATGGCGGCTACTGCAACCCCAAGGTCGACGCCCTGGTCGACGCCTTCTCGGTCGAGGGCGACAAGGCCAAGCGCGACGACCTGATCGCCCAGGCCTACGACATCCTGCTGAACCAGGATGTCGGCTACCTGCCGCTGCACCAGCAGGCACTGTCCTGGGGCGTGTCGAAGAAGTTCACCGTGGTCCAGCGGCCGGACAACTGGCTGATCTTCGACTGGATCAAGAAGAACTAGGACCTTCGGTCCAGACCCGCCGGGCGGCGGTCTTCGGGTCGCCGCCCGTCCTTTTCCTCGGCACAACGGCAGCGGGGTAGGATGCTGGCTTTCATCCTGACGCGCGTGGCGCAGGCGATCCTGGTGATGCTGGTGGTGGCCTTGCTGGCCTTCACCATGTTCCGCTTCGTCGGCGACCCGATCAACCAGATGGTCGGGCAGGAGACCACGGAGGCGGAGCGCGAGGCGCTGCGCCAGAGCCTGGGGCTGAACGACCCGGTGGTGGTCCAGTTCGTCCGCTATGCCGGCCATGCCGCGCGGTTCGACTTCGGCAACTCCTACCAGTTCAAGCAGCCGGTCTCCGGCCTGATCGGGGAGCGTGCGCCGGCGACGCTGGAGCTGTCGCTGACCTCGGCCCTGCTGGCGCTCCTGATCGGCATGCCGATGGGCGTGTTCACCGGCCTCTACCCGCAGCGCTGGCTGTCGCGCCTGTTCCTCGGCGGCTCGCTGGTCGGGGTGTCGCTGCCGACCTTCCTGATCGGCATCCTCCTGATCTTCATCTTCTCGGTCGAGCTCGGCTGGCTGCCCTCCTTCGGCCGCGGCGACGTGGTGCGGCTGGGGTGGTGGAGCACCGGGTTCCTGACCCTGTCCGGCCTGCGCTCGCTGATCCTGCCGGCGATCACGCTCGGGCTGTTCCAGATGACCCTGATCATGCGCCTGGTGCGCGGCGAGATGCTGGAGGTGATGCGCACCGACTTCATCCGCTTCGCCCGCGCCCGCGGCCTGACAGACCGGGCGATCCATTTCGGCCATGCGCTGAAGAACACGCTGATCCCGGTCATCACCATCACCGGGCTGCAGCTCGGCTCGATCATCGCCTTCGCCATCATCACCGAGCAGGTGTTCCAGTGGCCGGGCATGGGCCTGCTGTTCATCCAGGCGGTGGCCAATGTCGACATCCCGATCATGGCCGCCTACCTGCTGCTCAGCGCCTTCATCTTCGTCACCATCAACCTGGTGGTCGACATCCTCTACGCCGCGGTCGACCCGCGCATCCGCGTGGGGGCGTGAGGCCATGCGACGTTTCCTCGACAGCGACCTCGCCTGGCGCTTCCGCCGCTCGCCGGTCGCCATCCTCGCCCTGCTGGCCACCCTGCTGATGCTGATCGGCGCGGTGGCGGCGCCGCTGATCGCGCCGCAGGACCCGTTCGACCCCGCAAGCCTCGACCTGATGAACTCGCTGATCCCGCCGGCCTTCGAGGCCCAGGGCGACCCGCAATTCCCGCTCGGCACCGACGACCAGGGCCGCGACCTGTTCTCGGCCATCCTCTACGGCACCCGGATCTCGCTCTTCGTCGGCTTCGCCGGCGTGGCGCTGGCGATGCTGATCGGCGTCACCCTCGGCCTCGTCGCCGGCTATCGCGGCGGCTGGGTCGGGGCGGTGATCATGCGCGTCGCCGATGTCCAGCTGACCTTCCCGGCGATCCTGATCGCGCTGCTGATCAACGGCATCGCCCTGGCCCTCGTCGGCAAGGGCGGCGGCACCGACCTGCAGATCGGCGTCATCGTCGTCGCCATCGGCCTGTCCTACTGGGTGCAGTACGCCCGCACCGTGCGCGGGTCCACACTGGTCGAATCGAAGAAGGAATACGTCCAGGCCGCCCGGCTGATCGGCCTGTCGGACTGGACCATCATGTTCCGCCACGTGCTGCCGAACGTGACCGGCCCGGTGCTGGTGATCGCCACCATCAACCTGGCGCTGGCGATCATCACCGAGGCGACGCTGTCCTTCCTCGGCGTCGGCGTGCCGTCGACCTCGCCCTCGCTGGGCACGCTGATCAACATCGGCAACCGCTTCCTGTTCTCCGGCGAGTGGTGGATCACGATCTTCCCCGGCGTCGCCCTGGCGGTGCTGGCGCTGTCGGTCAACCTGCTGGGCGACTGGCTGCGCGACGCCCTCAACCCGAAGCTGCGGTGAGGGGGATGGCCGACATGACGCTCAGCGTCCGCGACCTCAAGGTCCAGTTCCGCAACCGCCGCGGCCTCCTGACCGCGATCGACGGCGTCTCCTTCGACATCGCCCCCGGCGAGGTGCTGGGCGTGGTCGGCGAATCCGGCGCCGGCAAGTCGATCACCGGCACCGCCGTGATCGGGCTGATCGACCCGCCCGGCCGCATCGCCGGCGGCGAGATCCGGCTGAAGGGCGAGCGCATCGACAACCTGAAGCCCGAGGCGATGCGGCGGATCCGCGGCCGGCGCATCGGCATGATCTTCCAGGACCCGCTGACCAGCCTGAACCCGCTCTACACCGTTGGGCGTCAGTTGACCGAGACCATCACCACCCACCTGCCGCTGGGCCGCGACGCGGCGCGGCGCAAGGCGATCGCGCTGCTGGAGGAGGTCGGCATCCCCGCGGCGGCGGCGCGGATCGACAGCTACCCGCATGAGTTCTCCGGCGGCATGCGCCAGCGCGTGGTCATCGCCCTGGCTTTGGCGGCGGAGCCGGAGCTGGTGATCGCCGACGAGCCGACCACGGCGCTCGACGTCTCGGTCCAGGCCCAGGTGATCGCGGTGCTGAAGCGGCTGTGCCGCGAGCGCGGCACGGCGGTGATGCTGATCACCCACGACATGGGCGTGATCGCCGAGACCGCCGACCGGGTGGCGGTGATGTATGCCGGCCGCATTGCCGAGATCGGGCCGGTGCGCACCGTGATCCGCCAGCCGCATCACCCCTACACGGTGGGGCTGATGGGCTCGATCCCCACGGTCGAGGGCGATGCCGAGCGGCTGCAGCAGATCCCCGGCGCGATGCCGCGGCTGGACGCCATCCCGCCCGGCTGCGCCTTCAACCCGCGCTGTTCCGCCGCCTTCGACCGCTGCCGGCGCGACCGTCCGAACCTGATGGCGGCGGGGCAGGGGGCGGCGGCCTGCTGGCTGGTGGAAGGAGGCCGGGCATGACGGCGGATTCTGTGGTCGAGGTGGTGGGGCTCAGCCGCCGCTTCGACCTGTCCCAGCCCTGGCTGGCCCGCCTGCTGGGCGGGGCGCCGCGGCTGACCCTGAAGGCGGTGCAGGATGTCAGCTTCACCATCCGCCGGGGCGAGACGCTGGCCCTGGTCGGCGAATCCGGCTCCGGCAAGTCTACCATCGCCCGGCTGGCGGTGGGGCTGCTGCAGCCCAGCGACGGGTCGGTGCTGATCGACGGCATCGACCTGGCCGACCCGGCGAAGAAGGTGCAGCTGGCGAAGCTGCGCCGGCGCATCCAGATGATCTTCCAGGACCCCTATGCCAGCCTGAACCCGCGCTGGCGGGTCGACCGCATCGTGGCGGAGCCGATCCGCGCCTTCCGCCTGGCCGCGTCCCAGGCCGAGACGGCGGAGAAGGTGGCGGGGCTGTTGCGTCGGGTCGGCCTCGACCCGCGCGACGGGCGGAAGTTCCCGCATGAGTTCTCCGGCGGCCAGCGCCAGCGCATCTGCATCGCCCGGGCGCTGGCGTCGCAGCCGGAGTTCATCGTCTGCGATGAGCCGACCTCGGCGCTGGACGTCTCGGTCCAGGCCCAGATCCTGAACCTGATGAAGGACCTGCAGCAGCAGGACAGGCTGACCTATCTGTTCATCAGCCACAACCTGGCCGTGGTCCGGCACATGGCCAGCCGGATCGGCGTGGTCTATCTCGGCCGGATGGTCGAGCTGGCGCCGGCCCGGTCGCTGTTCCGGGCGCCGCGCCACCCCTACACCCGCATGCTGCTGGACGCGCTGCCGGACCTGGAGATGACGGGCCGGCCGCGGCGGATGGTGGAGGGCGAGATCCCCAGCCCGATCGCCCCGCCGCCGGGCTGCGCCTTCCATCCGCGCTGCCCGCTGGCCAATGACCGCTGCCGCAGCGAGGTGCCGAAGCCGCTGTCCGCCGGCGACGCCCAGGTCGCCTGCCACGCGGTGGAGGAGAGGCGGGACGGCGTGCAGGCGGCGCCGCTGCGCATGACGGTATAACCCTTTGCTCGACCCGCTGAATGACAGCCGATCAAGGGCCCCTCCGTTCAGGAGGGGCTCTTTCAGCTTGTCCGCTCGGGCCTCCGACCGCGGCTGACCTGGGTGAAGCTTGACTCGCGTCGTCGCCTTCACTAATAACTGACTGGTCAGTCATTATCGAAGGCGAGCGAACCGGCGATGGCGCAGGCGGTGCGGAGACGGCGGAAGGAGGCGCGGCCGGCGGAGCTGCTGGAGGCGGCCTTCGCCCTGTTCGTGGAGAAGGGCTTCGCCGCGACGCGGATCGACGACATCGCCGCCCGAGCCGGGGTCAGCAAGGGCACGGTCTATCTGTACTTCCCCAGCAAGCAGGCGGTGTTCGAGGCGCTGGTGCGCCAGTCGGTGCTGCCGAATGTCGAGCGGCTGATCGGCGAGACGGCGCGGCCCGGCACGCCGGTGCTGGAGATCCTGCCGCGGCTGCTGCGTGCCATCACGCAGACCGTGGTCGGGTCGCCGCTGCTTCATTTCCCGCGCCTGATCATCGCCGAATCCCCGCAATTTCCGGAGTTGGCGCAGTTCTGGCGCGAGACCGTGATCGACCGGATGCTCGGCGTCGTCTCCGGCCTGATCCAGCGCGGCATCGCGTCCGGCGAGATCCGGCCGGTCGATCCGGCCGATGCCGCCCGGCTGATGATCGCGCCGCTGCTGATGGCGGTGATCTGGGGCACCACCTTCGTCCACCCGGATGAGAGCTTCGACCTCGACACCTTCATCGACCGGCATCTCGACCTCTATCTGCGCGGCCTGGCGGCGGAGGCGCGGCCATGAGACGGCGCATCCTCGCCGCTGTCGCCGTCCTGATCGCGGCCGCCATCGCCGCCGGCTGGTGGTTCGACCTGCCCGGCCGGCTGGGCTGGCGCCAGGGCCGGGGCGACACGCTGACCCTCTACGGCAATGTCGACATCCGCCAGGCCGAGCTCGGTTTCCGCGTCTCCGGCCGGCTGGCCGAGATGAGGCTGGAGGAGGGGGAGGCTGTGACCGCAGGCCAGGTGCTGGCGCGGCTGGACGACCGGCCGTTCCAGGACAGCGTCGCGGCCGCAAAGGCCAGCGTGGGGGCGCGCCAGGCCGATCTCGACAAGCTGGTCGCCGGGCCGCGCGCCGCCGAGATCGCCCAGGGCCGCGCCACGGTGGCCGAGCGCGAGGCCGATCTGGAGAACGCCAGGCTGGCCTTCGACCGTACCCGGCAGCTGCGCCAGAGCGGCAACGCCCCGCAATCGACGCTGGACCAGACCCAGGCCGACCGCGACATGGCCCAGGCCCGGCTGGATTCGGCGCGCCAGGCGCTGGAGCTGCTGCTGGAGGGCAACCGGGCCGAGGACATCGCCGCCGGCCGCGCCACCCTCGCCGCCGCCCAGGCCGACCTCGCCACCGCCGAGACCGCGCTGGCCGACGCCACGCTCAAGGCCCCGGCCGACGGCATCATCCTGTCGCGGGTGGCGGAGCCGGGGGCGATCATGGCGCCCAGCAGCGTCGCCTATGTGCTGTCGCTGACCAAGCCGGTCTGGATCCGCGCCTATGTGGCGGAGCCCGATCTGGGCCGGGTGCATCCGGGGCTGATGGTCGAGGTGGTGACCGACACCCGGCCGGACCGGCCCTACCATGCCAGGGTCGGCTTCGTCTCTCCGGTGGCCGAGTTCACGCCGAAGACGGTGCAGACGCCGGAGCTGCGCACCGACCTGGTCTACCGCCTGCGCATCATCGTCGACGACCCCGACCCGGCCCTGCGCCAGGGCATGCCGGTGACCGTGCGCGTGCCGAAAGCGGGGTGAGATGGCTGCGATTGAGCCAACCGGATGGGCCGGAGCCGCCCCCTCACCCGAAATCGCCAGGGCGATTTCGACCTCTCCCCAAGGAGAGGTGAATGGGACTGCGCACCATTTCCCTCTCCTCGGGGAGAGGGAGGGGCCCGTCGCGTTGGCGAC
>NZ_JBCNNF010000390.1:0-6457 GCF_039594555.1 Inquilinus sp.
ATCGGTTTCGACGACGTGACCCCGGCCGGCCTGGCGCCCTACCGGCTGACCACGATCCGCCAAGATGCCGCCGGCCTCGCCGCCCGTGCGGTGGCGCTGATGCTGGAGCGCGCCGAGGAGCCGGCCCGGCCGGCCGCGATCGACGTGGTGCCGGTGGCGCTGGTGCGGCGGGAGACGGTCGCCGCCCGCTAGCTCAGCTCCTTGGTCATGAACACCCGGCTGGTGCCCGGCGGGTCGCAGGCGACCTCGCCGAACACCCGCCAGCCGTGGCGGCGGTAGAACTCCGGCGCCTGGAAGCTGATGGTGAACAGGATGCCGGCGCGGCAGCCGCGGCGCCGCCCCTCCTCCTCCATCATCTGCAGGATGCGGCTGCCCAGCCCGCCGCCGCGCAGCCGTTCCGGCAGCCAGAACAGCTCGACGAACAGCACCCCCAGCGAGGTGCGCCCCTTGGCGCCGCCCAGGATCTCGCCGCTGCCCGGGTCGCGGACCACGACCGAGAGCGGCCGGCGGTCGCTGTAGCCGGTGACGGCGTCATTATAGGCGTTCAGCCCGTCATTGATCAGGGCCTCCAGCCGTTCGTCGGCCGTCTCGGTCAGGACGATCTCGGGATCGCTCATCGCCGCCTCCGTCACTCCGCCCCGCGCCTCACGACACCCGGCGCTGCACCCCGTCGATCGGCGACAGGTGTGAGACCAGCCGCTTGCCGGTCCAGTACAGCAGCCGCACCAGCGGCGGCTCAATGCCGACCGTCAGCTCCGCCCCCTGCTCGAGGTTGAACCCGACCGCGTGCGACGGGCTGGGACCGATCGAGGCCGGGATGCCGGCAAAGGTGGAGTCGACCGCACGATGGACATGGCCGCACAGCACATGCACCACCTGACGGTGCCGCACCAGCACGCGGGCCAGCCCGTCGCCATTGCCGCAGCGCCAGCCATCCATCCGGGTCATGCCGGTCTCGAAGGGCGGGTGGTGCATGAACACCAGCGCCGGCTGCTGCGGCGCCTCCGCCAGCCGGGCGTCGAGCCAGTCCAGCCGCTCGTCGCACAAAAGCCCTTCGATCCGGCCCGGGATGGTGGTGTCGAGGCCGATCAGCCGCAGGCCGCCGGTCTCGCCGGCGATGTTCAGGAACGGCCCGTCGGTGCCGACCCCGGCATGGCCGGCGAAGGCCTCGCGCATCGCCTCGCGCGAATCATGATTGCCGGGGATCGCCAGCATCGGCAGGCCCAGCGGCGCCAGCGCCTTGCGGAACAGCTGGTACGATTCGACGTCGCCGCGGTCGACCAGGTCGCCGGTGACCAGCAGCAGGTCCGGCCGCGGCGACAGCGTGCCGAGATGCTCGACGCAGCGGCGCAGGGCGCCGAGCGCGTCGATTCCCGTCTCCACCGCCACCTCCGGCGTGGTGACGTGGGTGTCGGTGATCTGGGCGATCAGCATGAACGTCCGGTCCTCGGCGCCGCGCAGCGGGACGGGGTCGGCACGGTCGCGCGGGCCGCGCCGGCCCGATTCAATCCCAGAGCGTTACACCGGCGGCGAGGCCGAGCGCCAGCGCCGGATGCACCGTCCGGGCCCCGGCCCGCGACACCGAACGGTTATTGCGCGCCGAGCGCGACCGGCAGGCTGAGCGTGTCCTTGCCGCGCACCACGGTCAGGGTCACCGAGGTCTGCGGCCGCATCAGGCCGACGGCGTTGCGCAGCGCGGTAGCACCGTCGATCGGGTGCCCGTCCAGCGCCGTCACCACGTCGCCGACCTTGAGGCCGGCCGAGGCCGCGACGGTGCCGGGGACGATGCCGGTGATCAGCGCGCCCCGGGTGGCGGCGGAGATGCCGCGCGACGTCGCCTTGGCCGGCGTCAGGTCCTCGATCGCCACGCCGAGCCGGGCGCGGGACACCGAGCCGTACTTCTCGATCTGGTCGATCGAGTTCTTGACCATGTGCATCGGGATGGCGAAGCCGATGCCGGCATTGGCGCCCGACGGGCTGATGATGGCGGTGTTGATGCCGACCAGATGGCCGTCGAGGTTGATCAGCGCGCCGCCGGAGCTGCCGGGGTTGATCGCCGCGTCGGTCTGGATGAAGTCCTCATAGCCCTCGATGCCCAGGCCGCTGCGGCCGGTGGCGCTGACGATGCCGAGCGAGGCGGTCTGGCCCAGGCCGAAGGGGTTGCCGATCGCCACCACGAAATCGCCGACCTTGGGCATGTCGGTGTCGTCCACCGGCAGCTCGGTGGTCAGCCCCGTCGCCGGGATGCGCAGCACCGCGATGTCGATGTCGGCCGCCGAGCCCACCACCTGGGCCGGAACCTCGTTGCCGTTGCCGAGGGTGACGCCGATCTCGGTGGCGTTCTCGACCACATGGGCGCTGGTGATGACCAGGCCCTTGGCGGCGTCGACGACGACGCCGGAGCCGACGCTGCGGAACGCCTTCTCCTTCTCGCCGCCGAAATAGCGCCGGATGTCGGGGTCGCGCAGCATTTCGGCGCTGGGGCGTACGGTGCCCTTGACCTGGACGTTGACCACCGCCGGCATCGTCCTGGTCAGCAGCGGGTTCAGCGTCGGCAGCAGGGTCCCGCTCGAGGCGGAGCCGGCCGAGCCGCCGGAGTTGCAGGCGGACAGCGCCAGCATCGCAGGCACGATCAACAGCGTCAGGATGCGGCGCATCAAATCTCTCCTTCCGATCCGCTGGAAGATGTGCGCCGGTTCGCGCCAAGCGTCCAGGACTGGGTGATTCCCGACCATCGAACCCGCGAGGGCGGCGAAAGTTCACCGGGGCAGCGGGCCAGGGTGGCGGCAAGAGCGGCCCGGGGGCAAGGGTTTTGCGATCGGAGTGACACGGCCCCTCCCATCCCGGCGCCGGCCGGGGTATAGAGTCGGACATGACGGCTGTGTGACATCGGCGTCGGCGACAGGCGTCGGGCTGCGATCCGCTTCAGATCCGGAGGAATTTCATGACCGCGACCGACCAGGCCGACAGCGCGGATATCGAGGCTTTGGCGAAATTTTTGTCCGAATCCGACGCGACCGCGGTGGCGCCCTACGCGCTGGTGCGCCGCGGCCGGATCAAGTGCTTCTTCGACAACCCGTCGACCGCCACGGAAAGCGGCATCCAGGCCTATGCCGACCGCGCCTTCACCGTGATCGACGTCCGCGCCCGGCAGGTCGTGCGGAGGCGCTGAGGGGGCGGCGTTGAGGTGACATTCCCATAGCCTGTCATCCTCGGGCTTGACCCGAGGATCCAGGGGCTTTCAAGAGCCGCTCTCGGTGACCCCTGGATTGCCGGGTCAAGCCCGGCAATGGCAATAGGGGTGCAGCTCCCGCCTTCAGCGATCCTCGATCGCCCTCTGCCGCAGCAGGTGGTCGGCCAGGACGCAGGCCATCATCGCCTCGCCCACCGGCACGGCGCGGATGCCGACGCAGGGGTCGTGCCGGCCCTTGGTCAGGATCTCGGTGTTATGGCCCTCGATGTCGACCGTGCGCCGCGGCGTCAGGATCGAGCTGGTCGGCTTGACCGCGAAGCGCACCACCACCGGCTGGCCGGTCGAGATGCCGCCGAGGATGCCGCCGGCATTGTTGGCGGTGAAGCGCAGCTCGCCGTCATTGCCCATCAGCATCTCGTCGGCGTTCTCCTCGCCGGACAGGACAGCGGCGCCGAAGCCGGCGCCGATCTCGACGCCCTTGACCGCGTTGATGGTCATCATCGCCCGCGCCAAGTCGCTGTCGAGCTTGTCGTAGATCGGCTCGCCCCAGCCCGGCGGCACGCCCTCGGCCACCACCTCGACCACCGCGCCGGTGGAGGAGCCGGCCTTGCGCACGCCGTCGAGATAATCCTCCCAGCGCGAAGCCGTCTCGGCATCCGGGCAGAAGAACGGGTTGCGGTCGACCTGGTCCCAGTCCCAGCGGTCGCGGTCGATCTTGTGCGGGCCGATCTGCACCAGCGCGCCGCGGATGGTGACGCCGGCCAGGATCTTGCGGGCCACGGCGCCGGCGGCGACCCGGCAGGCGGTCTCCCGCGCGCTGGACCGGCCACCGCCGCGCGGGTCGCGGATGCCGTATTTCTTCCAGTAAGTGTAGTCGGCATGGCCGGGCCGGAACTTGGCCGCGATCTCGGAATAATCCTTGCTGCGCTGGTCGGTGTTCTCGATCAGCAGCGAGATCGGCGTGCCGGTGGTCTGGCCCTCATAGACGCCGGACAGGATCTTGACCTCGTCGGCCTCGCGCCGCTGGGTGACGAAGCGCGACTGGCCCGGCTTGCGCTTGTCCATCCAGGGCTGGATGTCGGCCTCGGCCAGCGGGATGCGCGGCGGCGTGCCGTCGACCACGACGCCGATGGCGGGCCCGTGGCTTTCGCCCCAGGTGGTGAAGCGGAACAGGGTTCCGAAGCTGTTGCCGGCCATTTCCGTATCCGCCCGGGCTCAGCCCTCTCGGGCCACGCGGTCGAGGGCGTCGCCCTCGAGCCGATAATAGATCTTCTGCGCCAGCCGCGCCGCGCCGATCCGATCGTAGAGGCGCTGCGCCCCCTCGTTCCAGGTCTCGGTGGTCCAGTCGAGCCGGGTGCAGCCGCGCTCCTGCGCCAGCCGGGCCAGGAAGCGCAGCAATGCCTCTCCGGCTCCGAGGCCGCGCGCGCCGTCGCGGACATACAGGTCCTTCAGTTGCAGGTGCCCGGTCAGCGCCCGGCCCGGGAACAGCATGCCGAAGCTGGCGACGCCGACCGCCTGGCCGTCGAGCTCGGCCAGGGCGATCTCGGTCGGGTGCTCGCCCCAGACATAGCGATCGACCCGCTCGGCCGTCACAGCATCCGGATCGAGCGTGCGGCCCTGGGCGTAGTGCCGGTCCAGGTCCTGGAACAACTCCGTCACGGCCGCGCGGTCGGCTTCCGTGGCCAGCCGGACCATGACGGCGGGCGCGCTCACGGCTTCGGCGCCAGGCTCTGCAGCAGCTCGGCCGTCGCGGCCGCGTTGTCGACCGCCACCATGCCGACGGTGTGGTAGCCGGCGTCGACGTGGTGCACCTCGCCGGTGACGCCGGAGCCGAGGTCGGACAGCAAGTACAGTCCGGCGCCGCCGACCTGTTCGATGGTGACGTTGCGCTTCAGCGGCGCGTTCAGCTCGTTCCACTTCAGGATGTAGCGGAAATCGCCGATGCCGCTGGCGGCCAGGGTCTTGATCGGGCCGGCCGAGATGGCGTTGACGCGGATGTTGCGGCCGCCCAGGTCAACCGCGAGGTAGCGCACGCTGGCCTCCAGCGCCGCCTTGGCCACGCCCATCACGTTGTAGTGCGGCATCACCCGCTCCGCCCCGTAATAGGTCAGGGTCAGCAGGCTGCCGCCCTCGGTCATCAGCGGCACCGCCCGCTGCGCCACGGCGGTGAAGCTGTAGCAGGAGATGTCCATGGTGCGCAGGAAGTTGTCCCGCGTCGTGTTCAGGTACAGGCCGTCGAGCTCGTTCTTGTCCGAGAAGGCGATGCCGTGCACCAGGAAGTCGAGCCGGCCCCAATCGCGCTCCAGCGTCTGGAACACCGCGTCGATGCTGGCCTGGTCGGTGACATCGCAGGGCAGCACATGGGTCGAGCCGACGCTCTCCGCCAGCGGCTTGACACGCTTGTGCAGCGCGTCACCCTGGTAGGTGAAGGCGAGCTCCGCACCCTGCGCCGCACAGGCCGAGGCGATCCCCCAGGCGATCGACCGGTCGTTGGCGACGCCCATGATCAAGCCGCGCTTGCCTTGGAGGAGCGGAGAAGGGACCGTCATTGCAGAGCCTCAGTTGGGGTCAGGACACCCGAACGGGGCGCGCCGCGGGTCCTCGGGACAGTGCCGGGGATCGTACACGAACGCCCTATCGGGTCAAATATGGGCTGATGAATGGCATCGGGACCGGGTGATCGGCAAGAGCAGAGCCGGAGTTTCAGCCAGAGGATCCATCACTGGGCGAAGGCGATCTACACCTTCGGCCGCTATGCCGTGCTGCGCTTCTGGAACGACCGCGGGGCCCAGGCGGCCTCGGCCCTGACCTATTCCTCGCTGCTGGCGCTGGTGCCGATCGCCACCATCGCCTTCTCGATCCTGTCCGCCTTCCCGGCCTTCGGCGTGATCAAGGGCGCCGCCCAGGCCTGGCTGGTGGAGATGCTGGTGCCCGAGGTCGGGCACACCGTCCTGAACTACCTGGAGGGGTTCAGCCAGAACACCGGGCGGCTGACCGCCTTCTCGATCGTCGGCCTGGTGGTCAGCTCGGTGCTGCTGCTGGCCACCATCGAAGACGCGTTCAACGGCATCTGGCGGGTGAAGGAGCAGCGGGCCTGGCTGGTGCGGATCGTCACCTTCTGGGCGATCCTGACCTTGACGCCGATCCTGGTCGTGGCCAGCTTCTCCTTCACCATCAACTTCTTCGGCAGCCATGGCGGCGGCGTGGCGCAGCAGCTGTGGTCGCCCTTCATCGGCTTCGTGCCGCTGGTGCTGCAGTTCATCG
>NZ_JBCNNF010000391.1:0-6446 GCF_039594555.1 Inquilinus sp.
GCTGACCACCAACAACCGGATGGAGCTGATGGCCGCCATCCAGGCGCTGGAGGCGATGAAGCGCCCGGTCGAGGCGGTGCTGACCACCGACAGCCAGTATGTCCGCAACGGCGTGATGACGTGGATGAAGGGCTGGAAGGCCCGCGGCTGGGTCACCGCCGACCGCAAGCCGGTGAAGAATGTCGACCTGTGGCAGCGCCTCGACGCCGCCACGGTGCCGCACAAGATCCGCTGGGAATGGACCCGCGGCCATGCCGGCCACGCCGAGAACGAGCGGGTGGACGAGCTGGCGCGCAAGGGCCTGCGCGAATTCGGCCGCGGCCTGGCGCCGATCGAGACTTGAACCGCACCATCCTTTCTCCATATTACGAATAGTAACTTACTATTCGTAATTGTGCCGCCACGCCTGTCGGCTGGCGCTCTGGGGAAGGGAAGAAGACCATGGTTCAGCGAGTCCTGATTGCCGGCGGCTACGGCGCGGTCGGCGGCACCGCTGCCCGCTACCTGCGCCGGCTGGCGCCGGATCTCGAGATCATCCTGGCGGGTCGGACTCCGGAGTCCGGCGCTGAGCTGGCGCGGGAGATCGGGGCGACGACCCTGCGGCTCGACGTCGCCGACCCGGCCGCAGCATTGGCGGAGGCCGGGCCGGTCGACCTGATCGTGGCGGCGCTGCAGGACCGCGGCGACGCGCTGATCCGGGCGGCCATGGCGCAGGGCGCCGCCCATATCGGCGTCACCAAGGTGGTGGAGGAGACCGGGCCGGCGGTGTTCGCGGCGCTGCATGCGCCGCCGCGGCGGCCGGTGGTGCTGGCCGGCCACTGGGCGGCCGGGGTGTTGATCCTGGCGGCCCGGCCGGCGATCGCGGAGTTCGATCGAGTCGACTCGGTCGCCATGGCCGCCCTCTACGATGCAGCGGATTCAGTCGGCCCGATGAGCGCCGCCGACGCCGAGGCCTTCTCCCCCCGCGCCCTGCTGCGCCGGGCCGGGCAATGGGCCTGGGTCGACGGCAATGAGCACAGCCGCAGCCTTCGCTTCGCCGACGGAGAGGCGACGGTGCAGCCCCTGGCCGCGCTCGACGTGCCCAGCTTGGCGGCGCTCACCGGCGCCCCCGACATCCGCTTCGATTTCGGCATGGCCGACTCGCTCGGCACCCGGGCCGGCGGCCGCGCCTCGCATGAGGGCGTGATCGAGATCGTGGGGGTGTCGCGGTCGGGGCAGCCGGCCCGGCGGCGGATCCTGGTGTCGGACCCGAAGGGCGTGGACCACATGACGGCGCTGGGCGCCGTGGTGATTGCCGAGCGCGCGCTTGGCCTGGACGGGCTGCCGCTGCCGTCCGGCGGCTTGGCTCTGCCCGAGACCCTGGTCGCGCCCGAGGCGGCGCTGGCCCGGTTCGAGCAGTTCGGTGTCCGGATCACGACGGAGACCGATCCGGCTTAGGGGCTTCTGGCTTTCCCCTTCTGTCATGCCCGGGCTTGACCCGGGCATCCAGAGAGCGTCGACACCCTCTGGATTGCCGGGTCAAGCCCGGCAATGACAGAAAGGGGACGAAAGAAACCGCGTCAGAGCGCCGCGAGGATGGCCTCGCCGCTCGACACCTCGAAGGCGCCCGGCTTCTCGACGCCGAGATGGGTGACGACGCCGTCCTTGGCGATCAGGGCGAAGCGCTGCGACCGGGTGCCCAGGCCGTAGCCCGACCCGTCCATCTCCAGCCCCAGCGCCTTGGTGAAGGTGGCGTTGCCGTCCGGCAGCATGAACACGGTCTCAGGCGACACGTCGTTCTTGTCGGCCCAGGCCTTCATCACGAAGGGGTCATTCACCGACAGACAGACGATCTGGTCGACGCCCTTGGCCTTCAGCGCCTCGGCGTTATTGATGAAGCTCGGCAGGTGCTTGGCCGAGCAGGTCGGGGTGAAGGCGCCCGGCACCGCGAACAGCGCCACGGTCTTCCCCGCGAGCAGCTCGTCGGTCTTGACCTCGGCCATGCCTTCCTTGCCGAGATACTTCAGCGTGACCGACGGGACGCGGTCGCCAACCTTGATCGTCATGGGGTTCTCTCCGCCAGATTCTGTGAGGCCGGCCCGCAGCCGGCCGGCCTTTGCCAAAGGGTTACGAGCTCGCGCCGCGGGCCTGCTTCAGGGCGTCCAGGACCGCATCGGTGCTCAGCAGCTCCGGCAGCAGGATCCCGTCCGGCGCCCCCGGCCCGTACACGGCGTTGAACGGTATGCCGTAGCGGCCATGCGCCGCAAGGTAGTCGGCGATCGCCGGGTCGGGATTGGTCCAGTCGGCCAACAGCGGCGCCACGCCGGGCGCGGCCAGGGCCGCGGCCACCGGGTCGCGGTCGATCACCAGCAGCTTGTTGACCTTGCAGGTCAGGCACCAGTCGGCGGTGACGTCGACGAACACCACCTTGCCCTCGCGCACCAGCGTGGGGATGGTGGCACGGTCGAACCGGATCCAGGGGATGGCCGATGCCGCCTGCACCGTCGCCGCGTCGGACCGGTCGAAGCGCAGCGGCAGCAGCACCGCCGCCAGGGCCAGGACCATGGCGACGACGACGCCGGCGCGCCGGAGGGCGATGCCACCGCGCCGGCGCAGCCACAGCACCAGCACGATCGCCGCCAGCGCCGCCGCCACCACGGCGGCCGCTGCCGGCGGCACCTGCACGGCCAGGACGGTCAGCAGCCAGGCCGCCGTGCCGAACAGGGCGAGGCCCAGCACGGCCTTGACCCAGACCATCCAGCGGCCGGGGCGCGGCAGAAGCCGGGCCAAGCCCGGCACCGCGGCGATCAGCAGATAGGGCAGGGCCATGCCGAGGCCGAGCGCGGCGAAGATGGCGCCGATCTCCACCGGCCCGCGCGACAGGGCGAAGCCCAGCGCGGTGCCGACGAAGGGGGCGGAGCAGGGGGTGGCCAGCAGCGTGGCGAAGGCGCCGGTCAGGAACGGCGCGACCAGCCCGTTCCGCTCCGGCCGTCCGGCGCCGCTGGCGCGGGCCGCGGCGTCCATGGCGCGGCCGGGCAGCACCACCTCGAACAGGCCCAGCATGTTGGCGCCGAACAGGGTGACGATCACCGCCATCGCTGCCAGGAACACCGGCTCCTGGAACTGGATGCCCCAGCCGACCGAGGCGCCGGCCGCCTTCAGCGCCACCGCGCCGCCCGCCAGCACCAGGAAGGAGGCGACAATGCCGGCCGCGGTGGCCAGCAGGCCCAGCCGTTGCCGACGCGGCGTCCGGGCCTCGACTCCGCCGAGCTTGACGATCGACAGCAGCTTGAGGGACAGCACCGGCAGTACGCAGGGCATCAGGTTCAGGATCAGCCCGCCCAGCAGGGCCACGCCCAGGATGCCCAGCCAGCCGGCTGCGCCGGTCGCCGTCGCGGCCGCCACCGGGCCGACCGTCGCTTTGGCTTCGACGCTGCGCGGCCCGTCGACCAGGGTCAGCGCCACCGGGGTGCCGCTCAACCCCTTCGGCGGATCGTCGGCCGACTGGATCCGGTCGATCTCGGCCACCAGCCTGCGGCCGCCCTCGCTCGTGGTGATGCGCGGCGCGGCGAAGGCGTCGCCCGGCGTGCCCTCGACGAAGACGTCCGGCGCCTGGAACGGCTCGCGCGCCGTCGCCTCGATCCGCAGGCCGCCATTCGGGCCCGCCGCGGTCGCCGCGACCGGGCCGATGGCCAGGCCGGCAGCGGCGCCGTCGCCCGGCACGGTGTTGGCGTAGCGGTCGATCAGGTTGGCCGCGTCCGGGTCGGGCGCCGCCGGGCCGGCCGGCAGGTCCAGCGCGAATTTGAAGTTGGCCGGGATGCAGATGTCGCTGCACACCAGCACGGTCGCGGCCAGGGCCAGGTGCTGCGGCTGCCCGGCCTGCGCCACCGGCAGGGTCAGCGGGAACACCACCTCGGTCTCGTAGCCATAGGTCTCGAGGCCGAACAGCTGGAACCGGTGCGGCGCCGGATAGGCCAGCGTCGCGGTGCCGAGATTCTGCGAGCCCGCCCAGTCCAGCGCCGGCGGCAGCCCGGCATCGCCGGGGGACCGCCAATAGGTCTTCCAGTGCGGGTCCAGCCGGATGTGCAGCCCGGCGGGGATCTCGCCCAGCGTGCCGGTGCCATCGACCGCCGTGACCAGCCGTGCCGACGCGCCCTTGGCCTGCTGCCACGGCGTCTCGGCGGCCCCGGCCAGGCCGGGGCCGGCCAGCGCGGCGAGGCTGAGCGCGGCAGCCGCCAGGAATGCGAGCCTAGACCTCATCGAATCTCCGGCACCATGAAACCGCCTTTCTTTGGCCTATATAGTCGTTCGGAACCAGCCCGGCGCGGGTTAGCCTTAGTGTCGCGGCAGAAAACGGAAAGCGGAGCATTGGGCGGTATGAGTCGGGCGAAATCCTCCAAGGGCGTCAAGGTGCCGGCGGATGGCGGCTATCTCGCGGGGCAACTGCTGATCGCCATGCCGACTCTGATCGCGCCGCCCTTCGCCCGCACGGTGATCTATCTGTGCGCCCATAACGAGCAGGGCGCCATGGGTCTCGTGGTCAACAAGCCACTGCAGACCATCGACTTCCCGACGCTGCTCGACCAGCTCGGTATCCCGCATGGCGACCTCCTGGGCAGCACCCGTGTGCAGTTCGGCGGCCCGGTCGAATCGGGCCGCGGCTTCGTGCTGCATTCGACCGACTACAAGGCCGAGAAGACGGTGGTGGTCGGCGACGTCGCCGTGACCTCGACGCTCGAGGTGCTGCAGGCCATCGCCGGCGGCACCGGCCCCAGCCGGCACATGCTGGCGCTGGGCTATGCCGGCTGGAGCGCCGGACAGCTCGACGCCGAGATCCAGGCCAATGGTTGGCTCACCGTGCCCTGCGATTCCGACATCCTGTTCGGCGAGGATTTGTCGGTGAAGTGGGAGCGCGCCATCGCCAAGCTCGGCATCGATCCGATGATGCTGTCGGGCGAGGCCGGGCACGCTTAGGAGCTGAACGCGTTGCCTCTCCCGCGTCCGGCGGGAGAGGCAACGCATGACCGATCAGGACTGACAGTGCAAAGCGGCGAGAGGAGTGGGCTCAGTCCGGCTCGTCCAGAAACGCCGGCGGCACGGACTTGGTCAGCCACACGCCGTTCTCGGCGCGGTGAAAGACGAAGCCCTGGCGATGCATGGCGCCAGCGGCAACGGTCAGCACCACCGGCCGGCCATGCCGGCGCCCGACGGCCGTCGCGGTCTCCACATCCGGCGACAGATGCACGAGGTGGCGCGAGCCGGCGACCAGCCCCTCCGCCCGGATCGACTCCAGGAAGCGCGACGCCGTGCCGTGGAACAGCTGCTCCGGCGGCTCCACCGGCTCATAGGCGATGGCCACCTCGGCCGTCGAATGGCCCTGCACGGCGCGGATCCGGGCGCCGTCCGGGCTGATGGCGAAGCGCTTCTTGTCACTGGTGTCAACCACGGCGCGGATCAGGTCGCGGTCCAGCACCGTGCCGTTCGCGGCCGCGGCGGCGATCAGCGCGTCGATTCCGGCCCAGCCCTCGTTGTCGAGCGCCAGACCGATGGCCTGCGGCTTGTGCCGCAGGACATAGCTCAGGAACTTGCTGGTCTCGGTCAGGCGGTCGGCCATGGCGGGTCTTTCGAAGATCGGCGGCCGCAGCCTATCACAGCCGCCTGGCCATCCAGGCGCCCCAGAACAGGCTGGAGAAGAAGCAGGTCGACGGGCCGAAACCGGTCTCGGCCAGCAAGGCGGCGACGGCCTCCTCCGAGGCCGGCGGGTCGGCGCCTTGCAGGATGCGGCCGAGCTTGGCCTGCACCTCCTCCGGCCCGGCGCCATGCATGCGCCAGCGCTGGCCCCAGGCCTCAAGCAGCAGCGGCCGGCTGGCATAGGCGAAGCGGTTGCCGGCCAGGATCAGCGGCGCTCCCGGCGTCAGCCGGTCCGCCAGCGACCGCAGAATCGCCCGCTTGGCATCGTCGCCGGGCAGATGGTGCAGCACGCCGATCAGCGTCGCCGCGTCGAAGCGCCGGTCCCGCGGCAGGTCGTCGACGGTGCCGGGCACGATTTCCGTCCGCCCGTCCAGCCCGGCCTCACGAACCCGTGCGGCGGCCAGGGCCAGCATCGGCTGCGACGGGTCGACGGCGGTGAAGCGCCAGCCGGGCTCCAGCGCCCCGGCGGTGACGATCTCCCGTGCCCCGCCGCCGGCGCCGGCCACCAGGATCTCGGCCGTGCCTCCGGAGCCGAGCACGGCCGCCAGCATGCAGGCCGACAGCTCGTGGCAGGCATCGTAGCCGGCGAGGGCGATGCGGCTTTGCACCTCGTATTCGCCGGCGCGGGCGGGATCGAATTTGCGTGCGGAGTCGGCTGCTGCGGCCATGGCGGGGCTCCGTGGGCCAGCCACACCCCACCTGTCATTGCCGGGCTTGACCCGGCAATCCAGAGGGCGTCGACACCTTCTGGATGCCCGGGTCAAGCCCGGGCATGA
>NZ_JBCNNF010000392.1:0-6438 GCF_039594555.1 Inquilinus sp.
CCGGCCCTCGGTCGGCGCCACGCTGTTCCAGGCCGCGATCGACGGCGGCGCCCGCGCAGTCGGCCGCGCCACCGGCCGGATCGAGGCCGGCGCCCGCGCCGATCTGATCGTGCTGGACCCGGACCACCCGGCGCTGATCGGCCGGCACGGCGACACGCTGCTCGACAGCTTCGTCTTCGCCGTCAATGACTCGCCGATCCGCCACGTCATGGCCGGCGGCCGCTGGCGCGTGCGCGACGGCCGGCATCCGGACGAGGCCGCGGTGGCGGCGCGCTACCGGTCGGTGATGGCCGACTTGCTGGCCTGAGGCAAAGAAAACGGGCCCTGGAGGACCAGGGCCCGAGAGGTAAACAGGGAGGCTGCTCGAGCGGGAGACGCAATCGAGCTGTGCCATCCTAGGCGTTGCTGCCGCCTTCCGCTGTGACGGACATCACGCCGCAGAGCCTTTCGACGTCAGCCGGGAACGGCCGTGCTGGGTGCCGCCGGCACGGTGAAGATCTGGCCGGGATAGATCAGATCCGGGTTGCGGATCTGCTCCTGGTTGGCCTGGTAGATCACGGTGTAGCGCAGTCCCTCGCCATAGACCCGGCGTGCGATCCGCCACAGGCTGTTGCCGGGCTGGACCACCACGCGCCCCTCAGCCACCGCGATGTCGGCCGGAGCGGCGCGCTGGAACGGGGTCTCGGCCCTTGCCGTCACCTTGCCGGAGGCGTCGAGCTGGTCGGCCCGCAGGCGATAGATGCCGGGCGCGATCGCCTCCCCCGCCTGGATGCGGAACCGGCCGCGCGGATCGGTCCCGCCCTCGCCGATCGGCCGGTTGTCGAGATAGAGCCGCACGGTGGCGCCGGCCTGGCCGCGGCCGCTGACGAAGACGGCGCCGCCTTCGCCATAGTCGATGACATCGATCGACAGCGTGCCGCCGGTGCCGCCCGGCGCGGCCGGGACCGGGCCCGACGAACCCGCCGCGGGGGCCTGCAGCACGGTCGAGGCGCCCTGCTGCGGTGTCACCATCACCAGGGCGCTGCCGCTGCTGCCGGCCGCCGGCCGCCCGGCGATGTCGCGGCCCCGCTCCGGCACCACCACGGTGGCGACCTCGCCTACGGCGCTGCCGCCATCGGCGAGGCGCAGCGAGATCTGGTGGTCGCCGGCCGCGATCGGCGCGTCGGAGAGGAACACCCAGCCGCCGGAGCTGTCGGCCTGCACCGATCCGATCTGCCGCTCGCCATCCATCAGCAGGATGCGGGCCCCGGCGGGGCCGCGCCCGGCGATGGTGATGCCGCCGTCGGCGTTCACGCGGATGGCGTCGAAGCCGAGCGCCGCCGGCTCCTTCGCATCGGGGGCAGGCGGAACCGGAGCCTGCTGCGGCTGGGCCGGCGCCTGAGGCGGCTGGGCCGAAGCCTGAGGTCCCGGTGGCGCTTGCGACGGTTCGGTCGAAGCCTGGGGCTGGGCCGGTGCCTGCGGCGGCTGGGCCGAAGTCTGACCTCCGGGCGGCGCTTGCGGCGGTTCCGCCGAGGCGTCCGGCTTCGTGTCGTTCCGGCGCGGGGCCAGGGCGGTCACGGCCGGGGCGCCGGCGATCTGGGGAGGCTCGTCGAACCCGCTCCCCAGCACCCTCGGCGAGGGCGGCGCGGCCGGGGTCGAAGCCGGGGCGGGCTTCGGAGCTTCGGCCGCGGGCGGCGGGACGATGGGCTTCGGCGCAGCGGCCGCAGGCGGAGCGGCCGGAACCGGGACAGAGGCCGCAGCCACCTCCGGCGGGGCCGCATCGCGACGCTGCCCGGTGTACTGGACCACGGCGAGGATAGCCGCGAGCACGGCGACCGCAACGCCGCCGATCAACAGGAGTTTTTTCAACGCTGGAACCGCCCCGATATTATTCGGGCCAAATTATCCGCGTAGTCATCGACTCGCAACAAACCGCTGCTGCGGCTTCATCGAAACTTGCTCCAAGGTCGATCCCTTCCTAATGTCGCGCGCCGGCTGCGCCGGCCCCTTAGTCACCTGTGTGCGATCCCATGGCCGATATCCGTTCCCTCTGCGTCTATTGCGGCTCCTCCACCCGCGTCGACGACCGCTATAAAACCGCCGCCGCCAGCCTCGGCGCGCTGATCGCGGCCCGCGGGCTGCAGTTGGTCTATGGCGGCGGCCGGGTCGGGCTGATGGGCATCGTCGCCGATGCCGCGCTCGGCGCCGGCGGCCAGGTCGTCGGTATCATCCCCGACCACATCCAGGCGCTGGAGGTCGAGCACACCGGCCTGACCGAGCTGCACGTCGTCGACAGCATGCACACCCGCAAGCGCATGATGTTCGACCGGTCCGACGCCTTCATCGTCCTGCCCGGCGGGCTGGGCACGCTGGACGAGACCTTCGAGATGCTGACCTGGCGGCAGCTGAAGCTGCATGACAAGCCGGTCGTCTTCGTCGACATCGACGGCTTCTGGCGGCCGTTCCTGCGCCTGGTCGACCACATGGTCGCCCAAGGCTTTGTCCGGCCGGAGAACCGCGACCTGTACCAGGTGGTCGAGACGGTCGAGGAGGTGTTCGGCGCCATCGCCGCGCCGCAGGCGATCGCCCGCCCCGCCACTGAGAAATGGGTGTAGGCCCCTCTCCTTTCGCCCCTCGCGGCCGGATGCTATAAGCCCGGCCATTCCTGTACGAAGCGGAAAGATCCCGACATGGCCAAGATCAAGGTCAAGACCCCGGTCGTCGAGCTCGATGGCGACGAGATGACGCGCATCATCTGGCAGTTCATCAAGGACAAGCTGATCCTGCCGTATCTCGACATCGATCTGCGCTACTACGACCTCGGGATCGAGTACCGCGACCAAACCGACGACCAGGTGACGATCGATTCCGCCGAGGCGATCAAGAAGTACGGCGTCGGCGTGAAGTGCGCCACCATCACCCCGGACGAGGCGCGGGTGAAGGAGTTCAACCTCAAGAAGATGTGGAAGTCGCCGAACGGGACGATCCGCAACATCGTCGGCGGCACCATCTTCCGCGAGCCGATCATCTGCCGCAATGTGCCGCGGCTGGTGCCGGGCTGGCGCAAGCCGATCATCGTCGGCCGCCATGCCTTCGGCGACCAGTACCGCGCCACCGACCTGAAGGTCCCCGGTCCCGGCACGCTGACCATGACCTACACCCCGGCCGACGGCAGCCAGCCGGTCGAGCTCGAGGTGTTCAAGTTCCCGGGCGCCGGCGTGGCGCTGAGCATGTACAACCTGGACGAGTCGATCCGCGGCTTCGCCCAGTCGTCGCTGAACTACGGCCTGCTGCGCCAGATGCCGGTGTACCTGTCGACCAAGAACACGATCCTCAAGGGCTATGACGGGCGGTTCAAGGACATCTTCCAGGAGGTCTACGACACCGAGTTCAAGGACCGGTTCCAGAAGGCCGGCCTGACCTATGAGCACCGGCTGATCGACGACATGGTCGCCTCGGCCATGAAGTGGGAGGGCGGCTTCGTCTGGGCCTGCAAGAACTACGACGGCGACGTGCAGTCGGATTCGGTGGCCCAGGGCTTCGGCTCGCTCGGCCTGATGACCTCGGTGCTGCTGACCCCCGACGGCAAGACCGTCGAGGCCGAGGCGGCGCACGGCACGGTGACCCGCCACTACCGCGAGCACCAGAAGGGCCGCGCCACCTCGACCAACCCGATCGCGTCGATCTTCGCCTGGACGCAGGGCCTGACCTACCGTGCCCGCTTCGACGAGACGCCGGAGCTGCTGCGCTTCGCCCAGACGCTCGAGAAGGTCTGCGTCGAGTCCGTCGAGGCCGGCCACATGACCAAGGACCTGGCCATCCTGATCGGGCCGGACCAGCCCTGGATGACGACCGAGCAGTTCCTGGACAAGCTGGACCAGAACCTGCAGGTGGCGATGGGCTGACGCCCAGAGGCCCTGCGGAAACGGAAAGGCCGGCTCACGCCGGCCTTTCTGCTTCAGGGGCCGATCACGTTGTCGATCGAAAGCCCCTGCAGGACGGCCATCACCGGCACCTCCCCGCCCCTCGACCGGCAGACGGCGCCGAGGATCATGTGGTTGGCCCGGCGCAGGTCGAACACGGCGCAGCTGTCGCTCGTGCCGCTCAGGCTGATGATCCGGTACTGGGCGAGAAAGTTGTTCACCGTCGTGCGGTCGCCGCGCACCACGTTGAACCCGGTTGCCTTGAGCCAGCGCTGGGCGGCTCCGGCAAGGCTGCCGAGATGGTCGGTGTCGTTCCAGCGGTAGCCGCCGGGCAGACGCGACCAGTCGACATAGGCAAGAAACTCCCCTGCCGAGAAGGTCGCCGTGTCCGTCCGGACGGTGCCGCTGCCTTCGGACGCCTGCTCCTCGGTGTGCTTCGGGTTCTTCGCCGCCGCCCCGGCGAGCGGCCCCGAGACGAAGTCGATCGGCGACTCCTCGGCCAGCGCCGGCCAGGACAGCACGGCGAGAACAAGGGCACCCGCCGCGCACCGCTTCATTCGATGAATCATAGTCCCCCTCCGCCCTGATTGGATCGGTACCCCTCAGGGCCCGATCACGCCGTCGATCGAGATCCCCTGCATCACATCCTGGACCCGGAAGGCCTGGGCGGATGGCGCGCAGGCGAAGCCCTGGACCATGTGGTTCCTGCGCGTCAGCGTGAACACGCCGCAGCGGCGGTCGACCCCGGCCAGGCTGATCTTGCGGTACCGGGCGAGGTATCCGTTCACCGTGGCCTGGTCGCTTTCCAGGATGGTGAAGCCGGTGGCGTGGAAGATTTCCTTGACGCTGTCGGACAGGGCGCTGGCGTCCTCGTCCTGCCAGCGGTAATGGCCGCCCAGGCGCGACCAGTCGACATAGCCGATCATCGCGCCGGACTTGAACACCGCCGTGTCGGTCCGCATCGCGCCGAAGGCGGAGTGCGGCAGCGTCTTCTCCTCATGCTTGACGTTCTGCGCCGCGACCCCCTTCAGCGGTCCCGAGACGAAGCTGATCGGGGAGTCCTCGGCCAATGCCGGTCCCGACACCGCGGCCATGGCGAGCACCGCCGCGGCGGCGTACCGCAATACACGATCGAACATGATCCCCCTCCGCCCGGGATTTGGATCGGTGCGGGCCGCCCGGGCCGACGGCGCCGCCCGTTTGGATCGTTTCCTAGGCGTGGATCGCCATGCCCGATCCCGCATCGACCGGAGGCTGCCGCTTCGGCGGCAGGCAAAGAGCCGCCGAGGCGAACAGCCCGGCGGCCCTGACCAGAACCCCTCGCATCGTTACCTCCCCCCGGAGATAAGGAATTAATGCCGGGAAACGGGGCGCCGTCGAGTGAAATTCGCGTCAAATTGAAGGCGGGTCGCGCAGGAAAAGCATCCGCAGACCTCAAAAAGGTGCAGGGCCGGCCCGCAGCTGCGGCACCGGCCCCGTTGCGTCACATCGCCGAGGGGATCAATCCCGGCCGGGCGTCACGCCCGCAGGATGGCGCGATCCTCGTCCCGCCGCTTGCCCGGCGGCTGATAGGCGATCTGGGCATGCTCGATGCAGTACGGGAAATTGCCGTGCGAGGCCTTGCCGCAGAAGTGGAAGTCCTTGTCGCGCGGATCGCCGATCGGCCATTTGCACATCCGCTCGGTCAGGTTGAGGATGGTGGCGCCGCCGGACTTGCGCTCGGGCACCGGCTTGGCCGCGACCTTCTCCACCGCGGCGGGCTGCGCCTCGACGGCGGCCGGAGCGGCGGCGGCGACCTCTTCCTCCTCCTCATCCTCCTTCCGCTTGATCGGCGACGGCCGGCCGGACAGCTCCAGCCGATGCGCCTTGCCGATCACCGCGTTGCGAGAGACGCCCCCCAGGATCTCGGCGATCTCGCTTGCGCTCTTCCCGTTTCCCCAGAGCTGGCGCAGCTGCGCCACCCTTTCTTCGGTCCAAGACATCCGCTTCTCCCAAGATCACGCGCATCGCCTGCGCGTACCACATATTGCGGCTTCAGTCGCGGACGCTACCACATCCGCGACCACCGCGACAGATCCTTTCAGACCCCTCCGGTCAGGCGGCCAGCGCCGCCTCGACCGCCGCCAATGCCTCGCCAGCCCGGGCGGCATCCGGCCCGCCCGCCTGCGCCATGTCGGGGCGGCCCCCGCCGCCCTTGCCGCCGGCGGCCTCGGCCGCGGCGCGCACCAGCGCCACCGCGTCGAACCGCCCGGTCAGGTCGTCGGTCACGCCGATGCAGACCGACAGCTTGCCCTCGGCCCGGCCGACCAGCGCGACGATGCCGGAGCCGAGCTGCTGCTTCAGCGCGTCGGCCATCGGCTTCAGCTCGCGCGCCGGCAGATCGTCGAGGATCCGGCCGGTGAACTTGACTCCGGCGATCTCCTTGACCTCCGGCCCGGAACCGCCGCCGGTGCCGGCGGTCGCCAGCTTGCGCCGCAGGTCGGAAACCTCGCGCTCCAGCCGCCGCCGCTCCTCGACCAGCGCGGCCAGGCGGGCC
>NZ_JBCNNF010000393.1:0-6437 GCF_039594555.1 Inquilinus sp.
ACGGCGCCGCCCTCGCCAAGGGCCGGATGCCCTGGCACAAGCTGGTGCCCTGGTTCATCGACGGCTTCCTGCTGCTGGCCGTGCTACGCTCCTTCGGGCTGCTGCCCGAGGCGGTGCTGGCCCCGGCCGCGACGGCGGCGACCGCGCTGACCGTGATCTCGATGGCCGCGCTCGGCCTCAGCACCGACCTGGGCAGCGTCGCCAAGGCCGGCGGCCGCGTGACCGCCGCCGTCACCCTGTCGCTGCTGGTGCTGGGCGCGATCAGCTTCGGCCTGATCCGACTGCTCGGGATCGTTTGAGGCCAAACCACCACCGCTCACCGTCATTCCCGCGCAAGCGGGAATCTCTTTCCGATCAGAGCGTCACGAAATCTCCGCTCTCGCGGGGATGACGATTTTTCTGGGCTTCGGGACCTCAGAAGATCGATGCCCCGGCATCGGCCCGGCCGGCGGCGTGGCGGAAGGCGGCGAAGAGCTCGCGGCCGACGCCGACATGCGACGGGGCGAGATCGGCCGTCGCATCTTCCCGCGCGGCCCATTCCTCGGCGTCGATGTCGCGGATCTCGAGCCGCCCGGTCACCGCGTCCAGCCGCAGGATGTCGCCGTCGCGCAGCTTGGCGATCGGGCCGCCGACCGCGGCCTCCGGCGTCACATGGATCGCCGCCGGCACCTTGCCCGAGGCGCCGGACAGGCGGCCATCGGTGACCAACGCCACCTTGCGGCCACGGTCCTGCAGCGCGCCGAGCGGCGGCATCAGCTTGTGCAGCTCGGGCATCCCGTTGGCCTTCGGGCCCTGGAACCGCACCACGGCGATGAAGTCGTGGTCCAGCGCCCCGGCGCGGAAGGCGGCCTGCAGTTCCTCCTGCGAATGGAAGATCTTCGCCGGCGCCTCGATCACATGCCGCTCCGGCGCCACCGCCGAGGTCTTGATCACCGCACGGCCCAGATCGCCGTCCAGCACTCGCAGCCCGCCGGTGGCCTGGAACGGCTCGGCCGCGCCGCGCAGCACCGTGGTGTCGCCGCTGGCCGTCGCCGCCTCGCGCCACACCACCTCGCCCTTCTCGTCCAGGCCGGGCTCGACCAAATAGCGGTCCAGCCCGCCGCCCCAGATGGTGGCGACGTCGCCGTGCAATAACCCGCCGCCGAGCAGTTCGCGGATCAGGAAGCCGGTGCCGCCGGCGGCGTGGAAATGGTTCACATCGGCCTTGCCGTTCGGATAGACGCGGCAGAGCAGCGGCACGGCCTCCGCCAAGTCGGAGAAATCGTCCCAGGTCAGGGTGATGCCGGCCGCCGCAGCCATAGCGATCAGGTGCATGGTGTGGTTGGTCGACCCGCCAGTGGCGTGCAGCGCCACGACGCCGTTGACCACTGCGCGCTCATCCATCAGCCGGCCGACCGGCATGAACTCGTTGCCCAGCGCCGTGATCGCCAGCGCCCGCTTCGCCGCCTCCAGCGTCAGGGCGTCGCGCAGCGGCGTGTTCGGGTTGACGAAGGAGGAGCCCGGCAGGTGCAGGCCCATCACCTCCATCAGCATCTGGTTGGTGTTGGCGGTGCCGTAGAAGGTGCAGGTGCCCGGCCCGTGATAGGACTTCGCCTCGGCCTCCAAGAGCGCGTCGCGGCCGACCTTGCCCTCGGCATAGAGCTGCCGGGCCTTGGCCTTCTCGTCATTGGGCAGGCCGGACGGCATCGGCCCGGCCGGGATGAACACCGCCGGCAGATGGCCGAAGGACAGGGCGCCGATCACCAGGCCCGGCACGATCTTGTCGCAGACGCCGAGGAACACGGCAGCGTCGAACATCTGGTGCGACAGGGCGACCGCGGTGGAGAGGGCGATGACGTCGCGCGAGAACAGCGACAGCTCCATCCCCGCCTCGCCCTGGGTGACGCCGTCGCACATCGCCGGCACGCCGCCCGCCACCTGCGCCGTGCCGCCGACCGCGCGCGCCGCCTGGCGGATCAGGTCCGGATAGCGCTCGAAGGGCTGATGCGCCGACAGCATGTCGTTGTAGGAGGTGACGATGGCCAGGTTCGGCCCCTCGCCCTCGCGCAGCGCGCCCTTGTCGATGCCGCAGGCGGCGAAGCCATGCGCGAAGTTGGCGCAGCCCAGGCGCCGGCGGGCCGGCCCCTGCTCCGCCGCGGCGGCGATGCGGTCGAGATAGGCCGACCGGGCGTCATGGCTGCGCCGCGCGATCCGCTCGGTCACCTCGGCAATGCGGGCTTGCACCATCGGGCTGGCTCCTTGGCTCACTGTCTCGCCCCGACCGGGCCAGACAGCATTCTCCGACCCGATCATGCATCATGATCAATACGTTATCGTACTTATTTGAAGTTTCTTGTTAGCTCCGGACGCAATGCGTCACGGGCACCAGAAGATCTCGACCGGACGGCGGGTCAGCACGGCGCGGATCGGCATCGCCTCCGCCGGGCCGCTGACCAGGGCCGCTTCCAGCACGCGCTGCTTCCCTGTCCCTTCGATATGAAGGCACAGAGTGTCGGCCGCCAGCAAGACCGGCAGCGTCAGGGTGATGCGCGGCTCGCCCGCCGCCGGCGCCCGCATGGTCTCCAAGAGCTGCCCCGGGGCCGGGTCCAGCGCCTGGGCCAGCCGGTCGCCGCCGGGAAAGAAGGAGGCGGTGTGGCCGTCATCGCCCATGCCCAGGATCGCCACCGCGAAGGGAAGCGGCAGGGCGGCGATGCTGGCCGTCACCTGCGCCATCCCATCCTCGGGCGTCGGTGCGTCGATGTGCAGCGGCACGAAATTCGCCGCCGCGGCCGGCCCCTGCAGCAGGTGCTGCCGGACCAGCGCGGCGTTGGAGCGGTCCGAATCCTCGCCCACCCAGCGCTCATCGACCAGGGTGACGTCGACCCGCGCCCAGTCGACCGGCTTCCGCGACAGCGCCTCGAAGAACCGGGTCGGGGTGCGCCCGCCGGAGACGGCGAGCGCGGCCCGGTCGGAGCGCGCCAGCCGTGCCGTCAGCGCGTCGACGACATGCCCGGCGAGGGCATCGGCGAGCGCCTCCTTGGTCGGGAAGTCGTGACGCGCAATGGCCATGGCTCAGTCCTCGTCCTCGTGCCAGGTGCGGCCGTCGCGCTCGATCAGGGCGATCGCGGCGGACGGGCCCCAGGTGCCGGCGGTGTAAGGCTTCGGCGGCTCCTTCGACGCCTTCCAGGCCTCGATGATCGGGTCAACCCAGGTCCAGGCCTGCTCGACCACGTCGCGCCGCATGAACAGGCTCTGGTTGCCGCGGACGACATCCATCACCAGCCGCTCATAGGCGTCCGGGTTGCGCACGTTGAAGGCCTTGGCAAAGCTCATGTCCAGCGGCACGTGCTGCAGCCGCATGCCGCCCGGGCCCGGATCCTTGATCATCAGCCAAAGCTTCACGCCCTCGTCGGGCTGCAGCCGGATGACGAGGTGGTTCTGCGAGATCAGGCCTGCCGACTCGTCGAACACCGAATGCGGGATGGCGCGGAAGGTGACGACGATCTCCGACATCCGCGCCGCCAACCGCTTGCCGGTGCGCAGATAGAACGGGACGTTGGCCCAGCGCCAGTTGTCGATCTGCGCCTTCAGCGCGACGAAGGTCTCGGTGTGGCTGGTGCTGTCGCCGAGCTCGTCGAGATAGCCCGGCACCGCGCCGCCGGCCGAGGCGCCGGCGCGGTACTGGCCGCGCACGGTCATGGTGTTGACCATGCCGTCGGTGATCGGCTTCAGCGCCTTCAGCACCTTCAGCTTCTCGTCGCTCAGCGCCGAGGCCTCCATCGAGGTCGGCGGCTCCATGGCGACGAGGCAGAGCAGCTGCAGGATGTGGTTCTGCACCATGTCGCGCAGCGCGCCGGCGCCGTCATAGTAGCCGGCGCGGCCCTCGACCCCCAGGCTCTCGGCCACGGTGATCTGCACATGGTCGATGTGGGAGGAATTCCACAGCGGCTCGAACAGGGCGTTGGCGAAGCGCAGCGCCATCAGGTTCTGCACCGTCTCCTTCCCGAGGTAGTGGTCGATGCGATAGATCGACTCCTCGGGGAAGACACGGCCGATGGCGTCGTTCAGCGCCCGGGCCGATTCCAGGTCCTTGCCGATCGGCTTCTCGACCACGACGCGGGCCCGCTCGGTCACCAGGCCATGCGCGCCCAACTGGTCGCAGATCTCCCCGAACAGGTCCGGCGAGGTGGCGAGATAGAAGATGCGGATGCGCTGAGCATCGTTGCCCAGCGCCTCGCCCAGCCCGTCCCAGCCATTGCCGGCCGAGACATCGACCGGGACATAAGACAGCCGGGCCAGGAAATCGTCCAGCACCGTGCCGCTCTGCTCCGCCGACGGCACATGCTGCAAGATCGCCTTGCGGGCGAAGTCGTGGAACTCGGCATCCGACATCGGCCGCCGCGACGTGCCGATGATCCTCGCGCCCGGCGGGACCTGCCCGGCCTTGTCGCGCTCATACAGCGCCGGCAGCAGCTTCCGCTGGGACAGGTCTCCCGTCGCGCCGAACACGACGATGTCGAATGGCTCCACGGCGATGACGCGCGCGATCATGTATCCAACCCTCGGACCAAATCGAGCCGCTGTTATCGGCGGGTCGCACCGCAAGTGCCAGCGGGAAATGCGGGCCGAGGGCCGGCCGCACGCATGCGTCGGTTGAGTCAGGCGCGGGTGCGGTGCGTTGCTTGTCCCGCGCCTGCCCAAAGGACGAGCAGATGCCTCATTTTCGGTCCCAGCCCCACACACCGTCATTGCGAGCGCAGCGAAGCAATCCATTCAGCCGCTCTTGCGGGACGATGGATTGCTTCGTCGGCTTCGCCTCCTCGCAATGACAGCGAGGAATGGGCAGGTCAGCCCCGGGTCCGCGCCGACGGGCCCTTGGCCGGTCCCCTGCCCTTGCCGGTGCCGCCGGCCGGCTTGGCCTTGGCCGATGCGGCGCGCTTCGCCGGGGCCGCACGCTTCGCCGGCGCGGCCTTGCCGTTGCCGGCCGGCTGCGCCTTGGCAGGCCTCTTCGGCTTTGCCGCCGGCTTCGCAGCCTTCGTCGGCGTCTCCGCCTTCGCTGCCGGCTTCGGCCCGACCGTGTAGGTCACCTCGCCCTTGTCGGCACGGAAGACGACGCGGTCGCCCTCCTTCACCTCGCCCTTCAGCATGGCCTTGGCCAGCCGGGTCTCGACCAGCTGCCGGATCTGGCGCCGCAGCTCGCGGGCGCCGTATTCCGGCTGGTAGCCCTCGGCCGCCAGCAGCTCGACCAGCGAGTCATCCGCCACCAGGTCGATGTCCTGCCCGCGCGCCGTGGCGATCACGCCGTCCAGCTGCAGCCGGACGATCTGCTTGATCTGGTCGTCGGTCAGCGCGTGGAAGATGATGATCTCGTCGATCCGGTTCAGGAACTCCGGCCGGAAATGCTGGCGCAGCACGCCCATGACGTCGCCCTGGACGCCGCTGCCGGTGGCGTTGAAGCCGATCCGGGTCTGCCGCCCCATGATGATGTCGGAGGCGAGGTTCGAGGTGGCGATGATCAGCGTGTTGCTGAAATCCACCACCCGGCCCTTGCCGTCGGTCAGGCGGCCGTCGTCGAACACCTGCAGCAGCACGTTGTAGACGTCCGGATGGGCCTTCTCGATCTCGTCCAGCAGGATCACGCTGTAGGGCCGGCGGCGCACCCGCTCGGTCAGCTGGCCGCCTTCGTCGTAGCCGACATAGCCCGGAGGCGCGCCGATCAGCCGGGACACGGCATGGCGCTCCATATACTCGCTCATGTCGACGCGGATGATCGCGTCCTCGTCGCCGAACACCACCTCGGCCAGGGCCTTGGCCAGCTCGGTCTTGCCGACGCCGGTCGGGCCCAGGAACAGGAAGTTGGCGATCGGCCGGTGGCCGTGCTGCAGCCCGGCGCGCGACAGGCGGACGGCGTCGCTGACCGCGCGGATCGCCTCCTCCTGCCCGATCACCCTCCGATGCAGCCGCTCCTCCATCTGCAGCAGCTTGGCCTTCTCCTCGGCGGTCAGCTCGGTGACCGGGATGCCGGTCAGCTTCGACACGATCTCGGCGATATGTTCGACCGTGACCTCGGCGGTGCTGGACCCGATGCGGTGCTTCCACTCATCGGTCAGCTCGGCCAGGGTCTTCTCCTTCTCGGCGAGCTGCTCCTCGAAGGCCTTGGCCCGGTCGTAGCGCTTGCGCGAATTGGCGTAGGCGTGCTCGCGCTTCAGCTGCGCCACCTCGGATTCCAGCTCCTGGATCTCGGCCGGGCGAGAGGTGATCGACAGGTGCACCCGGGCGGCCGCCTGGTCGATCAGGTCGATCGCCTTG
The DNA here is from genome assembly GCF_039594555.1 of Inquilinus sp. Classification (GTDB taxonomy): domain Bacteria; phylum Pseudomonadota; class Alphaproteobacteria; order DSM-16000; family Inquilinaceae; genus Inquilinus. The sequence continues at coordinate 6,289 of NZ_JBCNNF010000393.1, forward strand.
TCCGGCAGGAAGCGGCCGGAGATGTAGCGGTCGGACAGCTCCGCCGCGGCGGTGAAGGCCTGGTCCTGGATCGTCACCTGGTGATGGCCCTCCAGCCGGTCGCGCAGGCCGCGCAGGATGTTGACCGTCTGCTCCACCGTCGCCGAAAG
>NZ_JBCNNF010000394.1:0-6426 GCF_039594555.1 Inquilinus sp.
CCGGAATGCGGCGGCAGCCCGACATCGCGGCGCTCATGGTCGCTCAGCCGCTCGACCTGCAAGGCACGGCTCCGGCGGCGGCGCAGCGTCTCGACCAGGATCGAGAGCTGCAGCCACAGGCCGAGGCGGACCGGGCGCAGCGCCGGCTGCGTCTCGAATCCGGCCGGCGGCACCAGCCGGAGATAAGGCACCCTGTCGGGGGCGGGCGGGCTCATGACCCTGATCCTTTCGTGAGCGAGGCAACAAAAAACCCGCCGGGGCGATCCGCGGCGGGCTGGTGAACGCGAGGGAGAGTCTGGTCGGTGCGGGCCTAGGCCCCCGGGGACATCCCTTCCTCAACGCGCAGCACGCCCGCCGCCGGACGGAACCGGCGTCGCATGTGCAGCGAGGTGTTGAGGATGGCGTTCATGCCGGAAGGATCGGGGACGCCGCGGTCCCCGTCAATGGCTTCCGTCCGGTATTCATGGTCAGAATGCCGGCATGACCGTCTATTTCACCAGCGACACCCATTTCGGCGACCGGCGCGTCCTGGCGATCGACCGGCGGCCTTTTCCAAACCTCGCCGAGCATGACGCGGCGCTGGTCGCGCTGTGGAACGAGACCGTGGGGCCGGAGGACGAGGTCTGGCATCTCGGCGATTTCGCGCTCGGCCCGCCGCCGGAGGCGGTGGCGGCGCTGCTGGGCCGGCTGAACGGCCGCAAGCACCTGGTCACCGGCAACAATGACGGGCCGGGGACGCTGGCGGCGCCGGGCTGGGACTCGGTGCAGGCCTATGCGGAGCTGAAGATCGAGGGCCGGCACCTGATCCTGTGCCACTACCCGTTCCGCACCTGGAACCAGATCGGCCGCGGGTCGCTGAATCTGCACGGCCATTCGCACGGCATGCTGGCGCCGATGACGCGGCAATACGATGTCGGGGTCGATGTGCAGGAACTGCGGCCGGCGACGCTGGATCAGATCATCGCGCGCAAGCGCCGGCGGAAACCGCTGGCTGGAAAGAAGGAACCGATGGAGGAGTGATCAGACCTCTGGGTCCGGCAGCGGGCGGCGGCAGCGATGCGGGCCGCGATTCGCCTTGCGCAGCGCCGCGTGCAGCTCGCGCTCATGCCCGTCGTCGTCGCCCATGGCGGCTGCGAGCAGCCGCATCCAGTTCCACACCCGCCGCATCACGAGGCTCCCTTCCAAGGAAGTCTGACACCCATGTGACGACGTTCCGGGAATTATGTCAAATACAAGCCGGGGACAATTTTGTTACGGAGCGTTGCCGAAGGCGATTCAGCCCAGGCGGCGCAAGGCCTCGGCGGTGGCGGCATCGGCCGGGAAGAAGGATTCCACCGCCAGCTCCGACAGGGTGACGTCGACCGGGGTGCCGAACACGGTGATGGTCGACAGGAAGGACAGCACGCCGGAGTCGGTGGCGAGGCGGAACGGCACGACGACGTCGGGATGTGCCTCCTCGGTCGGGCCCAGCGCCGCAAGGGTGGCGGGCGGCGCCGGATAGGCCCGCAGCTCGTCCAGCAGATCGACGAGCACCGGGTCGCCGGTCGATTCGACCTGACGCCGCAGCTGTTCCAGCAGGTGGCCGCGCCACTCGTTGTAATTCACGGTCCGCGGCGCCAGCCCCTCCGGATGCAGGCCCAGCCGCAGCACGTTGACCGGCGGCTGCAGCAGATCCTGCGACACGCCGCCCAGCAGCAACGGCACCGCGGCATTGGCAGCCACCAGCTGCCAGTGCCGGTCGACCGCCAGGGCCGGGTTCGGCGCATGCGCCTCGATCACCCGCTCCACCGCCCGCCGGGCCGGGGCCAGCGCCGGGTCGTCCAGCGGCCGCACCGGATAGGCCGGGGCGAAGCCGGCGGCGACCAGCAGGGCGTTGCGCTCGCGCAGCGGCACCTCCAGCCGCTCGGCCAAGTGCAGCACCATCTCGCGGCTGGGCCGCGACCGCCCGGTCTCGATGAAGGAGAGGTGGCGGGTGGAGATGTCGGCCTCGCAGGCGAGGTCGAGCTGGCTGAGGCGGCGGCGCCGGCGCCAGTCGCGCAGATGGTCGCCGAAGCTGGGTGCGGTGTGGGCCATGCCCGACGATAGCCGGCAGGCGGCGCCGCATCCATGACCTGGCAGGTAATCGCTTTCGCGTCGCGGGCCGGACAGGATCCAGTCATCGCAACCGATGGAGACATCGAAATGACCGCAGCCACCGAGCTGGTCGACCGCTACATCACGATCTGGAACGAGACCGATGCCGGCCGCCGGCGCGCCCTGATCGACACCACCTGGGCCGAGGGCGCCTTCTACCTCGACCCGATGATGCGCGGCGACGGCCGGGCCGGCATCGACGCCATGATCGCCGCGGTGCAGGAGCGGTTCCCCGGCCACCGCTTCCGCCGGGTCGGCCCGGTCGACGAGCACAATGGGAGGGTGCGCTTCCGCTGGGAGCTGGGGCCAGACGGCGCGCCGCCGCTGGTCGCCGGCACCGATTTCGGCGAGATCGCCGGCGGCCTGCTGTCCGGCATCACCGGCTTCCTCGACCAGGCCCCCGCAATGGCCGCGTGAAGAGATTGGGGGCGGACCGCAAGGCCCGCCCCCTTTCCCTTTCACTCGGCCGGCAGGCGCAGCGCCAGGCCGGTCACGACCAGCGCCGCCACGGCGCAGAACCCGGCCAGCGCCAGCCCGGCCGGCAGCACCAGCACCGCCAGCGTGCCGACGGCGCCGACGATCAGACCCTCCAGGCAGGCATAGAGCGCGGTGGCCGTGCCGGCGACATGGCCGAAGCCCTGCAACGCGCCATTGGCGGTGACGGCGCAGGTGACCGAGATGCCGGCCGAGACCACCCAGACCGGTCCCAGGAAGGCCCAGAGCGACGGCCCTGCCGCGACCTGCCCCAGCGCCAGCAGGGCGGCCCCGGCCAGCAGCAGCGCCATGCCGCGGATCAGGCAGCCGCGCCGGCCCCAGCGCGCGGTGAAGCGGCCGGCAAAGCGCGCGGTCGCGATCATCACCAGCGCGGCGGTGCCGAAGGCCAGGCTGAAGCCGACCGGGGTCAAGCCCAGCCCACGGATCAGCACCGCGGGCGCGGTCGAGAAGTAGACGAAGAACGCACCCATCGCCGCGCTGAAGCCGAGGGTGTAGGTCCAGAATGGCCCGCTGCCGAGGATGGCGCCGACATGCCGCAGCCGCACCCCGTCGCCACCCTCCGGCCGCGTCTCCGGCCAGCGCCACAAGGCCTGCAGCCCGGCCAGGGCGCCGAGTCCGGCGAGCAGCCAGAAGATGCCGCGCCAGCCGAAGCCGTGGTCGACCGCGGCGCCGAGCAGCGGCCCGAAGGCCGGCACGAAGGCCAGCATCGAGCCCAACAGGCTGTAGATCACCGCGCCCTCGCGCCGCGTCGCATAGACGTCGCGCACCGTGGCGAAGGTGGCGACCAGCATGGCCGCGGCGCCCGCGGCCTGGGCCAGGCGCAGCGCCAGGAACGGCGCGGCCGAGGAGGCCAGCGCCAGCCCGGCCGAGGCCAGGGTGAACAGCAGCGCGCCGCCCAGCAGCACCGGCCGCCGGCCGATGCGGTCGGACAGCGGCCCGAACAGCAGTTGGCCGCAGCCGAGCAGCAGCAGGTAGAGGCTGAGGGTCAGCTGGACCAGGGCCGGCGTCGCCGCCAGCGCTGCCGGCATCTCCGGCACCACCGGCAGGTAGACATCCATGCCGAGCGAGGCGATCAGGTCGAACGGGGACAGCAGCAGCAGGGTGGCTGCTAGGGAATAGGGCCATGGCCTGGGTGCAGGCATGGGAAGACCTCCGCGGAAAGAGAATTTCGGCGGCGGTCCGCATCAGGACTGGAAAGGCCGTGATCGGGAGCGCCGCAACAACCGGATGGGTTGGTGCGGCTCAGCGGGTTGCGGTGGAGTCGGTCCCCATGAAGTGTCTCCAGACAACGGCGGGATTGGCTGTAGCGGGTGGTTCGGCGTGCGTCAATCCGCCGACCACCTCGCCGTCATTGCGAGGAGGCGAAGCCGACGAAGCAATCCATCGTCCCGCAAGGGCTGCTGCATGGATTGCTTCGCTGCGCTCGCAATGACGAAGCTGGGTTTGACGAAGGCGTGATCCGCGCCGCGATCCGGGCTAGGCTGCGCTCCTCTTCCAGCGCAACCCACGGGCGGCACGATGGTCTCCTTCCTCAAATCCCTGTTCGGCGGCGGCAAGCGCGAGGAGGCCTCGTCCGGCGAGGCCCCGGCCGGCCCGGCGGTCGAGTACAAGGGCTTCCGCATCCGCCCCGCCCCGTTCCAGGCCGGCGGCCAGTACCAGACCGCGGGCCTGATCGAGAAGGACTTCCCGGAGGGCACCAAGACCCACCGCTTCATCCGGGCCGACAAGCACGCCAGCAAGGACGACGCCACCGCCTTTTCGGTGACCAAGGCGCAGCAGATCATCGACGAACAGGGCGACCGCGTGTTCGCGGACTGAGGCTGACACCCTTACCTGCGAGGTTATTGGTTCCACTCTCGGCCACGACGATCCTCGGGACGTTCACCATGATCCCGAGGATGCGATGCTGGTCTCCACCGTCACCGGCCCCGGCGATAAGACCATCGCCTTCACCGTCACCCTGCACGTCAAGCCGGGCCGCGAGGCCGAGTTCCTGGACCTGCTGATGCCGGTGCTGGACGCGATGCGGCACGAGCCGAGCTTCATCAACGCCGTGCTGCACCGGTCGCCGGACGACCCGACGCTGTTCATGATCTACGAGACCTGGGCCGACCTCGACGAGCTGGTGCAGGTGCAGATCCCGCGCGCCTACCGCCATGCCTATATCGCGGCGCTGCCCGACATCCTGCGGCAGGAGCGCGGCGTCACCGTCTGGCAACCGATGCGCGGGGACTTCGCAGTGCTCGCGGCCTGAAAGGACAGCTCCCCACGCCGTCATCCCGGGCGCGGCGCAGCACGGAGTGGTGCGCCGCAGAACCGGGATCTCTTGGAGGCCGTGCCGAGATCCCGTGTCTGCGCTGCAGCACTTCGCGCCGCAGCGCGCACGGGATGACGGTCTATCTATGACTCGTCGGCATCAGACAGCCTGTCCGGCGGACCAGCCGGAGGACCAAGCCCATTGGAAATTGTAGCCGCCGAGCCAGCCGGTGACGTCCACCACCTCGCCGATGAAGTAGAGGCCCGGCACCGTCTTGGCCTCCATGGTCCGCGAATCGAGGCCGGCGGTGTCGACCCCGCCCAGCGTCACCTCGGCGGTGCGGTAACCCTCGGAGCCGGCCGGGCGCACCCGCCAGCCATTCACCGCCTCCGCCACCCGGCGCAGCACCTTGTCTGACAGGTCGGCGAGGTTGCCCGCCGCGCCTTCCGCCTCCGCGATCGCCTGCGCCAGCCGCTTCGGCAGCACCTCGGCCAGCACGGTGTGCAGGGCCCGCCGGCCATTGGCGGCGCGGGCGCCGCGCAGCCAGTCGAACATGTCGATGCCCGGCAGCATCGACACCGTGATCTCCTGCCCCTCGCGCCAATAGGAGGAGATCTGCAGGATCGACGGGCCGCTGAGGCCGCGATGGGTGAACAGCATCGCCTCGCGGAACCGGGTGCGGCCGCAGCCGATCTCAGCGTCATCGACGGCGATGCCGGCCAGCGGCTTCAGCCGCTCCAGCAGCGCCGGCTCGAAGGTCAGGGGCACCAGGGCCGGCCGGGTCTCGGTGACCTTGAGGCCGAAGCGGGCGGCGAGCTCGTAGCCGAAGCCGGTGGCGCCCATCTTCGGGATCGACCGGCCGCCGGTGGCGACCACCAGGGACCGGCAGCGCACGGATCCCGGAGCCTCGCCGGCCAGCCCCAGGACGAAGCCGTCGGCGTCGCGCCCGACCGTCTCGACCTTGGTGGACAGGCGCAGCGTGACGCCGGCCCGGCCCATCTCCGCCAGCAGCATGTCGACGATCTGGCGGGAGGAGCCGTCGCAGAACAGCTGGCCCAGCGTCTTCTCATGCCAGGCGATGCCGTGGCGGTCGACCAGGGCGATGAAGTCCCGCTGGGTGTAGCGCCGCAGCGCCGAGATGCAGAAATGCGGGTTGGCGGAGATGAAGTTGGCCGGCGCCGCATGCAGGTTGGTGAAGTTGCAGCGGCCGCCGCCGGAGATGCGGATCTTCTCGCCCGGCGCGGCGGCATGGTCGAGCACGAGCACCGACCGGCCGCGCCGGCCGGCCTCGGCCGCGCACATCATCCCGGCCGCCCCGGCGCCGATCACCACCACGTCGAAGGACTGCACCCCGTCTCCGTTCCAGCCGGATCAAGCCCATCTTACGCGTAACCTCTCCCGCCGGACGCGGGAGAGGTCGGGCTCGCGTCAGCGAGACCGGGTGAGGGCTGGTCCCGGCCTCGACAAAATCCCCTCACCCGGAGCCGCTTCGCGTCTCCGACCCACATCGTTTGCTGCCGGTGATGTGAGAAGGATGTTCT
>NZ_JBCNNF010000395.1:0-6420 GCF_039594555.1 Inquilinus sp.
ATGCGAGCTGGCCTATGCCGCCGGGGTGACGCCGCAGACCGCCAGCTCGCATCTCGCCAAGCTGCTGGAGGGCGGGATGCTGACGGTCGAGACCGAGGGCCGGCACCGCTATTTCCGCCTGGCCGGCGCCCATGTCGCCCAGGCGCTCGAGCAGCTGTCCGCGATCGCGCCGCACAGCGCCGTGCGCCGCAAGCCGCTGAGCCGCGACGCCCGCCGCTTCTGCTTCGCCCGCTGCTGCTACGACCACCTGGCCGGCCGGCTGGGCGTGGCGGTGACCCGGGCGCTGCAGGAGCGGGCGCTGATCGTGCCGGCGCCGGAGAAGCGGTTCGAGGTGACGGCGGACGGGCATGACTGGTTCGCCGGACTCGGCCTCGATGTCGGCGCGCTGCGCCCGACCCGGCGCGGCCTGGCCCGGCAATGCCTGGACTGGACCGAGCGCGAGCACCACCTGGCCGGGCCGCTGGGGGTGCGGTTCCTCGCGGTGCTGTGCGACAAGGGCTGGCTGCGGCGCTCCCCCTCCTCCCGTGCCGTCGAGGTCACGCCGCAGGGCTGGGCCGGGCTGAAGGAGCGGCTGGGCGTGCCGCCCGGGCTGGAGGACGGCGCCTGAGGCTCAGAGCTTCAGCCGCGCCAGCGCCATCATCGCGCCGCCGGCCACCAGGCCCCAGAAGGCGGCGCCGATGCCGAACAGCGACAGGCCGGACACGGTGGTGACGAAGGTGACCACCGCCGGCAGCCGCTCCTCCTCCCGCGCCAGCGCGGTCGACAGGGCGCCGCCCAGGCTGCCCAGCAGGGCGAGGCCGGCCACCGCCTGGATCAGCAGCGGCGGCGACGCGGCGATGAAGGCGGCGGCGAAGCCGGCGAACAGGCCGATCACGACATAGACCGCCCCGGCCACCACCGCGGCCGGCCAGCGCCGCGCCGGGTCGGGATGCGCCTCGGCCGAGGCGCAGAGCGCCGCGGTGATCGCCGACAGGTTGACCGCGTGGCCGCCGATCAGCGCGGCCAGGCCGCTGGTCAGGCCGGTGGCGACGAACAGCGGCCCGACCGGCGGGCGGTAGCCATTGGCGTTCAGCACCGCCAGGCCCGGCACGTTCTGCGACGCCATGGTGACGATGAACAGCGGCACGGCGATGCCGATGATCGCACCGGTCGAGAACGCCGGAGCGACGAAGACCGGCTGCGGCCAGAGATGGGCGAAGGCCTCCGGCGGCACCGCGGTGGTCAGGCCGATCATCGCCAGGGCGGCGACCACGGCCAGCGGCACGGCGTAGAGCCGGGCGAAGCGCCAGGCCAGGGCCCAGACCAGCACCACCGGCAGGGCCAGCAACGGCATGGCGCCGACCGCCCGCGCCGGGGCCAGGCAGAGATCGAGCAGCACCCCGGCCAGCATGGCGCTGGCCAGCGGCGTCGGGATCGCCGTCACCAGCCGGCCGAAGGGGCGCCACAGCCCGGCCGCGACCACCAGGGCCCCGGCCACCAGGAAGGCGCCGGCCGCGGCCGCGAAGCCGCCATCCGGCACGCCCGTCGCCACCAGCAGCGCCGCGCCGGGGGTTGACCAGGCGATGCTGATCGGCATCCGCGACCGCCAGGACAGCAGGATCGCCAGCAGCCCCTGGCCGATGCAGACGGCGAGCAGGCCGGACGCCGCCTGGGCCGGGGTGGCGCCGGCCGCCGCCAGGCCCTGCAGCACCACGGTGAAGGCGCTGGCGAAGCCGACGATGGCGGCCAGCACGCCGGCCGCGACCGGCTGCAGCGCCGAGCCGCCGCGCGGCGCCGTCTTCGCGCCGCCGGGCGCGTCGAGGGTGGAGGAAGTGTCGGTCCGCATCGCCGGCCTCTGGTCTGGGCCGGGGCAGGCTGCCGACCGGCGGCCTCAGACGCTAAGGCCAGACGGCGCCCTCCGAAACAAATCAATTGTTTGGATACAACCGTAACCGGTTTCGGGCTTGCAGCGGAGCGCAGCGGGGAGGAGGATCGTACGGTGAGGGGTGATGCCGTCGACGGGCGACGGCACCCGGGGGAGTATGTGTGATGCGGGTTCCGGCAGTTCTGTCATTGATCGCGGCCGGCCTCGCCATGGCCGCCTGCTCGTCGCCCCAGGTCCCGGGCGACCAGTTCAACGTCTCGGTCCACAACCCGACGCCCGCGGCGCTGGACCGCACCGCCCCGGCCCGCGAGCCCGGCGACGACCCGTACAACCGCGTCGTCCCGCTGCCGTAAGGCGCCCGGTCATTCCATTCGGCGGCGGAACATCCAGGCGGCGGCGCTGAGCGTCGCCAGGGCGATCAGCGCCAGCGGCGCGGTGTTGCGCAGCATCTCCTCGACCGGCAGCCCCTTCAGGAACACGCCGCGGACGATGACGATGAAGTAGCGCAGCGGGTTCAGATAAGTCACCGGCTGCAGCCAGCCCGGCATGTTGTCGATCGGCGTGGCGAAGCCGGACATCAGCGTCGCCGGGATCATGAACAGGAAGGATCCCAGGATCGCCTGCTGCTGCGTCGCCGACAGCGACGAGATGAACAGCCCGACGCCGATCAGCGCCAGCAGGTAGAAGAACACGCCGGCATAGAACATGCCCAGCGACCCGCGCAGCGGCAGGCCGAACCAGACCACCGCCGCCAGCAGGTAGAAGCTGCAATGGGCGAAGCCGATCAGCAGCGACGGGATGGTCTTGCCCAGCAGGATCTCGTGCACCCGGAGCGGCGAGACCAGCAGCTGGTCGAAGGTGCCCAGCTCCCGCTCCCGCGCGATCGACAGGCCGGTGACGATCAGCCCGATCAGCACGGCGATCACCGCGATCAGGTTCGGCACCATGAACCATTGCGTGTCCAGCCCCGGGTTGAACCAGAAGCGCGGCACCGCGGCATCCGTCCCCACGGCCAGGCCGCTGGGGCTGGCGGCGTCCGCCGCCATGCCGGCCACGATCTGCGAGATGTAGTTGCCGGCCAGCTGCGAGGCGTTGGAGCGGCGGCCGTCCAGGATCACCTGGAGGTCGGCCGGGCGGCCGGCGGCGACGTCACGGGAAAAGCCGGGCCCGATCTGCACCGCCGCCAGCACCTGCTGCCGGTCGATCGCGTCCCGCAGCGCCTCCGGCGTGTCGACCGCCAGGATGCTGCGGACGTACGGCGAGCCCTCGACCCGCCGCACCAGCTCCTGGCTCCAGGCGCCGCGGTCGCGGTCCAGGAGGGCGAGGTCGACGTTCTTCACCTCCATCGTCGCGGCATAGGCGAAGACGAAGAGCTGTAGGATCGGCGGCACGATCAGGATCATCCGGCCGCGCGGGTCACGCAGCACGGCCAGCAGTTCCTTGACCACCAGGGCCTTCAGGCGGCGCCACATCTCAGGCCAGCCTCTTCCGGGTCAGCCGCGCCGCCAGGGCCAGCAGGACCGCGCCCTCGACCAGCAGCACGGCCATGTTGCGCAGGTACAGCGGCCAGATGTCCCCGGCCAGGAACACGGTCTGCAGCGCCGGCACGTAGTAGCGCGCCGGCAGGACATAGGTGATCCACTGGATCGGCCGCGGCATCGAGCTGATCTCGAACAGGAAGCCCGACAGCAGAAAGGCCGGCAGGAAGCCCGCCACCAGGGCCAGCTGTGACGCCAGGAACTGGTTCTTCGTCGCCGAGGAGATGATCAGCCCCAGCCCCAGCGCCGGCCACAGGAAGGCGGCGGAGACCAGGTACAGCGCCCCGATCGAGCCGCGAAACGGCACCCCGAACAGCACCACGGCGACGAAGACGCACAGGGTCAGCGACGCCAGGCCGAGCGCGAAATAGGGCAGCACCTTGCCGGCCAGCAGCTCCGCCGCCGTGACCGGCGTCGCCATCATCGCCTCCATCGTCCCCCGCTCCCACTCCCGCGCCACCACCAGGGCGGTCAGCAGGGTGCCGATCATGGTCATGACGATGGCGATGGCGCCCGGCACCAGGGTGTTGCGGCTGACCAGCTCCTGGTTGAACCAGACGCGCTGCTCGACATCGATCATCGGCGCGCCGTCGGCACCGTGCCCGGCCGCCCGCATCGCCCGCCAGCCCGACAGCACGCCCTGGGCATAGGCCATGACGAAATTGGCGGTGTTCGGGTCGGTGCCGTCGACCAGGATCTGGATCTGCGGCGCGCCGCCGGGCCGCGCCGCCTCGGCGGCGAAGGTGGCGGGGATGACGATGATGCCCTTGACCCGGTTGGTCACCAGGTCGTCGGCGAATTGACGCCGGTCGGTGCCGATGCGGGCATCGAAATAGCGCGAGGCCTGGAACGCGGCGGCCAGGTCGCGCGCCTCCGGCCCCGGGCTCTCCACCGCCACGCCGACCCGGGTGTGGTCGGCGTCGAGCGACAGGGCATAGCCGAACAGGAACAGCAGCAGCACCGGCAGCACCACCGCGATCAGCAGGCTGGACGGGTCGCGCAGGATCTGCCGGCTCTCCTTGCGCAAGAGCGCCCCAAAGCGGCGGAGACGGTCGGCGCGGGAGGGGGGCTCGGTCTGCTTGGGCGGAAAGTGGAGATCCATCACGCCGCCTCCCTCTTCTCATCCGAGGCCTCGACCAGGGCGATGAAGGCGTCCTCCATGGTCGGGTCGGGGTTATCCCGGTCCGCCACCTTGGCCTTCAGCTCGTCCGGCGAGCCGAGGGCGATCGAGCGGCCGCGATAGATCAGCGTGATCCGGTCGCAATACTCGGCCTCGTCCATGAAATGGGTGGTCACCAGCACGGTCACGCCGCGCTCGACCAGGCCGTTGATATGGGTCCAGAACTCGCGCCGGCTGATCGGGTCGACGCCGGAGGTCGGCTCGTCCAGGAACAGCACCTCGGGCTCGTGCATCACGGCGCAGGCCAGGGCCAGGCGCTGCTTGAAGCCGAGCGGCAGGGTGCCGGCCGAGCGCGACCGCACCTCGCCCAGCGCGAAGATGTCGAGCATCAGCCCGATCTGGCGCTGCGCCCGGCGCCGGTCCAGCCCGTAGACGCCGGCGAAGAAGTCGAGGTTCTGGACCACGCTGAGATCGCCGTACAGCGAGAATTTCTGCGCCATGTAGCCGAGGCGGTTGCGCGCCTCGGCGGCGTCGCGGCGGAGGTCGAAGCCGGCCACCCGCCCCTCCCCCGCCGTCGGCTTCAGCAGGCCGCACAGCATCTTGAAGGTGGTCGACTTGCCGGCGCCGTTGGGGCCGAGCAGCCCGAAGATCTCGCCGCGCGGGATGTCGAAGCTGATGTCGGCCGCGGCGGTGAAGTCGCCGAAGCGCTTGGTCAGGCCGCGCGCCTCGATCACCGGGCCCTCACGCGGCGGCAGCGCCTCGCGCGCCTCGGCCAGCCTCGACCGGCCGCCGGGACCGCCGCCGAGGATGTCGACGAAGGCGTCCTCGAAGCGCGGCGCCGCCGGGCCGACCCTGGCCTCCGCGCCCGCCTCCGGCGGCGGTTCCGGGGGCTGGCCCTTCTCCTTCGTCACCAGCCGGATCGCGGTGCCCTGGATGACGCCGTCGATCACGCCGGGGCGGTCCAGCGCCGCCGCCAGCACCTGCCGCCGCCGGCCCGCGACCCCGGTCAGCCGGAACACCCGGCCCTCGACCCGGCCGGTCAGCCCGCCCGGCTCGCCCTCGTAGAGCAGCCTGCCCTCATTCAGCAGCAGCACCCGGTCGCATTTCTCGGCCTCGTCGAGATAGGCGGTCGACCAGACCACGCCGATGCCCTCGCGCGTCAGGTCGCGCACCATGCCCCACAGCTCGCGCCGCGAGATCGGGTCGACGCCGACGCCCGGCTCGTCCAGCAGCAGCAGGCGCGGCTTGCGCAGCAGGGCGCAGCCGAGGCCCAGCTTCTGCTTCATGCCGCCGGACAGCTTGCCGGCCAGCCGGCCGGTGAAGCGCTTCAGGTCGGTGAAGGTCAGCAGCTCGTCGAACACCGCCGGCCGCTCGGCCTGCGGCAGGGCGCGGAGATCGGCGTAGAGGTCGAGATTCTCCTGCACCGTCAGGTCCTCATACAGGCCGAAGCGCTGCGGCATGTAGCCGATCGCGGCCTGGATCGGCGCCGGCTCGGCCCGGCTGTCATGGCCGAGCACGGTCAGGGTCCCTTCCTCGGGCCACAGCAGCGCGGTCATCAGCCGGATCAGCGTGGTCTTGCCCGCCCCGTCCGGACCGACCAGCCCGGTGATCCGGCCGCCGCCGATCGCGGCGGTGACCGCGTCGAGCGCCGGCCTGCCCGGCCCGAAGCGCTTGGTCACCCCGTCGATGCGGACCAGGTCCGGCATCGGCTCGGAAGGGGGAAGAGACTGGTTCACCGGCATGGCCTGCTCCCCCTCACCCTCCCGTCGCCAACGCGACGGGCCCCTCCCTCTCCCCGAGGAGAGGGAAATGGTGCGCAGTCCCATTCACCTCTCCTTGGGGAGAGGTCGAAATCGCCCTGGCGATTTCGGGTGAGGGGGCGGCTCCGGCCGGTCGAG
>NZ_JBCNNF010000396.1:0-6409 GCF_039594555.1 Inquilinus sp.
CTCCGGCCAGCCGGTGGCCAGCACCATCGGCGCGATCACCGCGGTCAGCACCGCCGGCGGCGCCGCGTCGAAGGCCGCCTTCATCCGGCCCTGCAGCCGCAGCCGCCCGGCCAGGAACAGGCCGGAAATGCGGGTCAGGTAGGTCACCGCCGCCATGCCCAGGATGGCGGCCAGGGTCGCGGGATCGATTCTCATGCCACGGCCTCCTCGGGCTCGGCGGCCAGCCAGGCGGCGGCGATGCCGGCCAGGGCGCCGGCCGCGACATGCCAGGGCGGGCCGGCCAGGTGATAGACCAGGGCGGCGGTGACCAGGCTGGCGGTGATGGTGAAGGTGCTGCGATGGCCTTTCCAGAAGCCGACCACCAAGCCGATGAACAGGGCGGTGAAGGCGAAGTCGGCGCCGATCCGGGCCGGGTCGCCGATCGCCGCCCCGATCACGGCGCCGAGCGTCCCCCACACCAGCCAGTTCAGATAGAAGAAGGCGCCCATCCCCAGGAAATAGGCCGGTGTCAGCGCGCGCCCCGTGGCCCGCCGCTCCGCCATCGCCCAGTTCTCATCGGCCAGCACGGCATAGCCCAGCAGCCGCTGCCCCCAGGTGAAATGCCCGGTGCGGCGGGCCAGCGACAGGCTCATCAGGATGTGGCGCGAGTTGATCAGCAGGGTCGACACCACCAGCGTCGCCACCGGCACCGGCCAGGACCACAGGTCGATCGCCGCGAACTGGGCGCCGCCGGCGAAGACCAGGGCGCACATCAGCGCCATCTCGGCCGGCGACAGCCCCTTGGCGGCGCCGAGCGCGCCGCAGAGCAGGCCGATCGGGATCGCGGCGATGGCGGGCGGGAGGATGTCGCGGATGCCGTCCAGGGCATCGCGCCGGAGGTCTCGGGTCATGCGGAAGCCGATGGGGTCAGAGGTGGAAGCCGGCGCGGTAGGCGCCGGGGGCGACACCGAGCCGCGCCTTGAAGGCATGGGTCAGATGGGCCTGGTCGCAGAAGCCGGTGGCGGCGGCGACATCGGCGGGCGCCTCACCCGCCCGCAGGCGGCGCCGGGCCGCCTGGACGCGCAGGTTCAGCAGATAGGCGTGCGGCGTCATCCGCAGTTCGCGCCGGAAGGCGCGGATCAGATGGTGGCGCGACAGCCCGGCCTCGGCGGCGAAATCGTCGAGCGACAGCTCCTCGGCGTAGCGGTCGCGCATCAGTTCGGTCACCCGGGCGATGCGGCCCGAATCCGGTACCGTCTCGGCCGGGCGGAAGGCGGCGTGGCGGATCAGGCAGCGGCCGTAGGCGCGCAGCAGCAGCTCCTCCATCGCCAGGGCGTCGCCTCGGGCCTGGGCGGCGAAGGCCTCGGCGAACAGGGCCACGAGGTCCGGGTCGTGCACCGCCGGCTGGGAGAAGAACGGCGTCGCGGTCACCGGCCGACCGGCGATCTCCGAGGCCAGGCGCCGCATCAGCGCGACCGAGGGATAGGTCATGCGGTAGCGGTAGCCGCCGCCATAGGGCTCACCGTCATGCGCGTCCTCCGGATTGACCAAAGCGAGGTCGCCGGGGCCGCCATAGCGCTGCTCGCCGCGGGCCAAAAAGGTCTCGCAGCCGGCGAAGATGCCGCCGATGGCGTAGGTCTCGTGCATGTGCAGGGCATAGCGATGGGTGCGGAACGTCGCCTCCAGGCATTCCAGCCCGTCGAAGCCCGACGCCGTGAAGAACCGCGACCGCTCGCCCTGCGCGAGCGGCTCGGCCGCCACTGCCTGTTCCTGCGTGATGCTGTCCATCGGCGCGATCATAGGGCCGGCGCCGGGCGCGTCTTGTAGAAAATCGGCATATCGGCCCCTGCCCGCTTTGCACCGTCACGACCGATACATCGATCGGGCATTGGCGGCGGACCGGCCGCCGGGGTGATAGTCCGGCGGTACCACAGGGAACGACCGCCATGAGCACGATCAAGGAAGTGCAGTCCTGGAGCGCCGAGGGCTATGCCCGCAACGCCCGCTTCGTCGCCGATCTGGGCCAGCCGGTGCTGGAGCTGCTGGCGCCGCGGCCGGGCGAGCGCATCCTCGATCTCGGCTGCGGCGACGGCGCCCTGACCGCCAGGCTGGTCCAGGCCGGCGCCACGGTGGTCGGCGCCGATGCCTCGGCCGAGCTGGTGGCCGCCGCCCGGGCCCTGGGGCTGGACGCCCGCATCGCCGACGGCCAGGCGCTGAATTTCGGGCCCGAGTTCGACGCCGTGTTCAGCAACGCCGCGCTGCACTGGATGAAGGGTGCCGACGCCGTCATCGCCGGCGTCCGCCGGGCGCTGAAGCCGGGCGGCCGCTTCGTCGGCGAGTTCGGCGGCCACGGCAATGTCGCGGCGATCGTCACCGCCCTGGTGGCGGCGCTGAACGCCCGCGGTCTGGACGGCGCTTCCCGCTTTCCCTGGTTCTTCCCCACCCCGGCGGAATACGCGGCGAAGCTGGAGGCGCAGGGTTTCCGCGTCGACAGCATCGCCCTGGTGCCGCGGCCGACGCCGCTGCCCACCGGCATGCGCGGCTGGCTGGACACCTTCGCCAACCCCTTCCTGGATGGCATCGACGCCGCCGCCCGAGGCCCGATCCTGGACGAGGTGCAGGCGCTGCTGGCGCCCAGCCTGCGCGACCAGTCCGGGAACTGGAGCGCGGATTACGTCCGGCTGCGCTTCGCCGCGACGCTGGCGTCATGACCGCGGCGGCGGCACAGGCCCAGGCGGGCCGGCACGGCGAGGCGGTCGGCTACCTGCTGGCGATCCTCGGCGTCCTCGCCTTCTCCACCCGGCCGGTGCTGATCCGGCTGGGCTATGCCGAGGGCGTCGACGCCGAGACGCTGCTGGCGCTGCGCATGGGCCTGTCGCTGCCCTTCTTCGTGGCGATGTGGGCCTGGAGCCGGCGCCGCGCCGCCGGGCCGCTGGCGCCGGGCGACCTGCTGCGCACCGCGGCGCTGGGGCTGCTCGGCTACTGGATCGCCAGCTATTGCGACTTCCTGGGGCTGCGCACGGTGCCGGCCGGGCTGGGCCGGATCATCCTGTTCCTGTACCCGACCTTCGTGTTGGCGCTGTCGGCGGTGTTCCTCGGCCGGCGGCCGCAGCGGCGGGAGATGCTGTGCCTCCTGGTCGCCTATGCCGGGCTGGCCCTGGTGCTGGACGCCTCGGCCGCCGGCTTCGACGCGGCGCGGCTGGGCGGCGCCGGGCTGATCCTGCTCAGTGCGCTGGCCTATGCCGGCTATCTGGTGGGCGGCAGCAGCACGGTGCCGCGGATCGGCAGCACCCGCTTCACCGCCATCGCCATGATGGCGGCCTGTGTCGCCTGCATCGCCCAGTTCTTCGTGCTGCGCCCGGCCGACCACCTGCTGGTGTCCGGCAAGGTGCTGGGCATCGCCGCCTGGATCGCGGTGATCGGGACGGTGCTGCCGGTCTGGGCGACCAGCGAGGCGCTGAAGCGGATCGGCGCCACGCGGGCGGCGCTGCTGGGGGCGCTCGGTCCCGTCTCGACCATCCTTCTGGCCTGGGCCGGGATGGACGAGGCGATGACCGGGCTGCAGGTTGTGGGGGCGCTTCTGGTGCTCGGCGGCGTCGGGCTGCTCACCCTGCCGCGCCGCCGACCTGAGGCTATGACAACGCGGCGACGATCGCCGTGATGATGCCGAGGACGGCCGGGATCGCCACCCAGGCGACCGCGACCTCCGACCAGGATACGCAGGCGGACCGGGTCTCCGATTTCGGAGCACGCCAGCCGCCGCTCTGCGCCACCGTATCGTCCGGCTCGACGCCGGTCGTTCCGATGAGGCTCATGGTTCCAACTCCGCGCTGCATTCCAGCGCAACGCCCCGGCCGGACATCCGGCCGAGGCGCTCATGGACTATGGCGGAGTTGCTCCTCCGGGGCTGTGACCGCGGGCACAGCCAGGGCAGAAAATCCGGTTGGCGGGCCTGCGCGTCAGCTCAGCGCCAGTGGCCTTCGACCCAGAGGCCGCGGCTCCAATAGCCGGGGACCCAGACCCGGGCCGGCGGCGCGGCGTAGACCACGCGCGGCGGCGCCTGGTAGACCACCGGCGGCGGGCCGTAATAGGCCGGCGGGGGCGCGTAGTAGACCGGGGGCGGCGGCGCATAATAGACCGGCGGCGGGGCGTAGAGCGGCAGGCCGATGCCGATGCTGACACCGGAATGGCAGCACCAGCCGCCGCCATGCCATCCCCCTCCCCAGCCCCAGCCTCCGCCACGCCACCAGGCCTCGGCCGGGGTGGAGACCATCAGCGGCAACGCCAGGGCGGCGCCGATCGCGGCCAAGACGGCGGCGCGGCGCGGGGTGACGTGGAACACCTTCAACATGGTGAACACCATCTCTGCTGAACGCGGCACGCCGAAGCCGGCGTGTCTCTTGCCCTACACGAAGAGATGGTGCGCCGCCGTCGCGGGCGGCAAGGCGACTCAACGGAATTTAATGTGACGGATGACACGGGTGTATTTCCCCCGTGTCATCCGGACACTTGGCCTCAGCCCTGGACGGTCTTCTGCGCCTGCTCGCCCAGCTTCTCGATGCCGAGGCGGATGGTCTGGCCGGCCTTCAGGTACTTCGGCGGCTTCTGGCCCATGCCGACGCCCGGCGGGGTGCCGGTGGAGATGATGTCGCCGGTGCGCAGCCCCATGAACTGGCTGAGATAGCTGACCAGGAACGGCGTCTTGTAGACCATCGTTTTGGTCGAGCCGTTCTGGTAGCGGTGGCCGTCGACCTCCAGCCACATATGCAGGTTGTCGTAGTCGCCGACCTCGTCCGGCGTCACCAGCCAGGGGCCGGTCGGGCCGAAGGTGTCGCAGCTCTTGCCCTTGGTCCACTGGCCGTGGCGCTCGGTCTGGAAGGCGCGCTCGGACACGTCGTTGATGACGCAGAAGCCGGCGACATGGTCCATCGCCTGCGCCTCGGACACATACTTGGCCGGCTTGCCGATGACGATGCCGAGTTCGACCTCCCAGTCGGTCTTCTCGCTGCCGCGCGGGATCTCGACATCGTCGTTCGGGCCGACGATGGCGCTGGTGGCCTTCATGAAGATGATCGGCTCCGGCGGCACGGTGGCGCCGGTCTCGGCGGCGTGGTCGGAATAGTTCAGGCCGATGCAGATGAACTTGCCGGTGCCGGCGACGCAGGCGCCGTAGCGCGGGTTGCCGGAGACAACCGGCAGCGTCGCCGGGTCCAGGCCCTTCAGCCGGGCGATGCCGGCCGGGGTCAGCGCCTCGCCGGCGATGTCGGGGACCACGCCCGACAGGTCGCGGATCCGGCCCTCGGCGTCGAGCAGGCCCGGCTTCTCCTGCCCCGCGGGGCCGTAGCGCAGCAGCTTCATCGGTGTTCTCTCCCTGAGACTCGGGTGGTGGGCGGCCGGAAGCCGCTATCAGATGGTGATGCCGCCGTCGACGTTGATCGCCTGGCCGGTGAGGTAGGAGGCCTCGTCCGAGGCCAGGTACACGGCCAGCGACGCGATCTCCTCGGCAGTGCCCAGGCGGCCCATCGGCTGGCGCGCCACGAAGGCGGCGCGCGCCTTCTCGATGTCGCCCTGCGCCGCCATGCGGTCGTGCAGGCTCGGCGTCTCCACCGTGCCCGGGCAGATGGCGTTGCAGCGGATGCCCTTGCCGACGAAATCGGCGGCGATCGACTTGGTCAGCCCCAGCAGCGCCGCCTTGGTGGCGCCGTAGATGAAGCGGTTCGGCAGGCCCTTGATCGAGGAGCAGACCGAGGCGACGCTGACGATCGACCCGCCGCCGGCCTCGATCATCGCCGGCAGGAAGGCCCGGCACATGTGGTAGGCCGACCGGACATTGAGGTTGAAGGAGAAGTCGTAATCCTTCTCCTCACAGTCGAGGATGGTGCCGGCATGGACGAAGCCGGCGCAGTTGAACAGCACGTCGATGGCGCCGCGCTCGGCCGCATAGGCCTTGATCGCGCCGTGGTCGAGCACGTCGAGCCGGGCCACGTGGATGCCCGGCGCCTCGGCCGCCAGCGACTGCAGCGCCGCCTCGTTGATGTCGGTGGCATAGACCGTCGCCCCTTCGCGGGCGAAGGCCAGCGCCGCCGCCCGGCCGATCCCCTGCCCCGTCGCGGTCAGCACCGCCGTCTTGCCCGCCAGCCTGCCAGCCATCTCGCCCGCCCGGTTGTTAAGTCGGACGTATTCCTCGCCCCGGAGGGCGCGCCCGTCAAGCCGGAAGCGTATCACCGCTGGTCAAAGCGTGGGCAACAGCGTTAGGAAGGCGGAGGAGTATGGCTGACGAGCGTGGAGACGTCATGAAGCGGACCCGGACCGCGGTGATCGGGGCGGGCTATTTCGGCAGCCTGCACGCCGCCAAGCATGCCGAGCTGCCCGAGGCCGAGCTGGTCGCGGTCTGCGACACCGATCCGGGCCGGGCCGAGGCGCTGGCGGC
>NZ_JBCNNF010000397.1:0-6408 GCF_039594555.1 Inquilinus sp.
TATGCATCGATCCCCTCCCCCCTTCCGACCTATCCACCCGTCGTGGTTGCGCGGGCGGAACGGGCATGGCTATCGTCACCTTAGCGCAATTCGACCGGTGCGGCCCGGCCGCGCCGAACAGCATAGGGAACGCCTCCATGGGCAATGTCGTCATCGCCGCAGCCGCGCGCACGCCGGTCGGGGCCTTCAGCGGCGCCTTCGCCGCGGTCCAGGCGCATGAGCTGGGCACCGTCGCCATCACCGCGGCGCTGGGCCGGGCCAAGGTCGACGCCGGCGAGGTCGACGAGGTGGTGCTGGGCCAGGTGCTGACCGCCGCCGCCGGCCAGAACCCGGCGCGCCAGGCCGCGATCGCCGCCGGTATCCCGAAATCGGCCACCGCCTACGGCATCAACCAGGTCTGCGGCTCCGGCCTGCGCACCGTGGCGCTGGGCAGCCAGGCCATCGCCCTGGGCGATGCCCGCATCGTCGTCGCCGGCGGGCAGGAGAGCATGTCGCTGGCGCCGCACGCGCTGCATCTGCGCGCCGGCACCAAGATGGGCGACGCCAAGATGGTCGACACCATGATCCGCGACGGGCTGTGGGACGCCTTCAACGGCTACCACATGGGCAACACGGCGGAGAACGTCGCCCGGCAGTGGCAGATCACCCGCGAGGAGCAGGACCGCTTCGCCCTGGCGTCGCAGCAGAAGGCGGCGGCGGCGCAGCGCGAAGGCCGGTTCAAGGACGAGATCGTCCCGGTCACGGTCAAGGGCCGCAAGGGCGACACCGTGATCGATGCCGACGAGTACCTGAAGCCGGACACCACGATCGAGGTGCTGGCCAAGCTGCGCCCGGCCTTCGACAAGGAGGGCACTGTGACCGCCGGCAACGCCTCCGGCCTCAATGACGGCGCCGCGGCGCTGGTGCTGATGACCGAGGAGGAAGCCGTCCGCCGTGGCATCACCCCGCTGGCGCGCATCGCCTCCTGGGCCACGGCCGGCGTCGACCCGGCGGTGATGGGCTCGGGCCCGATCCCGGCCAGCCGCGCGGCGCTGAAGAAGGCCGGCTGGACCGCCGAGCAGCTGGACCTGGTCGAGGCCAACGAGGCCTTCGCCGCCCAGGCCTGCGCGGTGAACAAGGACATGGGCTGGGACCCGGCCAAGGTGAACGTCAATGGCGGTGCCATCGCCATCGGCCACCCGATCGGCGCGTCCGGCGCTCGCATCCTGACCACCCTGCTCTACGAGATGGGCCGGCGGGACGCCAAGAAGGGCCTGGCCACCCTGTGCATCGGCGGCGGCATGGGCATCGCCCTCTGCGTCGAGCGCTGAGAGGCTCTCCGAGATCGGCGCCTCCTCACCGGGGCGCCATTTCCGGGGCCGCCCGCCGCTCTCTCTCGTCGCGGCGGCGGCCCTTCAATCCAACCCTGGGAGGGACGCTATGGGACGTGTAGCGGTTGTGACCGGCGGGACGAGAGGGATTGGCGAGGCGATCTCGCTGGCCCTGAAGGAGAAGGGCTACAAGGTCGCCGCGACCTATGCCGGCAATGATGACGCCGCCCGCGCCTTCAGCGAGCGCCACGGCATCAGCGTCTACAAATTCGACGTCGCCGATTTCGAGCAGTGCCAGGCCGCGATCGCCAAGATCGAGGCCAAGCTCGGGCCGGTCGAGGTGCTGGTGAACAACGCCGGCATCACCCGCGACGGCACCATCCACAAGATGGACCGCCAGGCCTGGGATGCCGTGATCGACACCAATCTCGGCTCCTGCTTCAACATGTGCCGCTGCGTCATCGACGGCATGCGCGCGCGCAATTTCGGCCGCATCGTCAATATCGGTTCGATCAACGGCCAGGCCGGCCAGTACGGCCAGGTGAACTACGCGGCGGCCAAGTCGGGCATCCACGGCTTCACCAAGGCGCTGGCGCAGGAAGGTGCCGGCAAGGGTATCACCGTCAACGCCATCGCGCCGGGCTATATCGACACCGACATGGTGCGTGCCGTGCCGCCGAACGTGCTGGAGAAGATCGTCGCCAAGGTGCCGGTCGGCCGCCTGGGCAAGGCGTCGGAGATCGCGCGCGGCGTGCTGTTCCTGGTCGATGACGAGGGCGGCTTCATCACCGGCTCGACCCTGTCGATCAACGGCGGCCAGCACATGTATTGAGGGGGCCGGGGAAGGGCCGGAACCGGCCCTTCCCATCGGCGAGTTGACCGCGGCCATGAACACCGCTTAATCGGCGTCGTCACTGCGTTGACAGTACGATACTGCGGCGAAGCGAGGGGACGTCGATGTTCCGGGGAGCCTTCAAGTATCTCGGCCGGGCCATGGCCATCGGCGCAATTCAGCACCTCGCCGACAAGGGATATCTCCGTGCCGCGGACGCAAGGCTCAACCACATCGAGGCGGCACTGCGTGACCTGACGGCGTTTCCCCCGACGCCCCAGGCCTCGGAGGAAGCGCCCGCCGCCGGGGACGGACGGCTGATCGAGCTCGACCAGATCCCGCCGTTCCGGATGAAAACCCACGATTACGGCGATGATCAGTTCGTCTCGCGCTCGATCATCGACAGCGGCAATTGGGAGCCGCTGGAAACCGAGATCGCCCGCCGCCTGCTCCCCAATTTCAGCCTGTTCGTTGATCTGGGCGCCAATATCGGGTGGTACAGCGCCCTGGCCCGACAGATCATGCCGCATGGGTCCACGGTCCACGCCTTCGAGCCCGATCCGCGCAATTTCGATCTGCTCGTCGAGAACGCCCGGGGCAACGACACGGTGCGCGTCCACACGGTCGCGGCGGCCGTGTCGGACACCATCGGCTCGGCCAGCCTCTATCACTCGGCCGGGAACCGGGGAGACCATCGACTCTACGCTTCGGACGAGGACAGGCCGTCCATCACCGTCCCGGTGACGACCCTCGATGCCTATTTCGGAGGCCGCCCCCTACCGCCCTGCCTGGTGAAGATGGACACGCAGGGCAGTGAGCCCCGCATTTTCCGAGGCGGGAAAACAGTCTTGAGCCCCGGGGAGCGGCTGTCGGCCCTTCTCGTCGAATTCTGGCCCTACGGCATGTCGAATGCCGGCGAGGATATCGACGGCTTCATCACGCTCCTGTCCACCTATCCCCAGCACCCCTTCCTGATCGACCACGCCGCCCACCGGTTGCGGCCGGTCGCATGGGAGGAGCTGCGCCGGCGCAGCCTGGACGATCTGGCGCCACCCACACAGGGCTTCGTCGACCTGGTCATGGTGACGCCGGGTTCGCCCGCCTTCCTGGCCGTTGCAGGACTCATCGACGCCGGTTGACGCGGCGTTACGCCGCCTCGGCCGTGCTCTCGACCCGGTTCCGGAAGCTCTGGCCCCAGGCCTTCATGGCGTCGAGCACCGGCGCCAGCGTGCGGCCGTACTCGGTCAGCGAATATTCCACCCGCGGCGGCACCTCGGCGAAGACCTGCCGGTGCACGATACCGTCCATCTCCAGCTCGCGCAGCTGCAGCGTCAGAGAGCGCTGCGAGACGCCGCCGAAATGCTTGCGCAGCTCGCCGAAACGCCGCGGCCCGGCCAGCAGCTGGTACAGGATCACCGGCTTCCACTTGCCGCCCATGACGGCCAGCGTGACCTCGACGGCGCAGCCATAGGGCCGGCGGGCCTGGTCTCTCGGCGGCATTTCACCTCCATAGGTGCAAAAGAGTATCCTATGGCAAGAAATGTTGCCTTCTTGCGTGAAGGCCTGCAAGCCGCAACATGGCGCCCATGCCGCCGGCGATCGGCGGTGATCCCGAACCCCTTCGGAGACCTTGAGCCATGCGCCAGTTCCGTTTCCCCCGCATCGGCAGCATCGACGACCTGACCCTGGCCGAGACCGAGATCCCGACGCCCGGCCGCGGCCAGGCGCTGGTCCGGCTGCGCGCCGCTTCGCTGAACTATCGCGACCTCATGGTCGCCACCGGCCGCTACAGCCGCGGCCCGGCCCTGCCGGACCTCGTGCCGCTGTCGGACGGTGCCGGCGAGGTCGTGGCGGTCGGCCCGGACGTCACCCGGGTCAAGGTCGGCGACCGGGTCGCCGGCATCTTCATGCAGAGCTGGATCGGCGGAGAGATCGACGCCGCGGACCACGCCAGCGCCCTGGGCGGCGCGGCCCATGGCGTGCTGGCCGAGTATCGCGTGTTCGACCAGGACGGGCTGGTACACCTGCCCGACCACCTGTCCTTCGAAGAGGGCGCCGCCCTACCTTGCGCCGGGGTGACCGCCTGGAACGCCCTCTATGGCGGCCAGCATCCGCTGCAGCCGGGCGAGACGGTGCTGGTGCTGGGCACCGGCGGCGTCTCGATCCTGGCGCTGCAATTCGCCCATGCCGCCGGAGCGCGGGTGATCGCCACCTCCTCCAGCGACGCCAAGCTGGAGCAGGCCAAGGCGCTGGGCGCCGCCGAGCTGATCAACTACCGCCGCCATCCGGAGTGGGAGAAGGAGGTGTTGCGCCTGACCGGCGGGCGCGGCGTCGACCATGTTATCGAGGTCGGCGGCGCCGGCACCGTGCCGAAATCGATCGCCGCCACCCGGGTCGGCGGCCAAGTCCAGCTGATCGGCGTGCTGACCGCCGGCAGCCCGTTCGAGCCGACGCCGCTGATCGGCCGGTCGGTGACGCTGCGCGGCCTCTATGTCGGCTCGCGCCAGATGTTCGAGGCGATGAACCGGCACATCGCCCGGGCCGGCATCAAGCCGGTGATCGACCGGGTCTTCCCGTTCGAACAGGCAAAGGCTGCCTACCGTCACCTGGAGGCGGCCGGCCATGTCGGCAAGATCGTGATTGCGATCGGGTAGCGGTCAGGCCGGGGCCGGCATCTTCCGGCCCCGCCTGCCTAATGCTGGGCTGGCGGGTCGGTCAGGAGGCCCAGCTCACCGGCCGGCCCCCCCCCGGCCTGCGGCAGGATATCGTCCGCGGTGAACGGCTTTCCGTCCTGCCCGAGTCCACGCAGGTAATAGTGGTCCGCATCCACGCGCTGGTAGAAGAACGGCCTCGGCGCGCCGCCCAGCCGGACGTCCGACGGGTCGATCACCATGACCGCCGAGTCCTTTGGCAGCGACGCACGCAGCTGTTCCAGCGAGTCCGGATACGTGCCGTTCTGGAGCCGGTAGACCTCTATGGCCGGAAGCAGGCCGTTGAGCGTCGTCTGGGCCAGCTTGGCGCGGAGGTCATCATAGACACCACCGCGCTGCACGAAGCCGAAGTAGAACAGGGCGCCATACAGCAGAATCGTCAGCAGTATGCCGCAGGCTCCGAGGATCGCGAGCTTCCTGCCGCCAGTCTTCTTCGTCACCAGTCCCCAGACGATCGCGATGACGCCGAACGGGACACCGATCAGCGGGATGAAAGACAACCCGCCGACCACGAACGGGAACCCGCTGAGCTTCTCGCTTTTTACCGTCATGGCGCCCCCGCCGATGAAATCGAGCCGGTGCGGCCGGCGGACCGGAATTGTCGCACAGCACACACGGCCCCGGGTCGGCCGTCCAGCGGAATGACGGGCGCCGGCGAAGGACGCCTACCGCCACCTCGAGGCGGCTGGCCATGTCGGCAAGATCGTGATCAAGATCGGGTGATCTCAGAAGGGATCGCGGGGCGGCCTTCGCCAGCCCCGCGACCTCCCCAGCCCCAGATCCGCCCGGAGGTGATCGGAGAGGTCGCCCGGCCGCAGCATGGGGCGACGGCGCCTCAGTGACGCGAGCGACAGCAGCTTTCCGGCAAGGCGGCGCAGCGCCGTCGGCAGCCTGGCCCGAGGGAGAGCCATCATCGCGCTCATCCCGGCACCACCGCCAGCACGTCGAGCTCGAACAGCAGCCCGTCGCGGAAGAAGCGCGAGACCTGCAGCGTCGTGCTGGCCGGCGGGGCCTCCATCTTGACGTACCGGTCGCGCACCTCGCGCAGCGTCGAGATCTGCGAGGGAAAGTCGGTGACGAACATGCCGAGCCGGATCACGTGCTCGAAGCGGCTGCCGGCCGCGGCCAGGCCGGCCCTGACATTCTCGAAGGCCTGTTCGGCCTGGGCGGCGAAATCCGGCCCGGCGATCGAGCCGTCGGGGCGGATGCCGACCTGGCCGGAGAGCTGGACCAGCCGGGCGCCGGCCGGGATCAGGACCATCTGGGAGTAGCCGTTCGGAGCCGGCATGGTGTCGGGATTGAGAAAGGTCAGGGCGTCGGCGGGCATCGCGGTCCTCCTGGGCGGAAAGAATGCCCGGATGATCCGCCCTGCCGTCTCTCCGAACCACGCAGGGCCTCGCCGCGGATCATAAGCGGGGCTTATACTGAACCATGCCGACCGACAGCCTGCCCCTGCCCGCCCTGCACGCCTTCGAGGCGGCGGCGCGGCATGTCAGCTTCACCCGCGCGGCGGAGGAGCTGGGGCTGACCCAGGCCGCCGTCAGCTATCACATCA
>NZ_JBCNNF010000398.1:0-6397 GCF_039594555.1 Inquilinus sp.
CCACCCAGAGCGGCCTCGACATCTCTGGATGCCCGGGTCAAGCCCGGGCATGACAACTATAAAATTGAGTTCCCTTAGCTTCGACCAAAAACCAGGAACGCTATCGTGATCGACCCGTTCTGGCTTCTGTTCGCCGCCAAGCTGGCGCTGGCCGCCGGGATCGTGGTCGTTGCCTCGCTGCTGGTCGAGCGCAGCGGGCCGGTGCTCGGGGCGATGATCGCGACGCTGCCGATCTCGGTCGGCCCGGCCTATGTCTTCCTGGCGATGGAGCATGATGCCCGGTTCATCGCCGGCAGCGCCGTGGCCAGCCTGGCGGTCAACGCCGCCACCGCCGTGTTCCTGACGCTCTATTCGCTGCTCGCCCGCTCGCGCAGCCTCGCCGTCAGCCTGCCGATGGGGCTGCTGGGCTGGGCCGCGACGGCCGCCCTCGTCTCCCGGGTCGACTGGACCCTGCCCGGCGCCGTGGCGCTGAACCTGATCGTCTTCGCCGCCTGCCTGCCGCTGGCGCTGCGGGGCTTGGCGACGACACCGCCGGTGCGCGCCGCCGGCCGGCGCTGGGACGTCCCGGCGCGGGCGGCCGCGGTCACCGGGCTGATCGCCGCGGTGCTGCTGATCGGCCGCGCTTTGGGGCCGGCGGCGGCCGGCTTCGCCGCCCTGGCACCGGTGGTCACCGGCAGCCTGGCCCTGCTGCTGCATCCGCGCATCGGCGGCCCGGCGACAGCAGCGGTCTTCGCCAATGCCCTGATCGGCATGGTCGGGTACATCCCGGCGCTGGCGCTGCTGCATATGGCCGCCGTACCGCTCGGCTCGGCCGCGGCACTGGGCCTGGCGCTGGCCGCCTACGTCGCCTGGAACGGCGCCATGCTGGCGCTGCGCGGCCGGGGCCGCAGGGCCGCGCCGGCCCGTCCCTGACCCGACGCGCCGTCAGCGCCGCCCATCGCGATTTCGCCACTGCCGTGCTAGATTGACCAGAGAACTCGGCATTGAAATTTACTTTCCTCAGCATGGTTTTCATTGTGCCTTTAGAAAGGAACAAATGATCGAAATACAGGGAGCCGCCATGGGACACGGATAGGAACCTGACTTCCCTTCGTAGTGCCATTTCCGACACAGTGTTTTCCTATGGTGCGCCGGCATCGGCACACAGCCGTTATTTCAAGCCGCCGATACGGGCCCGGCCCAGGAGATATTTCATGATGGATTGGCTGGCGAATGCCGAGAATTTCCTGAGCAGCCGCCCGAGCGTCGCCATCGCGCTGGTGGCGGCCGCGGCCCTTCTGGCCTTGATCGCCTGGATGTGGGGTCCGGTGCTGCTGACATCGCGGCACAAATACGACTCGCGCCGGGAGCGGATCGAGGATGCGGACCGCTACCGCCGCAACATCGGGCAGCTGCTGATCATCCCGCTCCTGGTCGCCGCCGCCCTCTACACCCTGCTCCAGGTTTCCCGGGCTGCGCGCGAGAGCGTGGAGAAGAACGAGCAGCAGCAATATGCCGGCAGCCTCCAGGCCCTGGCGGGCGACAGCGTCGCCGCGCGGCTGGCCGGGATCCATGCCCTGGCGCAGACGGTGGGCGGCGACCGGGCGGACCCGCTGTGCCCCGACGGCAACCAGCGCCCCCTCTCCAGCCAGGGCGCCGCCGCGGATGCCGCGTTCTCCATCGACAACCGGCTCTACCGGGTGGCGCTGCAGGGTATCGCCGCCCAGGCCGTGACCTCCTCTCATCTCGACCCGATCCCCGGCGGCAATGCCGCGCGGCGGGAGCAGGACGAGGCCTCGCATGACGCGGTGGTCGGTGCGGACATCCAGGCCGCCCTCGCCGTGATCGCCCGGCGGGGATGCGAGCCCTATTCCAAAGAGGTTCCGCTGAACCTGGCGCGCGGATATTTCCGCGGCGTCTCGATGGCCTACGCCCAGCTGGCCGGGTCCGACCTGCGGGGCACGGACCTCTCGGCGTCCGAGCTGTATCTGGCGAACTTCTACCGGGCGATCCTGGACAAGGCCGACCTCGGCGGGTCGAACCTGACGCGGGCCAGCTTCGCCAATGCCTCCCTGGCCGGCGCGAATTTCGGCCCCGACCGGAATCTCGCCTCGCCCAACCTGTCGCGGCTGCCCCATCTGCGCACCCAGTTGGGCCGGGCCCAGATCGTCACCGCCAACGCGCAGAGCGCCAATTTCCAATGCGCCATGATGAACGACGCCCGTCTCGACGATTCGGAGCTCGCGAGGGCGGATTTCCGGCGCGCCACGCTCGCCCGTGCCACCCTGCTCGGCGCCAGGGGGGCGGGCGCCAGGTTCGACGCCGCCTGCGGCCCCAGGGCGAACTTCTCGAACCCCGCCGCGATCCCCGGCAAGGGCGAGGTGCGGCGATCGGATTTCTCCGGCGCCGATTTCTCCGACGGCTTCTTCCGGGCGGCCCGGTTCGACCGGATCGACCTGCGGGGGGCCAGCTTCGTCCGCGCCGACCTGACCGGCGCCACCTTCGAGAACAGCGACTTGTCCAACGCTGATTTCCGCGGCGCCAACCTCACCGGGGTGAAGTTCGACGGGGCCAACCTGGTCGGGGTGAAGATGGGCGGCGCCGTGGTCTGCGACGTCACCGGCCTGCCGGACACCATTGCCCCGCCGAACTGCGGGGCGCAGTTCATCCCGCTGGAAGCCGCCCGCTTCGGCGATGCCTGCGTGCCGGCGGCGGAGGCCGACGAAAGCCTGGCCCAGCAATGCCCCGCCGACGCGGAGGAGGCCGTCACGGCCAGCGCCCCGGCGACGACCGCGAACTGAGCCCCAAGGCCCGGCGTCAGCCCAGCGGCTGCGCGCCAGGGCCGTCATCGCCAAGCCGAGCCCGGAGCCGGCGATCGGCCGCAGGCGGATGTCGGAGGTCACATCAAGGACCGGCCGTGATCACGACCGACTCCGCCGACCGTGCCGCCGGGCCGTGATGCACGGCCTCGATGTTGTTGCCGTCGGGATCGAGCACGAAGGCGCCGTAATAGCCGGGGTGGTAGTGGCGCTCGCCTGGCCCGCCATTGTCGCGCCCGCCGGCCGCCAGCGCCGCGGCGTGGAAGCGGTGCACGGTCTCGCGGTCCGCCGCCTGGAATGCCAGGTGGACATGGCTGATGGCGTCGCCCGGGCTGACGAACAGCTCGTCCGAGGCGAAGAAGCCCTGGCCTTCGAAGGTGATGGCGCGGCCGACCGAAGCCAGCACCGCCGCGTAGAAGCGGCGGCTCGCCTCCAGGTCGCGCACCACCAGATGGACATGGTCGATCAGGCGGCCCTGATGGAACTGCATGGCGTTCTCTCCCCTTGTCCGGCGCTTCTACCGCGTGCCACCGGCTTCGATCACCTCGAAATGCTCGACCTCCGGGTCGAAGCGGGTCAGGAAGTCGCGGTCGCGCGGATAGTAGCGGGCGCGGCCGTACTCCTCGCCGGCGAAGGCCTTGATCGCCTCCACCGATTCCCAGAGGGTGAGGGTCGTGAACTCCACCTCCTCGCCCTTGTCCCGGCACAGCAGCCAGACGCCGCGGTTGCCGGGCGTCCGGGCATAGTCGCCCAGGCCGGTCTCCCGCAGATAGGCGACATAGGCGTCCTTCTTCGCCTTCGGCACCGGGCCGCGCCACATCCGTGCGATCATCTCTGCTCCTCCTTCATCAGGTCGAGGCGGACGATCGGCCGGGTCGGGCTGCGCCGCGCCACCTCGCGGAAGCCGAGGTCGAGGAAGGGCCGCAGCACGCCGGTGTAGATCTCGCCCGAGCCCAGCGGCCGCGCCGCGTCGATCGGATAGGCCTCCAGCGCCGGGGCGCCGCGCGACCGGGCCAGCCGCGCCGCCGCCGCCACCAGCGGGCGCAGCAGGCCGGTGCGGCGATGCGCCTTCGTGGTCACGAAGCAGGTGATCGACCAGACCGGCACATCGTCGACCGGCGCCAGGTTGCGCGACCGGGCCAGGCGCGGCTGCTCCGCCCGCGGGGCCACGCCGCACCAGGCGACAGGCTCGCCGCCGCGATAGCCGACCAGCCCCAGCGTCTCGCCCGATTCGACCAGGTCGCGGAACAAAGCGCGGTTGCTGCCGTCGCGGGTGCCGGCACGGTACTCCTGGCGCTCCCGGCGCCAGAAGGCGCACCAGCAGCGGCCGGCATCGGCGCAGCCGGCGAACACGGTCTCGACATCGCCCAGCCGCTCCGGCGCGGCCGGCCGGCAATCGAGCGTGGCGTCGCGGTCCGCTGTCGGCATGTCCTAACCCCTGAACTGGTTGAATCGACCATGCCGGGCTTGCCCCGGCCCCGTCAACCGCTAGGATGGCCGGGTCATGCAGACCCAGGCCCCCTCCTATGCGGTGCGCCCGCCGAAGCGTCTCGGCGGCTCGCTCAGCCTCGACTTCGTCAACACCGAGGCGTGGCGCGGCGACGTCCCGCAGCGCGGCGAGCGGCTGACGAGCTATGGCGAGATCGTCCTGTGGGCCGGCCATGTCGGCATCCTGGACCGCGCCGGCGTCAGGCGGCTGACGCAGGAGGCTTTGCTGCGCCCGGACGACGCCGCGGCGGTTCTGGCGACGGCGCTGCGCCTGCGCGTCGCGCTGGGCCGGATCCTGACCGCGCCGGCCGCGGCGGCGGCCGAAGAACTGGCGGTGCTGAACGCCGTGCTGGCCCGGGCCCCGACCCGCACCGGGCTGGCGGCCACCAGATCCGGCTTCGCCTGGACCATGACCGAGACCGACCCGCTGGAGCAGCCGCTGTGGCCGGTGGTGTGGGACGCGGCCGAGCTGCTGGTCTCCGGCCGCGCCGAGCGGGTCGGCAGTTGCTCCGACCCCGACTGCGCCTGGGTGTTCCTCGACACCTCGCGCAACCGCAGCCGGCGCTGGTGCTCGATGGCCGATTGCGGCAACCGCAACAAGGCGCGCCGGCACTATGAGCGGGTGCGTTCGTCCTAGCCGATCGACGCCCGGATGATCTTGCCCTGGGCGTCGACTTCGACGGTCAGCCGGTCAATGCGGTAGTCCATGGTCATCGGCTCGCCCGGCCGGACGGTGCGCAGCGTCAGCCCCTTCAGCTTGTTCAGCTCGGCCTCGGAGAGGGCGGGCTGCGGCTCGGTCGCGCCCGGCGCCGCGGCCTGGCTGCGGGCACAGGCGGCGGCGAGGCCGCCGGCGGCCCCGGCGACGGCGAGGCCGAGGAGATGGCGGCGGGACGATTCGGTGGTCATGGGCGGCTCCAATGCGTGTCGGCCGATGCCGGCCGTTGCCCCTGATCGCCGACAAAAGAGGCGACGTCGTGACGCGCTTTACCTTCCAGCGGGGGGAAGCCTGAGGATCTAGTCGAGCTTGTTCTGACGAGGTTGAGATCGTGATCACCCGCCGCCGTCTTCTGTCCGGTGCCGCCGCAACCGCAGCGCTGGCCACCGCCCTGCCCCGCCTGGCCCGCGCCGCCGCGCCGGCGGAGCTGACCGTCGCCACCCGCAGCCTGGATATCGGCGGCAAGGCCGCGACGGTGTTCGGCATCCTGCGGCCGGACGGCGGCCAGGGCCTGCGCGCGATCTCGGGCGACGACTTCCGGGTGCGGCTGACCAACGGCCTGTCCGAGCCATCGCTGGTGCACTGGCACGGCCTGACGCCGCCCTGGCGCCAGGACGGGGTGCCGGGCGTGAGCCAGGACCCGCTGCCGCCGGGCGCCGCGTATGACTACGCCTTCCCGCTGGCCCGGCCGGGCACCAACTGGATGCACTCCCATCTCGGGCTGCAGGAGCAGCAGCTGCTGGCGGCGCCGCTGATCGTCGCCGACCCGGCCGAGGCCGGGCTGGACGAGCAGGAGGTGGTGCTGATGCTGCACGATTTCAGCTTCCGCGACCCGGCCGAGATCATGGCCGGGCTGCGCGGCGGCCAGGGCCACGGCATGGTCGGAATGGATCACGGCAGCCAGGGCATGGCGGGCATGGATCACAGCGGCCATGACATGGGCGGCCACGACATGAGCGGAATGTCGATGGGCGGCGCCAAGCCGATGCCCGGGATGCAGCACGACATGCCGGGCATGGCGATGGACCTGAACGACGTCGAATACGACGCCTACCTAGCCAATGACCGAACCCTGGCCGATCCGGAGGTGGTGCGGGTCGAGCGCGGCGGCCGGGTGCGGCTGCGCATCATCAACGGCGCGGCGGCGACCAACTTCCATATCGATCTCGGTACGGCCGAGGGCACGCTGGTCGCGGTCGACGGCATGCCGGTGGCGCCGGTGGCCGGGTCGCGCTTCCCGATTGCCATCGCCCAGCGGCTGGACATCCGCCTGACCGTCCCGGCCGGCGGGGCGCTGCCGGTGCTGGCGCTGCGCGAGGGTCAGCTTCAGCGACTTTTACCATCCCATGCGCAGCGCCTTCGGTACGCTGCAGGCTTTCAACGATGATTTTGTGGC
>NZ_JBCNNF010000399.1:0-6374 GCF_039594555.1 Inquilinus sp.
GTCGTCATTGACCAGGAAGATGGTGACCGCCTCCGGGTTCAGCCCGGCCGCCCGGAAGATTGGCGTCAGCATCTTGTGGATGCTAGTTTCGATCTCGGCGTCGCGGACCACCGGAATGCGTTGCGCCTGGGCCGCCGCGAGGGGCCCGACGATGACCGTCGCCAGGGCCAGCACCAAGATCCGAATGACCCGTCCCAACGCTCCGCTCCCCTCGTGCCGGCGATCCGTTTCCATGGATCATCACGCTAGAGGCCGACTGTGTCGACCCGGTGGCGCAATGCCCGTTTCGGAAGTGCCGATGCCATGAAGATCTCCCGCCGCGGCCAGGTGCCGCCCTTCATCGTCATGGATGTGATGACCGCCGCCGCGGCGCGCGAGAAGACCCATGGCGACGTGCTGCATCTCGAGGTCGGCCAGCCCAGCACCCCGGCGCCGGCCGGCGTGCTAGCGGCGGCCCAGGCGGCGCTGCGCGACGACAAGATCGGCTACACCGTGGCGCTGGGCATCCCGCCGCTGCGCCAGGCCATCGCCGACCATTACGGCCGCGCCTACGGGACTGCGGTGAAGCCGGAGCAGGTGGTGGTCACCACCGGCTCGTCCGGGGCCTTCCTGCTGGCCTTCCTGGCCGCCTTCGATGTCGGCGACCGGGTGGCGCTGGCGGCGCCGGGCTATCCGGCCTATCGCAACATCCTCACGGCATTGGGCATCGAGGTGGTGGAGATCCCGGCCGGGCCGGACACCCGCTACCAGCCGACGCCGGAGCTGCTGGAGAAGCACGGCGGCAGGCTCGACGGGCTGATCATCGCCAGCCCGGCCAACCCGACCGGCACCATGCTGTCGCCCGAGGCGCTGGCCGATCTCACCGCCTATTGCGACTCGAAGTCGATCCGCCTCGTCTCGGACGAGATCTATCACGGCATCACCTACGGCATGGGCACGGCGACGGCGCTGCAGACCAGCGGCAGCGCCATCATCGTCAACAGCTTCTCGAAATACTATTCGATGACCGGCTGGCGCCTGGGCTGGCTGGTGCTGCCGGAGGAGCTGCTGCGGCCGGTCGAATGCCTGGCGCAAAACCTCACCATCTCGCCGCCGACCCTGTCGCAATACGCCGCCGTCGCCGCCTTCGATTGCGGCGAGGAGCTGGACCGCAACGTCGCCCGCTATGCCCGCAACCGCGGTCTGCTGCTGGAGGCGCTGCCGCGCGCCGGCTTCGACCGGCTGGCACCGGCCGACGGCGCCTTCTACCTCTATGCCGAGATCGGCCACCTGACCAACGACAGCGTCGAGTTCTGCCGCCGCATGCTGGCGGAGACCGGGGTGGCGGCGACGCCGGGCGTCGATTTCGACCCGGTGCGCGGCCATGCCACCATGCGCTTCTCCTTCGCCGGCGCAACCGAGGAGATGGAAGAGGCGGCGGCGCGGCTGCATCGCTGGCTGCGCTGAGATGGCGCGGCGGGCGTCGAGCCGGGCGGCGACCCGCTGGCGGCTGCCGCGCCTGCCGCTGCCGCGCCTCGCCCTGCCGGGCGCGCTCGGCCGCTGGTGGGGCCGGCGGCGCTGGTGGTCGAAGATCCTGTGGGGCCTGTTCGCCGTCCTGTTTCTGGCGCCGCTGGCGCTGACCGTGGTCTACCGCGTGCTGCCGGTGCCGGCGACGCCGCTGATGGTGCTGCGCCTGTTCGAGGGCGAGGGCTGGCACCGCGACTGGGTGCCGTGGAGCGACATCGCGCCGGTGATGGCCAGGGCGGCGGTGGCGGCGGAGGACAACCTGTTCTGCCGCCATGACGGCTTCGACTGGGACTCGATGCAGAAGGCCTGGGACCGCTACCAGTCCGGCGTCGGCCGGCTGCGCGGCGGCAGCACCATCTCGAACCAGACGGCGAAGAACGTCTTCCTCTGGGACGGCCGCACCTTCATCCGCAAGGGGTTCGAGGCCTATCTGACCGTGATGATCGAGGCGCTGTGGCCGAAGCGCCGGATCATGGAGGTCTATCTCAACGTGGTCGAACTCGGCCCCGGCATCTACGGGGTTGAGGCTGCGTCGCAGGCTTATTTCGGCAAGAGCGCGGCGCAGCTCTCGGCGCGGGAGGCGTCGCTGCTGGCGGCGGTGCTGCCGAACCCGCGCGGCTGGTCGGCCGGCAAGCCGTCGCGCTACGTCGCCGGCCGCGCCGCGACCATCCAGCGCCGCATCGGCCAACTCGGCGACCTGCTGGACTGCGTGGAGTAGGGGGCATCACCGCCCTGCGGCGCAGGCCGGCTCGTCGCTAACCGAGGCGGCATCGCCGTCGAAATCGGCATAGATCCGGCCGAGCGGGGTCAGCGCGCCGTCGTCATCAACGAGCCGCGAGCTGACCGTCGCCGCGCGATAGGCGCCGGCGCCCATCCAGGCATAGCGCTCGACATAGGGGCGGCGCTCCAGCTCCGGCAGGACGGTCGCCATGAACCGCTCCGTCGCTTCGGCGGTATAGCGGCTCGTCCTCCCGTCCTGCGCCGCCCAGTCGGAGACCGCGAATTCGGTGATCCAGATCGGCTTGCCGTAGGCCTCGTGGATATCGTCGATCTTGCGCAGGAAGCTCTTCGCCGACGGCGCGCCGTACCAGTGGACGGCGACGAAATCGTAGCCCTTGCCCCGCTCGGTCATGCGTTTGGAGAAGTCCTCGAACCAGGGGCCGAGCGCGTTGACCGCGGCCGGGCTGCCGATGCGGCGGGCGAGGGGACGGATCCGGTCCCAGGCGTCGACCGCCTCATCGACCGACATGTCGGCCTGGCGCTTGCCGTCCGGCTCGTTGAAAGCCAGCAGCGCGCAGGGCTTCGAACCCTGGCCGAGCTGCGCGACCTGCCGGTCCAGCTTGGTGCTGTTCGACCAGATCATCGGCACGAACTGTGCCGCGCCGGCCTGCCCGATCGGGTCGGTGTTCCAGGTGTAGTACCAGCGGGCGTTGAGCTGCTGGGTCGTCTCGGCCGCGTTGGCGTCCTTCTGGCCGATCGCGACCCCCTTCTTGTCGCCGGCAAGGGCGGGCGCGGCGATCGACACGGCGCAGAGGACGGCGCAGAACAGGGCTGCCAGCTTCATCTCGACCTCTATGGCGGGTGTTCCGATGATCGATGGAAGACCTAGCATGCCGGTCCGCCGTGAAAAGGCCATCCTCGGCAGCGATCTACATTTGTTCGCGTCCGGCACGAGGGCGGATTGACGCGTCGTTCCCGACAGGGGATATGTCTATCCATACGGTGATCAGATTTGAGTCGGATTATGGGATCGTCCCTGAAGTCGTTGACGGCCGTCTTGAATCTGGCGCCAAGCAACATTGACGCTACGACGACGGTATTTCCCTCCATCAGCAGTGAATCGATCGCCCGGCGGCTTAACCTAGAGCAAGAGGCGGAGAGCAGGGGCAAGGAAGATTTGCCGAGAACCGATGCTGCCGACCTCGATGTTGTAGAAACCAAGATCATCGACGAAGTGTCGGAGGTACGGCGGATCGGATTATCCGCCTATGAAAGCGAGATGCGGGTCTATGCCGACCGGATGAGCGGCCTGGATGTCGAAGGGAAGGTCTCCGAGATCGACATGTCGATCTCGGACGGGGTATCGGCGCTGCGCGAACGCGTCCATCTCGGCACGGATCATCTTTACCTGCAGGGCGAAAGGCTGAAGCTGCTGCGCGAGGAGCTCGAGACGTTCCGCCGCCGCCATCGCCTGGACCGGACCGCCCACCAGCCGACGCCCGTCAAGCTCCACATCATGCGGGCGGTGATCCTCCTGATGCTGGCCGCGGAATCGATCATCAACGGCAGCTTCTTCATGGAGTCGAACGAGCTTGGCCTGGTCGGCGGCGTGTTCACCGCCTGCACGATCTCCGCGATCAACATCTTCTTCTCGTTCCTGTTCGGCAGGATGACGGTCCAGATCAATCATCGGAACCCGCTCCGGAAGCTGGCTGGTCTCATCATCTTTCTCGCATTTCTGGTGTTCGCGATCGGGTTCAACCTCTTCGTCGCACATTTCCGGGAGGTCGCGGGGCTGGTCGGCTGGGAGGCCGCGACGCGGCAGGCGGCGGGCCAGTTCTGGGCCGATCCGCTGGGCCTGACGATCTTCAACTCCTGGATCCTCGTCCTGGTCGGCTTCGCCTTCGCCACGGTGGCCTGGATCGAGGGCTATGGCTGGGACGATCCCTATCCGGGCTTCGGCAATGTGTGGCGGCGATGGGAGCGTTCGATCGCCGACTATGCCCATGAGAAGGAAGCCCTGCTGGACGAGCTGCGCGACACCAAGGATGACGTGCTCGACACCATCAAGGCGGCGCGGGCGGACATCACCTCGCGCATCAGGAACTACCTCCAGGCCTCCGACTATCGGGACCATCTGCGGCTGGCCCTGCCGGTGTTCCTGGAGCAGACTCAGCAGGCGGCCAATTCCCTGATCGGGCGGTACCGGGAGACCAACATCCGGCACCGGTCCACTCCCGCGCCGGACTATTTCACGAGGCCCGTGGCGCTCTCGACCATCCTGCCGGTGGCCGGCGAGGCCGATGCCTCCGTCCGGCGGGCCGAGCTGGGGAAGCTCACCGAGCGGGCCGATGCCGTCCTGTCGGAGCGAACCTCCGAACTGTTGGAGGAATTCGAGAAGGCATTCAGCGAATATGAGCGGATCAGCCGCTTTGCCAGGGGATTGAGTGATGGTCGCGAGACGCCGTCGCCCGCGGAGAAGGCGTAGCGCATCGGAGGCGGGCGGCCTGTGGAAGGCCGGCCTGATCGCGGCGGCGGCCTGTGCCCTCTTCGCCGGCGGCGCCTGGCTCTATGTCGAGGCGGCCAGCGCCAACCCGAAGATCGACCCGGTGACGCTGTGCCCGTCCGGCGGCCCCGCCGGGGTGGCGGCCGTTCTCATCGACACGACGGACACGCTGTCGCCGGTGCAGCGTCTCGACGTGCTCAACAAGCTGCGCGGGCTGCGCGAGGAGCTGCCGCGCGGCTGGCTGGTCGCGATCTATCCCGTCAGGCAGACGCCGGAGCAGCCGCCCCGGGCCTCGCTGTCGCTGTGCAATCCCGGCCGGGGAGAGGGGCTGAGCCAGCTGACCTCGAACCCCGCTTTGGTGGAGAAACGATGGCGCGAGGCCTTCGACACGCCGCTGCAGGACCTGCTCGGCAGCCTGGTCGCGGCAGGGCAGGGCGACGCCTCCCCGATCATGGAGACGGTCCAGTCCGTGGCCGTCGCCGAGTTCGGCGATCCCGACAAGAAGCCGCTGCCGAAGCGACTGGTCCTGGTCTCCGACATGCTGCAGCACAGCCGCAGCTTCTCGCAATACAACGGCACCAAGACCTTCGGCGACTTCGCGAAGACGGACGCCTATCGCGCGCTGAAGAGCGACCTGCGGGGCGTCGAGGTGGAGATCCTGTATGTCAGCCGGGCGAACCAGGAGCGGCGCCAGAATGCGGACCACATCGCGTTCTGGACGGATTTCTTCACCGATGACGGTGCCAGCATTGAGAGAATCGTGAGGATATTCGGATGACGTACGGCCAGTCGGCGCCGCCGCGCCGGGCCTTCCAGACCCAGGTCTCCGGCGTGGCCGACAAGATCCTGTTCGGCAGCGCCTTCCTGCTGGGGGCCGGGCTGATCGTCGGCCTCAAGCTCACCGACGCCAGGCAATGGCTGATCAGCCTCGGCATCGTGGTGTGCATGGTCGGCTACGTGCTGATCTGCCTGAGCATCCAGATCGCGCAGATCCGCGAGGATATCGTCGCCGACAACGTCTATTACCTGGGTTTCCTCTACACCCTGACCAGCCTGGGCATGGCGCTGTACCAGGTGGCGTCCGTCCAGGACGACAGGCTGATCGAGAACCTGCTGTCGAATTTCGGCATCGCCCTGTTGTCGACGATCCTGGGGATCTTCCTGCGGGTCATGGTCAGCCAGATCCGGCGCGACCCGGTGGAGGTCGAGCGCGAGGCCCGCCTCGAGCTGGTCGAGGCCGCGACGCGGCTGAAGGGCGAATTCCGCGACATCATCGTCCAGTTCAACGATTTCCGGACGGAGATGACGCAGATCCTGCGGGAAGGCGCGGAGCTGTCGATCCGGCACCAGGGCGAAGCCCTGCAGCGCTATGGCGAGATGCTGGGAACCGAAATCCGCTCCGTGGCGGAGCGGGTTTCCACCGACCTCGCCGCGCCGCTGGCGAGCGGGGCCGAGGATATCGGGCGGGCGACGGAGGCGCTGCGGTCCCGCGCCGACGAGCTGGCCCAGCAGCTCTCCGCCTCCGCCGCCGAGCTGAGGAAATCCGCCGGCTCCTTCACCAAGTCCCTGGACGATTCGTCCCGGCGCGCCGGCGCGTTGGCCGAGCGCTTCGCCGAGGAGACCGGCCGGGCGCACGGCCAGG
>NZ_JBCNNF010000004.1:0-47948 GCF_039594555.1 Inquilinus sp.
GTTCCTGGTCCTGCAGAAATACTTCGTCCGCGCCCTCGGTCAGGGCGCGGACGAAGTATTTCTGCAGGACCAGGAACAGCACGACGACCGGCACGCTCATGATGAACGACGCCGCCATCAGCCCCGGCCAGTTGGTCGCGTATTCGGTGAAGAAGCGCTCCAGCCCGACCGGCAGCGTCAGCTTGCTCTTGTCGTTGATGAAGGTCAGGGCATAGACGTATTCGTTCCACGCCAGGACGAAGGAATAGATCGCGGTGGCGATGATCCCGGGCGTGGACAGCGGCATGACCACGAACAGGAAGGCCTGGAACCGCGTCGCCCCGTCGATCCGGGCCGCCTGTTCCAGCTGAGGCGGGATGTTGTCGTAGAAGCCCTTCAGCAGCCAGATCGACAGCGGCAGGCCGAAGGTCAGGTAGGTCAGGATCAGCGACCAGGCCGTGTTCACCAGCCCCATCGCCTTCATCATGATGAACAGCGGCATCAGGAAGACCACGGCCGGGAACATGTTCCGCACCAGCACGGCGTAGAACAGCAGCTTGCGGCCGGGGAAGCGGAAGCGGGAGAAGGCATAGGCCGCCGGCACCGCGATGGCGACGCCCAGGATGGTGGTCGCGGTCGACACCATGATGCTGTTCAGCAGGTAGTGCAGGAACTCCTGCCCCACCTCGTTGGCGGGGGAGAGGAGGCGCGCATACTGCTCCAGCGTCGGGTTGGACGGGATCCATTCCGGTGGATACTGCAGCGCCGCGAACTGGGTCTTCACCGAGGTCAGCAGCATCCAGGCCATCGGCAGCACGGTGAAGATGCCGAGCAGGATCAGGTAGACGATGCGGGCGACGCCCCAGGGGCCGGCCTTGGCGCGGCGGCGCTTCGGGGCGGCGGGGCGGGGATCGAGGGCGGTGGCGGTCATTCCGGCCGCCTCCCTTCGCCCTGGGTCAGCGCCCGGACGTAGAAGTAGCCCAGGCCCATCATCACCACGAACAGGATCACCGAATAGGCCGAGGCGATGCCGAAGCGGATGCGGCCGAAGGCCAGCTGGTAGATCTGGGTGATCCAGATGTCGGACGACCCGGCGGGGCCGCCGCCGGTCATGATCCAGGGGATGGTGAAGCCGTTCAGGTTGGTGACCAGCAGCAGCAGCACCGTCACCAGCGTCACCCCCTTCAGATGCGGCATGGTGATGTGCCAGAAGCGCTGCCAGGTGCCGGCGCCATCGACCTTGGCGGCGCGGTGCAGCTCGTCCGGCACGGTCTGCAGCCCGGCCAGCAGCATGATCATGGCGAAGGGAAACTCCTTCCAGACATTGACCACGATCAGCGACGGCAGCGAGGTGTGGACGTTGTCCAGGAAGTTGATCGGCGCGT
Organism: Inquilinus sp.; assembly: GCF_039594555.1. Lineage (GTDB taxonomy): Bacteria > Pseudomonadota > Alphaproteobacteria > DSM-16000 > Inquilinaceae > Inquilinus. The sequence goes on from NZ_JBCNNF010000004.1 coordinate 1,365, forward strand.
CGGTGAAGCCGAAGGCCACCGACAGCGCGCCGAACACGCCGAAATCGCTGTGATACAGCCAGCGCCAGACATAGGAGGCGGCGACCGCGCTGATCACATAGGGGATCAGGAACAGCCCGCGCAGCAGGCCGCGGCCGATGAAGGACCGGTTCAGCGCCAGCGCCGCGCCCAGGCCCAGCAGGAAGGCGAAGAGGGTGGAGAACACCGTCCAGATCAGGGTGTTGACCGTGACCTCGCGGAAGCTGGCGCTGGTCAGGATCCGGCTGTAGTTGTCGAGGCCGACATAGGTCTTGTCGGCCATCGCCAGGCTGGGCGGGGTGTTGAAGAAGGACAGGTAGACCGTGTCGTAGATCGGGTAGCCGATCACCAGCAGCATCACCGCGAAGGCCGGCAGGATGTAGAGGTAGTCGGCCCGGTGGCGGATGATGCGCCGCATCAGCCCGGGTCGGCGGCGGGGCGCCGCCCGCGTCCCGGGCGCATCCTCCTGCGCGGCAGCCATGGTCACGCCCGATTTCTCCTTGGCGGGGGAAAGGGGCCGGCCGGTGCCCGCGGGCCCCGGCCGGGTGCGGGACAGGCGGGCTACAGGCCCGACAGCAGGTCTTCGATCTTCTTGGCGGCGTCGTCGGCCGCGTCGGCCACGGTCATCTTCCCGGTCAGCGCGTTCTGCATCATGTCCGGGACGATGATGTTCATGATCTCCGCCGATTCCGGGATCACCGGGAACGGGATCCCGCTCGGCAGCATCGAGGTGGTGACGTTCAGGAACTTGATCTCGTCCAGCCGCTGCTTCATCCATTTGGTGCGGAAGCCGCGGGTGTTGCCCGGGTTCGACCCGACCCAGGCCACCTTGGTCGACCATTCCGGCCCGGTGGCGAAGGCGATCAGGGCGCGGGCGGCGTCCATGTCCAGCCCGCCATCGACCACGTCGGGGTGGAAAATGTGGTCGTTGGAGCCGCCGAAGACCACGGCACGCCGCGCCGGCCCCTTCGGGATCAGCCCATAGCGCATGTTGGCCACCACCGCGTCGGCGATCTGCTTGTCGGCGCCGGTCGCCTTCTTGGCCCGGTCCAACATGGTCGCGTATTCGATCGGGTGGCTGATCATCATCGCCAGCTGGCCGGCGATGAACGGGTCCTGGTTCTCGGTCTGGGTGTTGGTCAGGGCCGAGGTCGGCACCGACTTGTCCCGGACATACATGTCGTAGGACGCCTGCAGCGCGGCCTTGGACCCGTCATTGTTGATATAGACATTCTTGTAGGTCGGGCTGGCCTCGGCCTCGTCCAGCGCGCCGCCGCCATAGGCCCAGAGCTGCGGCATGAAGCGGAACGGCGTGTTGCCGGCATTGCTGCGGGCCACCAGGCCATAGCCGTTCTTGCCGGTCTTGTCCTTGATCTGCTTGGAATAGGCGACCAGGTCGTCCCAGGTCGCCGGCGGGCTCTCGGGGTCGAGGCCGGCCTCCTTGAAGATCCCGGCATTCCAGATCAGCGCCATGGTCTCGTTGTTGGTCGGCACGCCGTAGGTCTTGTCCTTCCAGGTCACCGACTTCATCGCCCCGGGCCAGAAATCCGCGGTGCGGTGGCCGACCTTCTCCGGCGACAGCTCGCTCAGCTGGCCCTTGGCCGCGAACTCCACGCCCCACAGGATCGGCAGCTTCGCCGCCATCGGCGCGGCGTTGCCGAGGGCCGCGGCGCGCAGCTTGTTCAGCATCTGGTTGTAGTCGAGATTCTGCTTCTCGACCGTGATGTTGGGGTAGGTCTTGGCGAAGGTGTCCCAGAACTGGGTGTCGATCTCGTGGTCGATCCGGGGCGACGCCTCGTTCGGCCCGACATACCAGTAGGTCAGCCGGCCCTTGTAGTCGAGCGGCACCACCTTGGCGCATTCGGCCGCGGTGTCGACCTCCATCGTGCCGGCGATGCTGCTGATGTAGTCCGGCGTCCAATTCGAGGTGTCGATGCCGGTGTCTTGCGCCAGGGCGCGCAACGGGCCCAGCCCCGCGGCCAGGGCGCCGGCCCCGGCGGCATATCCGAGGAAGCGGCGGCGGTCGACTTCATGGGAAAAGAGGTCACCTGCATGAGGCTTGGTCATGAGCGGTCCTCCCAATGGCCTCGCTTGTCGTCTGCGAGTTCCGGGTCAGCCTAGGCTGGGGCGGCAAAACGCGTCAAGGATGCTGCGCAACAAGTTGCGGCTTTTGTTATGTTGTTAGTCGATCGCATTCGTCGACCGGGCGTTCAGTCGAAGAATGTCTTGTCCTCTTCGGCCAGGTACGGGCGGGCGCGTTCGGGGTTGATGTCGACGCCCATGCCGGGCCGGTCCCAGACCTCGATCAGCCCGTTGCGGACGATCGGGTTGGGTAGGCCGTCGACGATGTCGTACCACCAGGCCGGGTTGCCGCTCGGGTATTCGAAGGCGATGAAGTTGTTCGGCAGAGTGGCCGAGACCTGGACCAGCGCGGCCAGGCCCAGGAGGCCGTTGCCGGTGCCGTGCGGCGCCATCAGGATGCCGTGCAGGTTGGCGTATTCGGCGATCCATTTCAGCTCGGCGATGCCGCCGACATCGCACGGGTCGGGGCCGACCACGTTGACCGCGTGTCCCTCGATCAGCGCCTTGAAATTCTGGCGCAGATAGATCTGCTCGCCAGTGTGGATCGGGGTCGAGGTGGCACGCGTCACCTCGCGATACACGTCGGCGTTGACATAGGGCACGTAGTCGCCGGTGATCAGGTCCTCGAGCCACAGCAGGTTGTACTCCTCGACCGCGCCGGCGAAGCGGATCGCGTCCGGCACGGTCCAGCCCGGCCCGCAATCCAGCGCCAGCGCCACCTTGTCGCCCAGCACCTCCTTCATCGCCGCGACGCAGGCGACGATGTGCTTCATCCCGCGCTCGGTCATCAGCCCGGAATCCATGGCGCCGTGGAACACGCTCTGCCCCGGATTGCCGTAGAAGAAGTCTGGCACCTCGCGCTTCATCGGGCTGTGGAAGCCGATCGGCTGCTTGATCATGGTGAAGCCCTCGGGCAGGGCCATCTGCCGCTGGGCGTCGGCGGCGTAGTGCTCGGGGTCGTAGCCGCCCAGCGGCGCCCGCAGCGAGCCGTTGTAGACCCGCACATGGTCGCGCACCTTGCCGCCCAGCAGCTTGTGCACCGGCACGCCGGCCGCCTTGCCGGCGACGTCCCACAGCGCCATCTCGATGGCGCTGACTGCGGCGCCCCAGGGCTTGAACGCGCCGCGCTGGCGGATCCGCATCATGGTCTGCTCGACCAGCGTCGGGTCGGCGCCGATCAGCGCGTCGCGGAAATGCAGGATGTGCGGCTTGAGATACGGCTTGTAGGACTCGACCTCGCCATAGCCGCTGAGGCCCTGGTCGGTGACGATGCGCACGATCGGGTTCTTGCCGATCACGGCGCATTTTAGATCGATGATCTTCATGGTCTGGGCGCCCCGCTTGGTCGGGGACGGGCGTCGCCGCCCACCCGGTTGTTTCCTCCGCTGCCCTTTTTATGTCCGATCTAGGCAGTCGCGAACCGAGCCTAACACAGGCGAGACTCATTGCAACTTGTTAGGTGCTGGCTCTCCTGAGAATATTTAGAACCGTCATTGCGAGCGCAGCGAAGCAATCCAGGGGCCGCTCGCAGTGGCCCCTGGATGGCTTCGTCGGCTTCGCCTCCTCGCAATGACAGCGAAGGAGGGGAGGGCGCTACTTCGCCCGCTTCAGCGCCGGCGCCAGCCAGCTCGTCGGCGCGGCCGGTCCGGTCGAGGCGCGGGTGACGATCTCGGCCACCAGCGCCAGCCTGACCGGCGGCCGGGACGCGGCCTCCGCATCGCCCAGCCGGTCGGCGATGCAGCGCACCATGGCGGCGCCGATCTCGACCTGCGGCGTCCGCACCGTGGTCAGCCGCGGCGACACCTGCGAGGCGGCGGCGAAGTCGTTGAACCCGACCACCGAGATGTCCTCGGGCACGCGGATGCCCAGGCGCAGCAGGTCCGAGATCACGTTCACGGCGATGCCGTCATGGGCGCAGAACAGCGCCGTCGGCGCGCCGCCGCGACGGAGATAGGCCAGGAAGGCGTCGCGGAAGCCCTCGGCCTCGTCGAACACGATGTCCTCGACCATGGTGCCCGGCGCCTCCAGCATGCAGTCGCGGAAGCCGCGGAAGCGCTCGGCCCGGCCGGCGGGCAGGGTGCTGCCGTGAACGAAGGCGACGGCGGTGTGGCCTAGGCCCAGCAGCAGCCGGGCGACGCCGACCCCGGCCTCCCAGTCGGCGCCGGTGACCTGGTCGATCCGCTCCATCGCGTCGACATAGGTGGCGCAGACCACCGGCAGTCCGGTGCGGGCGGCGAGGGCCGAGATCTCCTGCGGCCGCGGCACCGCCAGGATCAACCCGGCCACGGCGTCGTCCAGCGGCCCGGCCCCGGCCAGATGCCGGGCCTGGCGCGGCACGATCGCGAAGCCCAGCCGCTCGCCCTCGCGCTCGGCGCCGTGCAGCATGTTCAGCCACAGCTCGCTGGCGACCGGATCGATCTCCTGCCGGATGAACAGGATCTGGCGGTGGGCGGCCGGCAGCTCATGGTTGCGGCGGTAGCCGAGGGCGTGGGCGGCGCGCAGCACCCGGCTGCGGGTGGCCTCGCCGACGCCCGACTTGCCGGACAGGGCGCGGGACACCGAGAACTTCGAGATGCCGAGCCGGTCGGCGATGTCCTGGATGGTGACGCGGCCTGAGCTCATGCGGGGTTGCGCTCCTGTTTGGGCCGCATCTTCTGCCGCAGCGCTGGTTCCGCCGTCAACATCGTCCCGTGCCGCCGCATCGGCTTGCGCAACTTGTTTGGTAGTGATAGCAAATTACCTAACGAACAGCAAACTTCAGGGGCGGACGCCATGACCACGGGGCAGCTGGACGGCGCGGCCATGGGCCGGGTCGAGGACGCGGTATCGAGCCATTCCCGGCCGAGCGAGCTCAGGATCACCGACCTGCGGGTCGCGGTGGTGGTCGGCAGCGGCTACCACCCGATCATCCGCATCGACACCAACCAGGGCATCTCCGGCCTCGGCGAGGTGCGCGACGGCGGCCATGCCGAATACGCCCTGCAGTTCAAATCCATGCTGCTGGGCCAGAATCCCTGCAATGTCGACATGATCTTCTCGGCCCTGCGCCGCTACGGCAATTGGGGGCGGGAAGGGGGCGGCGTCTCCGGCATCGAGATCGCGCTGTGGGACCTGGTCGGCAAGGCCTATGGCGTTCCCTGCCACCAGTTCTTCGGCGGCAAGCACCGCGACCGCGTGCGGATCTACGGCGACACGCCGGCCCCGGCCCAGCCGACGCCCGAGGGCTATGTCGAGGCCGTGCTGCGGCGCAAGGCGCTGGGCCTGACCTTCATCAAGTTCGACCTGCCGCCGCGCTTCTTCAACGCTATCGACGGCGCCCTGGTCGGGCAGGCGACGAAGCATGAATACGACTTGGCCAAGGCCTGGCGCGCGCCAGGCGCCGGGCGTGGCATCAAGCTCAGCCAGAAGGGCATCGCCACCGCGGTCGACGTGGTCCGCGCCGTGCGCGAGGCGGTCGGCCCCGAGATCTCGCTGTGCATCGACCACTTCGGCGAGGGCTTCATGACCGCCGATGAGGCGATCCGCCTGGGCCACGCGCTGGAGCCATTCGACCTGGCCTGGGTCGAGGATCCGCTGCCCTGGCACGATTTCGCCGGCCACAAGAAGGTGGCCGATGCGCTGCTGACCCCGGTGGCGGCGGGCGAGGAGCTGTATCTCTGGGACGGCTTCCGCGAGCCGATCGAGACCCGGGCCTTCGACATCCTGCACCCGGACCTGTTGACCTCGGGCGGCATGCTGGAGACTAAGCGCATCGCCGATTACGGCGAACGCTTCGGCCTGGCCACCGCGCTGCACGCCTGCTGCACCCCGATCGGGCTGATGGCGAACGTGCATTGCGGCGCCGCGATCTCCGGCCTCGTTGCAGTCGAGCATCACGGGCTGGACCTGCCGAACTGGGGCGAGCTGGTGACCGGGATTGACTCCGACTATCTCGAGGGCGGCTACGTCACCGTGCCCGACACGCCGGGCCTGGGCGTCGAGTTGAATGAGGAGGCTGTCGAGGCGCAGCTGCGCCATCCCGGCACCCTGTTCCAGCCGACCGAGGAGTGGAACCGGATCCGCATCGGCTTCGAGCGCCGGTCGAGAGGCTGAGTGCCAACGGGGAAATCAAGGACGTCTGCTCACCCTTACTGTCATTGCGGGCTTGCCCGGCAATCCCAGGGACCCCGGAGAGCGGGGGCGATGCTCTGGTATTTCGATGTCGTCCGCGGCCCGATCCGCATGGTCGATCGCTTCTGGCAGATCCCCGACGCGCCGGAGTTGGCGGTGGAGGTCGACGAGGCCGACTGCGCTCGCCACCGCTTCGCGCCGAAGGTCCGGCACACGCAGAACGCGGTGCTGGACGACGGCACGATCGTGGATTGGTCGGTCCGGCGTCGGGTTCATGAACCGTCATAGCGAGCACAGCGAAGCAATCCAGGGCTGTTTGGCGTCGCCCCTTGATTGCTTCGTCAGCTTCGCCTCCTCGCAATGACGGCGTTTTAGGGCGGCGAACTCGCGGGCAAGCCTTTACTTCGCCAGCGCGGCCCGGGTCTGGTCGACCTCGGCGGCGCTCATCTCGCCGACCGTGGTGACCTTGCCGTCCTGGATCCGCCACAGCCGGAACGGGCCGGTGATGTCGCCGTATTGATCGAAGCTCACCGGGCCGATCACGCCTTCGTACTTGATCGGCTTGCCGTCCTTGATCAGCTGCAGCGCCTTGGCGAACTCCGACTTGCCGGCATGGATCGGCGTGCCGCCCTCGGCCACCACCTGCGGGATCGCCGCCTTGATCGCCGCAGCATCGGCCTTGCCGGCCTTGGCGATAGCCAGGGCGACGATGGCACCGGCGTCATAGGAGCGGTCGGCCGCCGGCGCGTCCGGCTTGATGCCGCCGGAGAACGCCTCAAAGCCGCTGTAGAAATAGTCGGTCGAGTCGGTCTTGGTGCTGCCGGAGGAGGTGCCGTAGGCGTCGTTCAGATACTGCGCGCCGACGGCTTCGATGAAGTCGCTGGAGTTCATACCGTCGTTCAGCAGCAGCTTCTGCGCGCCGCCGCCGGAGATCCAGGCGCGGGCGATAGTGGCGCCGTCGACCGGGGTGCTGACCAGGTACAGCGCCTCCGGCTCGCCCGCCATGGCCGCGCTGGCCTCGGCCGAATAGCTCGACTGCTGCTCGTTGTACGGCGTGGTCGAGGTGATGGTGCCGCCCAGCTTGGTGTAGGCGGCCGAGAATTCGCGGACGATGTTCACGCCGAAATCGTTGTTGACGTGGATGATGGCGATCTTGTTCAGCCCCTGGTCGAGGGCGTATTTCGCCGCCGCCGTGCCCTGCAGCGCGTCCGAGGTGATGGTGCGGAAGAACACGCCGTTGGTCTTGCCCTGTCGGCCCAGCTCGGTGAGGGTCGGGGAGGAGGAGGCCGGCGACACCTGCACCACCCCGGCCGGCGCCGTCACCGAGGTCAAGATCGGGATCGACACCGAGGAGATGATGCCGCCGATCACCACAGGCACCTTCTTGATGTTGACCAGCTGCGTTGCCTGGTCGACGGCGACGGTGCCCTGGCTCTGGCTGTCGCGGGTGTCGGTCACCAGTTTGCAGCCGGCGGCGCCGCCGGCGTCGTTGACGTCGCGGAACGCCATCTCGACCGCCTTGGCGCCGGCCTGGCCATAGGCGCCGGCCGGACCGGTTAGCTCCATCACCAGGCCGACGGTGATGTCGCAGGCGGAGGCGGGCAGGGCCGGCACGGCGGCGGCCGCCACCAGGGCGGTGGTCAGAAGGATATGCTTCATCATTGTGCTCCCTGTTTGATTGGGCCGGCGGCGTGCCGGCCGTTGCTTAATGACGATCAGGCGGCGCCCTTGTTCAGGTTGTATTTCATGATCGCGCCATGGCGCCCATGGCGATCGCGCTCCAGCGTGTAGACATCGCCCTCCAGATCCCGCCCCCCGGCCAGCGCCCCGGCGATCAGGGCGTGGTCGGCCTCGGTCAGAGCGATGTCCGAGATGGCGAGGTTGGCGGCCAAGTGGTCGCGGTTGCGGGCGCCTACGATGACCGCGGCCACGCCCGGCCGGTCCAGCATCGCGGCGCTGGCCACGGTGGCGATGTCGCTACCGTGCCGGTCGGCCACCTGGCGCAGCGCCCGCAGCAGGGCCTGGAACAGGTCCCAGCCGCCGAGGTCGTCGATGATCAGCTTGTACTTGACCAAGGACCGGTTCTCCAGCGGCTCCGCCGGCTCGGCCGCGCCCAGCCAGCGGTCGCCCAGGAAGCCGCCGGCGACGGTGCCGTAGCAGAGGAAGGCGACGCCATGCCCGGCCGCGGCCTGCGCCATCCGCCGCTCCGGCCGGCGGTCCAGCAGCGAGTACTGCACCTGCATCGTGGTCAGGGGCACGCCGGCCTGGACGATCTCCAGCATGTGATCGGTGTCGAAATTGGTGCCGCTGACCTTGTGGATCTTGCCGGCCTGCCGCAGCTCCTCCAGCCACAGCGCGGCCTCGCGCCAGCGCGGCGCGGCATAGTCCCACCAGTGGAACTGCACCAGGTCCAGCCGCTCCAGCCCCAGGCGGCGCAGCGACTGGTCGATCACGCGCTCGACATCGGCCTTCCGGATCCGCGGCAGGATGTCGAGATCGGGCACGTATTTGGTGTGGACCTTGATCCGGCCCAGCGCCTCCGCTCCGCGCAGGTCGCGATAGTGCCGGCGGAAACGGCCGATCATCTCCTCCACGCCGGTGTAGATGTCGGCGCAGTCAAAGGTGGTGATGCCGGCATCGGCGAAGGCGACCATGTCGGCCACCGGGTCGCCGCTGCGCGCCTCGCTGTGGCCGCTCGACATCTGCCAGCCGCCGCGGATGACGCGGGAGATCTCGTAGTCCGGGGCCAGGCGGATTCTCTGCATGCTCTCAGCCTCGGTCGTCTGGGAGGGGCACCGCGGTGGTGGCGGCGTGGCTGAACCGGCGCTTGCCGGTCCGGGTGATGCGGAAGCGCGACGAGCAGTTCGGGTCGGGGCAGGCGACCTCGGCGTCCGTCGTCATCCAGTCGTTGGCATGGGTCGGGCGCTGCTTGGCCGGCAGCAGCGGCAGCAGCGCCGCCAGCGAGTAGATCGAGAAGCCCTGGCCCGGCGGCAGATGCAGCATCTCGCCGCGCAGCTCGAAATGGTCGCCGACCCTGGCACCGCAATAGATCGGCCCGCCCTCGGGCGCCACCACCTCGACCCGCAAATCGTACAGCTCGAAGCTGTCGTCGTCTGTGTCAGGCATGGGCTGTGGTCCTCTGCTCGGCATCCTCGGCGTCCAGGCGCCCGCGGATCAGGCGGAAAGATCGGGTGATGTCGCTGGTCAGCGCCGCGGTCGCGCCGCCGGCATCGCCGCGCTCCAGCGCCTCGATCAGCTCCCAATGGTAATGCGTGGCCGGGATGTCGCGCTGCTCGTCATGGATCTGCGCCGCGGCGCGGACATAGGGGCCGGATTGCAGCCACAGGCTCTCGGCGATCGGGATCAGCACGGCCGATCCGGCGGCACGGTACACGGCGAAATGGAAGTCGTGGTTCAGCTCCGATGTCCGGTGCGCCTTGTCCGGGTCGTCGCTGCGGAAGGCGTCCTCGCAGGCCACGGTTAGCGCGCGCAGCCGGGTGAAGTCGTCTTTCGAGAGGTTGGGCAACGCCAGCGCCGTCATCTGGCCCTCGATCAGGCAGCGGGCGCGGGCCAGGTCGTCCAGCCGCTCCCGCGTGATCAGCGGCACCCGGACCGAGCGGTTGGGCAGCGCCTCCAGCGCCTGCTCCGACACCAGCCGGCCCAGCGCCTCGCGCACCGGCATGGTGCTGGTGCGCAGCGTCTCCGCCAGCTCGACGATGCGTAGCACCTCGCCGGCGTCGAACATGCCGTGGATCAGGGACCGGCGCAGCTCGGCATAGACCCGGTCGTGCAGGGTCTCTCGGCCGACCGGCGACAGGGCGCCGCGGCGGCTCATGCGGCGGTGTCCGACACTGCGTTCTGGTCCCGATCGGGCATGGACCCTCCAGGCTGATGGGCAGTTGCTGCTCTCCCCGAATTTTCTACTTGCCAACGCACCGGCTGTAAACTTTGATCAAACATCACCGATCAAAATTGGTCCGAGGCGGATGCAGCCAGCCGCACATGCCCCGAACGCTTCCGCCGGTGCGCCCGTGATCGAGGGGCGCGGCCTGGTCAAGCAGTTCGGCGGGCTGCGCGCGGTGGACGGCATGTCGATCGCGCTGCGCCCCGGCGAGATGCTGGGGCTGATCGGGCCCAACGGCGCCGGCAAGACCACCTTGTTCAACCTGCTGGCCGGCAGCCTGGCGCCCAGCGCCGGGTCGATCCGGGTCGGCGGGCGCGAGCTGTCGCGGCGGGGGCCGGAGCAGCGCATCGCCCATGGCGTGGCCCGCACCTTCCAGATCCCGCGCCCCTTCGCCGGGATGACGGTGCTGGAGAACGTCCTGGCCGGTGGCCAGCGCCAGTCGGGGGAGCGGCTGTGGCCGAACTTCCTGGCACCCCGCCGGGTGGCGGCGGAGGAGCGGGCGGCGACGGCGAAGGCGAAGGCGCTGCTGGACTTCGTGACCCTGTCGCATCTGGCGCATGAGCCGGCGCGCGTGCTGTCCGGCGGCCAGCGCAAGCTGCTGGAGCTGGCGCGGGTGCTGATGGCCGACCCGCAGGCGATCCTGCTCGACGAGCCGGCGGCCGGGGTCAATCCGACGCTGCTGGAGCTGATCATCGACCGGATCCTCGAGCTGAACCGCCAGGGCCGGTCGATCCTGCTGATCGAGCACAATATGGAGATGGTGGCGCGGCTGTGCGGCCGGGTCGTGGTCATGGCCTCGGGCCGCTTCCTGACCGAAGGCGCGCCGGCCGAGGTGGCGCGCCACCCGGCGGTGGTCGACGCCTATCTCGGTGGGGCGGCGGCGTGATGGACACCGCGCTCTCGACGCAGGATCTCGTCGCCGGCTACGAGCCCGATCTGCCGATCGTGCGCGGCGTCGACCTGGCGGTAGGGCAGGGCGAGCTGGTGGTGCTGCTGGGCCCGAACGGCGCCGGTAAGTCGACCCTGGTCAAGGCCATCGCCGGGCTGGTGCCGGTGCATTCCGGCACCATGGCGCTGGGCACCACCGACATCACCGCCGTGCCGGCGCATGAGAAGATCCGCCATGGCCTGGCCTTCGTGCCGCAGACCGAGAACATCTTCGCCACGCTGTCGATCCACGACAATCTGCGCGCCGCGGCGGACATCCTGCCGAAGGACAAGCGCGCCCGGCGCATCGCCGCGCTCTACGACACCTTCCCCGATCTCGCCGCGCGGCCGTCGCTGCGGGCCGGGCAGCTGTCGGGCGGCCAGCGCCAGATGCTGGCGGTGGCCCGCGCCCTGGTGGTCGAGCCGTCGGTGCTGATCCTGGACGAGCCCTCGGCCGGGCTGTCGCCGAAGATCGTGGCCGAGGTGTTCGCGCGGCTGCAGGCGATCAACCGCGCCGGCGTCACCATCGTGCTGGTGGAGCAGAATGTGAAGGCGGCCCTGGCCATCGCCGACCGCGCCGTGATCCTGGTCGAGGGGCAGGTGCGCCACGAGGGTCCTGCGGCGGGGCTCGCGGATGACCCGATCGTCGCCGAGCTCTATCTCGGCGCCCGCCGCCATGAGGCCACGCCATGACTCCGCAGGTGATCATGGACGGCCTCGTCACCGGGGCGATGATCGGCCTCGGCGCCATCGGCGTGACCCTGACCTATTCGATCCTGCGCTTCGCCAATTTCGCCCATGGCGAGCTCTTGTCCTGGGGCGCCTATGCCGCGCTGGCCGCGGCCGGGGCGCTGGGCAGCCTCTCCGGCGGGCTCACGACCCCGATCGGCCCGTTCTCCTTCGGCTGGGCGCTGCCGCTGGCGGCGCTGATCGCGGTGGCGTTCACCGGCGGGCTGGCGCTGCTGGTCGACCGGCTGCTGTTCGGCCGGCTGCGCGACAAGCGCAGCACCGTCATCATCCTGGTGATGGCCAGCTTCGGCGCCGCGCTGACCTTGCGCAGCCTGCTGGAGTTCATCTTCACCTCGAAGCCGGCCTACTACACCAAGGCGCTGCAGATCGCCGTGAAGCTCGGCGGCGGCCTGCGGGCCACGCCCGACCAGCTGCTGACCCTCGGCGTCGCCCTGGTCCTGGTGCTGGCGGTGCATCTGCTGCTGACCCGGACCGCGACCGGACGGGCGATGCGTGCGGTCAGCGAGAACCCGCAGCTGGCCGGCGTCGTCGGCATCGATGTGCGCCGCGTCATCCGCATCGTCTGGCTGCTGGGGGCGGGGCTGGCCGCGGTGGCCGGGATCTTCGCCGGCCTGCTGGTCCAGATCCGGCCACAGATGGGGCTGGACCTGCTGCTGCCGCTGTTCGCCGCCGCGATCCTCGGCGGCATCGGCAGCGTGCCGGGGGCGATGCTGGCCGGCCTCGTCGTCGGCCTGGCCGAGGCCGTGGCCGTGCCGCTGGTCGGCGGCGAATGGCGCGCCGCCGTGTCCTTCGTCGTGCTGGTGCTGGTGCTGCTGCTCCGCCCTCAGGGCCTGTTCGGGAGGGCCGGATGAGCGTCGAGCTGGTCGCCTATGGCTGCTTCTTCCTGACCATGGCGCTGACCTACGCCATCATGTGCCTCGGCCTGAACGTGCAATGGGGCCAGACCGGGCTGTTCAATGTTGGCGTCGCCGGTTTCGTCGCCATCGGCGCCTATGTCTCGGCCCTGCTGACGACGCCGGAGGCGGCGGACCGCTTCGGCGGCTTCGGCCTGCCGATCGTCGTCGGCTGGCTGGGCGGGGCGCTGGCCACGGCGCTGGTGTCGTTCCTGATCGGGGCGCTGACCATCCGGCTGCGGGCCGACTATCTGGCCATCGCCACCTTTGGCGTCGCCGTGGCCGTGCAGCTCTGCGCCCTCAACATGGTCAAGGTCACCGGCGGTCCCTTCGGCATCGGCTTCATCCCGCGACCCTTCGCCGACACGGCCGGCGACCCGCTGCTGTTCGGCCTGGCCAATCTCGCCGTGGTCGCGGCGGTGGTGCTGGTGCTGTACCTGGCGCTGCAGCGGCTGGTGCGCAGCCCCTGGGGCCGGGTGCTGCGGGCGATCCGCGAGGATGAGACGGCGGCGCGCGCCCTGGGCAAGAACGCGGTGTCGTTCCGGCTGCAGGCCTTCGCCATCGGCGGCGGCATCATGGGGTTGGCCGGCGCGGTGCAGGCGCATTTCATCGGCTTCATCGCGCCCGACAACTACCTGCCGCGGCTGACCTTCCAGGTCTGGGCGATGCTGATCGTCGGCGGCTCGGGCAGCAATCTCGGCGCCATCCTCGGCGCGGTTTTCGTCTGGGGCCTGTGGGCGGCGTCCGGCGGCGCCATCTCGGCCCTGTTCCCGCCCGACCAGCAGGCGCGCGCCGCCGCGCTGCAGATCGTCATGATCGGCGTCGCGCTCTGCGCCGTCCTGCTGCTGCGCCCGCGCGGCATCCTGGGCGAGGACCGCGGGCCGTCACGCCGCCGCAGCAAGGAGAATTCCCGTGCCGAACACCCCTGACCGCATCGATCTCGGCCCCGGCCTGTCGATCAGCCGCCTGGTCTGCGGCCTGTGGCAGGTGGCGGATCTGGAGAAGGACGGCACCACGCTCGATCCCGAGCGCGGCGCCGACGCCCTCGACGCCTATGCCCAGGCCGGCTTCGACACCTTCGACATGGCCGACCATTACGGCAGCGCCGAGCTGATCGCCGGGCGGCTGCTGGCCCGCCATGGCAAGGGTACCGGGCGGCCCCTGGCCTTCACCAAATGGTGCCCGGAGCCGGGGCCGATGACCGCCGCCGTGATCCGCCGCGGCGTGCAGGAGCGGCTGGACCGTCTGGGCGTCGACCGGGTCGACCTGCTGCAGTTCCACTGGTGGAGCTTCGAGCATCCGGCCTGGCTGGACGCGCTGCACGAGATGGCGCGGCTGCGGGAAGAGGGGCTGGTCGGCGCGATCGGCGTCACCAATTTCGACGCCGCGCATCTGGCGGTGGCGCTGGCGGACGGCGTGCCGGTGCTGACCAACCAGGTCTCGTTCTCGCTGGTCGACCGCCGCGCCGCCGGCGCGCTGTCCGATCTGTGCCGGGCCAAGGGCGTCAAGCTGCTGGCCTATGGCACGCTGTGCGGCGGCTTCCTCTCCGACAAGTGGCTCGGCAAGCCGGAGCCGGACACGATGCCGGATTGGAGCCGGTCGAAATACAAGCGCTTCATCGACGCGGCGGGCGGCTGGGACGTGTTCCAGGGCATTCTGCAGGCGGCGGCCGACGTCGCGCGCAAGCACGGCGTCTCCGTCTCCAACGTCGCCACCCGCTGGGTGCTGGAGCATGAGGCGGTGGCCGCCGCGATCATCGGCGCCCGGCTGGGCGAGAGCGAGCATCGCGCCGACAACCTCGCCGCCTTCGCCTTCGCGCTCGACGCCGAGGACCGGGCGCATCTCGAGGATGCCTTCGCCGCGGCGACGCCGATCCCCGGCGATTGCGGCGACGAGTACCGCCGGCCGCCCTACCTGACCGCCTCGGGGGACCTGAGCCACCATCTCGACGCGCTGCCGCCGGTCTTCGCGGCGGAGCCGGTGCCCGGCCGGCCGGACCGGCTGCGCGTCTCCTCTGGCAGCGTATGGGAGCCGATCGCGGGCTACAGCCGCGCAATTCGGGTGAAGGACACGATCCGCGTCTCCGGCACCACCGCCACTCATGGCGGCGACCGCTGCGTGGCGCCGGGCGACCCGGGGGCGCAGACCACCTACATTCTCGACAAGATCGCGGCCGCGATCTCGGCGCTCGGCGGGTCGATCGAGGATGTGGTGCGCACCCGCATCTATCTGCGCGACGCGGGGATGTGGGAGCCGGTGTCGCGCGCCCATGGCCGGGTGTTCGGCGCGGTCAAGCCGGCCAACACCCTGGTCCAGGCCGGCGCCCTGGTCGGCGATTACGAGGTCGAGATCGAGGTCGAGGCGGTGGTCGACTGACCGGATCGCTTCGCCTCGACGAAATGATGGAAGAGATCGCGGTCCGGAATCGTCACATCAACGGCACTCACACTTCCCCGAGCGCCCAGCCCGGCCCGGGGCCATCCCCACCACGCCCCGGGCCGGGCCTTCGATCGCCTGTCACCCCGCCCGCACCAGGCAGGCGGCCTCGGTGCCGCCCTCGGCCGGGCGCAGCACCGGGCGGACGGCGGCGCAATCCTCGACCCGGATCGGGCAGCGGCTGACGAAGGGGCAGCCGGCCGGCGCCGCCAGCGGGCTGGGCAGGTCGCCGGACAGGATGATCTTGCGGCGCTGCCGCTGCGCCCGCGGGTCGGGCAGGGGGATCGCGGACAGCAGCGCCTCGGTATAGGGGTGGCGCGGCGCCGCGAAGACGGCGTCGGTGTTGCCCTGCTCGACGATGGTGCCGAGATACATCACCGCCACCCGGTCGGCGATGTGGCGCACCACCGACAGGTCGTGGCTGATGAACAGATAGGCCAGGCCCAGCTGGTCCTGCAGCCGCACCAGCAGGTTCAGGATCTGCGACCGGATCGAGACGTCGAGCGCCGAGACCGGCTCGTCGCAGACCAGCAGCTTCGGCGACAGCGCCAAAGCGCGGGCGATCACCACCCGCTGGCGCTGCCCGCCCGACAGCTCGTTCGGGGTGCGCTGGGCGTAGCCGGCCGGCAGGCCGACCAGGTCCAGCAGCTCCGCCACCCTTCGCCGCCGCTCGGCACCGGGCGTGCCGCGGATGGCCAGCGGCTCGGCGATGCTGGCGCCGATGCGCATCTTCGGGTTCAGGGCGGCGCTCGGGTCCTGGAACACGATCTGCATGGCCCCGGCCAAAGCGCGGCGCTCGGCCGGGGCGGCATGGGTGACGTCGCGGCCCTCGAAGGCGACGGTGCCCCGCGTCGCCCGCTCCAGCCCCAGGATGGCGTAACCGGTGGTCGACTTGCCGCAGCCGCTCTCGCCGACCAGGGCCAGGGTGCGGCCGGCCTCGAGGTCGAGCGACACGCCGTCGACCGCCTTGACCACGGCGCCCCTGGCGGCGCCGCGGACCGGGAAATGCACCGCGAGGTCGCGGACGGAGAGAAGTGGCGCGCCGGTCATGCCAGCGTCCCCACGCGGTCGCTATACCAGCAAGCAGCGAGATGCTCCGTTGCCGGATCGGCTCGCGATGGAGAAGCCTGCTCCCCCTCACCCTCCCGTCGCTGCGCGCCGGGCCCCTCCCTCTCCCCGGGGGAGAGGGACCTTTCACCTCTCCCCCGGGGAGAGGTCGAAATCGCGTCGGCGATTTCGGGTGAGGGGGCGGCACCGGCCTTTCCGTTCATGCCGGCGGGCCGCGCCGGCTCCAGCGGCGGCGTCTCGGCGCAGCGCTCATCGGCCAGCGGGCAGCGGGTGCGAAAGCGGCAGCCCTGCGGCCAATGCGCCGCGTCCGGCACCGTGCCGGCGATGGTCTTCAGCTCCTCCCGCCGCGGGCCGTCGAGGCGCGGCACGGTCGCCAGCAGCAGCCGGGTGTAGGGGTGGGCGGGGGCGTCGAAGATGGCGTCGACCGGCCCGCTCTCCACCACCGTGCCGCCATACATCACCGCCACCCGGTCGGCCATGTCGGCGACCACGCCCATGTCGTGGGTGATCAGCAGGATGGCGCTGCCGGCCTCGGCCCGCAGGGTCTTCAGCAGGTCCAGGATCTGCGCCTGGATGGTGACGTCCAGCGCCGTGGTCGGTTCGTCGGCGATCAGGATCTCCGGCCGGCAGATCAGGGCCGAGGCGATCATCACCCGCTGGCACATGCCGCCGGACAGCTCGAAGGGGAACTGCCCGGCCCGCCGCTCCGGATCGGCGATGCCGACCCGCGCCAGCATGGCCACGGCCTCGGCGCGGGCCTCCGCGGCCGAGGCGCCGCGATGCAGCCGCAGGCTCTCCGCCACCTGGTCGCCGACCCGGACCAGCGGGTTCAGCGACGCCACCGGCTCCTGGAAGATCACCGACACCCGGTTGCCGCGCAGGTCGCGCAGCGCCGCCTCGTCCAGGGCCAGGAGATCGGTGCCCTCCATGGCGATGGCGCCTCCGGCCACGCGGGCGGCGGCGGGCAGCAGGCGCAGCACCGACAGGGCGGTCAGGCTCTTGCCGCAGCCGCTCTCGCCGACCAGAGCCAGCACCTCGCCGCGGCCGATCGACAGCGACACCCCGTCGACCACGGACCGGCCGCCGATGGCGACCCGCAGCCCGTCGATGGCGAGCAGGGGCATCTCAGGCATCGGCCGGTCCCCCGACCACGACGCCGGACCAGGGGCTGGTCGGGTGCGCCATGCCGACCGTCTCACCGGTCACCGGGTCGCGCGCGGCGGCGGAGGCGATGGCGAAGTTCACCGGATACAGCGTGTCCTCGACGATCTGCACCGGGAAGTCGCGCGCCACCGTGGCCGCGACGTCCGGCGCCGCGGCCGCGTTCACCTTGATCGTGGGGGTACTGGCGTCGACGCGCGGGGTGTGGAACGCCTCCTCCAGCGTCATGCCGTAATCGACGACATAGGAGAGCAGCTGCAGCAGCGCCGGGAAGATCGACCGGCCGCCGGCGGCGCCGATCGCGAGATCCGGCCGGCCGTCGCGGCCCAGGATCAGCGGGCACATATTGGCCAGCGGCTGGGCGCCCCCGGCCATCGAGTTCGGCTGACCCGGCCGCGGGTCGAACCACATCATGCCGTTGTTCATCAGGATGCCGGCGCGCGGCAGCACCACCTTCGACCCGAAGCGGGACAGGAGGGTGTTGGTCAGCGAGACCATGTTGCCCCGCGCGTCGACGACGCTGACATGGCTGGTGCAGCCGGGATCGCGGCTGAGGCCGGCATGGCCCATGCCGGTCAGGCGGCGGCGATAGGCCTCGCGCGCCGCGCGGGCATAGGCCAGCGCCGCCCGCGCATCCGGCCTCTCGCCCCAGGCGGTGCGCGGCGCCAGCAGGTCCAGCGCCTGCAACAGGCTGGGGCCGCCGCTCAGCCCCGGCATGGCCCAGACGTCGCGGCCGCGATAGGCGCCGCGCAGCGGCTCGGCCCAGCGCGGCCGGTACGCGGCCAGGTCGGCGGCGGTGATACGCGACCCGGCCTCGGCCAGGTCGGCCGCCAGATCCCGCGCGGTCTCGCCCTCATAGAAGTCGCGGGCGCCTTCCCGCGCCAGGCGCCGCAGCATCCGGGCCTTGGCCGGCATCGGGCGGTGCTTGCCCTCGGCCGCCTTCGGGGCCTCGCCATCCTCCAGCAGCAGCGCGGCGGTCGGGGCGAAGCGGACCAGCGCATGCGCCTCGATCGAGAGGCAGAAGGCGGCGTACCAGTCGATCTCGAGCCCGCGCTCGGCATGGTCGATGGCGGGGGCCAGCGCCTCGGCCCAGCCGATGCTGCCGAAGCGCTCCAGCGCCTCCGCCAGGCCGGCGACCGCGCCGGGGACGCAGATCGAGCTGCCGCCGATCAGGTTGCGGTCCTCGACCACCGACGGCCACTGGAACCAGTTGCCGGTGTCGGCCCCGGCCAGCGGATAGTCGGCCGGGTCCAGCGCCGCGGGGGCGCGGACGTTGAAGTCCAGCGCCGAGACCGCGCCCGTCGCGCCATCGGCATGCAGCAGGAAGCCGCCGCCGCCGATGCCGGACAGCCAGGGCTCGACCACGCTCAGCACCAGCGCCGCCACCACCGCCGCGTCCATGGCGTTGCCGCCGCGCGCCAGCACCGCCGCGCCGGCTTCCGCCGCGTAGCGATGCTGGGCGGCGACCAGGCCGTGGCGGCTGCGGATCTCGGTCTTGCGCCCGTCCAGGGTCATGCCGTGCGCCCGAAGCGGCGCGGCTCGACCGGGCCGGGGATATCCGACGCGGCGACGAACCGCCCGGCATTGGCCGAGCCGGCGTGATACGCCGCGACCTCGCCGACCGTGGCGATCCAGACGCCGGGCGCGGCGGTGATCCGCTCCAGCAGCCGCTCCAGCAGGCGCAGCCGCTGGGCGCGGCCGGAGATCCAGTCATGGACGGTCAGCATGAACAGGCCGTTCAGCCGGCGCAGCATCTCCCACTCATCCAGCCAGCCTTCCAGGATCGGGCCCGGCGCCTCGGGCGGCCACTGGTCGGTGCCGCCGCCGGAGAACTTGAAGAACACGGCATCGTCGATCGCCCATTGCACCGGCACCTCGACCACGCCGTCGATCTCGTACGGGTGGTCGGCGCCCGCCAGCGAGCTGTCCCAGAGGCCGTGCCGGCGGATCTCCGCCAGCATGTGCGGCGTCATCTCCCAGGCCGGCGACCGGAACCCCTTCGGCACCGCGCCGGTCTGGCGGCGGAACACTTCGATCGCCGCCTCCAGCGCGCCGGTGAACTCGGCGTCGCTGCTCTGGGCCACGATCTCATGGAAGAAGCCGTGCAGCCCCACCTCGTGGCCGCGCTCCAGGAAGGCCGGCAGCAGCTCGGGGTTGGCCTCGGCCACCGCGCCGGGCACGAAGAAGCTGCCCTTGATGCCGAAGCGGTCCAGCAGGTCGAGCAGCCGCCAGATGCCCATGCGCGGGCCGAAGCGCCGCTGCTCCAGCTGGCCCAGCGAGCGCGTCGCCTCCGGCGCCCGCTGCTGCCAGAGATAGGGGGAATCCGCGTCGACATCGACGGTGAAGCAGAAGGCGCTGTCGCGGCCTTGCGGCCATTGGTAGCGCGGCCAGGGCTGGACCATCGGACCTCTCCTAGAGCGGCGACTTCTTGGCCTGGTACACGGCCATCGACCCGATCGAGTTGCCGCCGTCGACGGTCATGGTCGACCCGGTCATGTAGGCGGCGGCGTCGCTGGCCAGGAACAGCACGGCGTTGCCGACATCGGCGGCGGAGGAGGGGCGGCCGAGCGGGATCGATCCGCTGGTGGCCTCGACATGCTCCTGGGTCAGCAGGCTGACCTTGCTGCCGGCGATGAAGCCGGGCTCGACCGCGTTGACGCGGATGCCGAACTCCGCCAGCTCCAGCGCGAAGCCCTTGGTCAGCCGGTCCAGCGCGGTCTTGGAGACGCAGTAGGGCACCACGGTCCGCCGCATCTTGCGCGACGCGCCGGAGGAGATGTTGATGATGCTGCCCGGCACCTTGGCGGCGATCATCTGCTTCGCCAGGGCGCGGCTCAGCAGGAAGGGGGCGCGGACATTCACCTCGAAGATCCGGTCCCATTCCTCGACATCGATGTCGAGCAGGAAGCCGCTGGGATAGACGCCGGCATTGTTGACCAGGATGTCCGCCGTGCCCCAGCGGACGCCGATCTCGGCGGCCAAACCGTCGATCTCCGCGGCCTCGCGCAGGTCGGCCGCATAGGTGAAGCGGTCGCCCTTCAGGTTCATGGCCAGGCGGTCGAGGTCGGGCTCGGAGGTGTCGGTCAGGCAAAGGCTGGCGCCGGCCTCGGCGAAGGCGGCGGCGATCCAGCTGCCCACCACGCCGCAGGCGCCGGTCACCACCACGCGCTTGCCGTTCAGATCGCTGGGGATGTTCATGGAGGTCCTCATCGGCTGTGGGGGTCGAGACGGTCGCGCAGCGCATCGCCGATCAGGTTGGCGGCGAGCACCAGAAGAAACAGGCAGAGGCCGGGGAAGGTGGCGATCCACCAGGCGGTGGCGACGTAGTTGCGCCCGGTCGACAGCATCGCGCCCCAGCTCGCGGTCGGCGGCTGCACGCCGAGGCCGAGGAAGGACAGACCGGCCTCGAACAGCACCATCAGCCCGAACTCCAGCGTCGCGACCACGGTCACGGCGCCCAGGATGTTCGGCAGGATGTGGCGGAACAGCACGCGGAACGGACCGGCGCCCATGAAGGCGGACAGCCGGACATAGGGCCGGCCGGCGATCGCCAGGGTTTGGCCGTAGGCGACGCGGGCGTAGCGCGGCCAGCGCGTCAGGGCCAGCACCAGGATGACGTTCAGCAGGCCGGGGCCGACCACGGCGACGGTGATAATGGCCAGAAGGATGGCGGGCACCGACAGGAACACGTCGACCACCCGCATCACCACCATCTCGACCGGCCCGCGCAGATAGCCGGCGAGCATGCCCAGCACGGTGCCGATGACGCCGGAGATCAGCACCGACAGCACCGCGACCAGCAGCGAGACCCGGGCGCCCCAGACCAGGCGGCTCAGCAGGTCGCGGCCCAGCTCGTCGCTGCCCAGCAGGTAGTGGACGTTGCGGGCGACGGTGCCGGGCGGCTTCAGCCGGCCCAGCAGGTTCTGGGCGTTCGGGTCATAGGGCGCGACCAGCGGTGCCAGCACGGCGGCCAGGGCGAACAGCGCCAGCAGGATGATGAAGGGCAAGGCCCGCCGCAGCGGGTTGCGCCTGGCGGCCGGGGCCGGAGTCGGCGTCGTATCGACGACGGCGCTCATCGCGCGCTCCCCAGCCGGATGCGCGGGTCGACCGCGGTGTACAGCAGGTCGGTCAGCAGGTTCAGCGCGACGGTGACGAAGGAGCCGAGCAGCACCACCCCCTGCACGATCGGGAAGTCCCGCGCCAGGATCGACTGCACGGTGAGCTGGCCGAGACCGGGCCAGGCGAACACCGTCTCGACGATCACCGCGCCGGCCAGCAGGTTCGAGACCTCGAGGCCCGCGACGGTCATCACCGGGATCGAGGCGTTGCGGGCCAGATGGCGCAGCAGCAGGCGGCCGGTGCCGGCGCCGCGGGCGCGGGCGGTGCGGACATAGTCCTTCGACAGCTCCTCCAGCAGGGCCGTCCGCGTCACCCGGGCGAAGGTCGCCATGCTCAGCAGGCCCAGCGCCACCGACGGCATCACCAGATGGTCGATGCCGCCGGTGGAGGAGGGCGGCAGCCAGCCCAGCGTCACGGCGAAGACCAGGATCATCAGGATGCCGCTCCAGAAGGTCGGCATGCTCTGCGCCGCCAGCACCACGCCTGCCAGGATCCGGGCGGCCCAGCGGTCGCGCCACAGCGCCAGCGCCACCCCGACCGGGATGCCGAGGCCGCAGGCGACCAGCAGCGCCCCGGCCGCCAGCGCCAGGGTGTAGGGCAGGCGCGAGGCGATGATGTCCGCCACCGGCACGTTCTGCACCACCGACCGGCCCAGGTCGAAGCGTGCGATCTCGCCCAGGAAGGACAGGTACTGCACCCAGAGCGGCCGGTCGAAGCCCAGCGCGTGGCGCAGCGCCTCGATATCCGCCTGGGTGGCGGTGTCCGGCACCAGCAGGTAGGTCGGGTCGCCGGTCAGGCGCTGCAGGAAGAAGATCAGCGTGGCGACGCCGAAGATCGTCAGCAGCGCCTGGCCCAGGCGGCGGAGCAGGAAGGCGGTCATGCCGGGCGGTGGCCCTCGCTCATTTGGCCTCCCTCATTCCGACCAGGTCATGCGGTTCAGGAACAGGCTCTCATTCGGCGTCGGGGTCCATTGCAGCGGCTTGGCGGCGCCGTAGATCGCCACGGTCTGGAACAGCGGCACCGCCGGCAGCTCGGTGGCGATGAAGGTGCTGACCTTGCGGTAGTCGGTCAGCCGCTTGTCGGTGTCTAGCGTCGCCCGGGCGTCGTCCAGCCAGCCGTCGAGCTCCTTGTTCTCGACGATGGTCCAGGGATTGCCGGAATGGAACAGCTGGTACAGCGCCCCGTCCGCGTCCTGGCAGGCGCAGGAGGACCGGCTGACGGCCAGGACCGGGCCGCCCTGCGCGCCTTGCTGGATCAGCTTCAGGAAGGTCGGGGTGTCGACCAGCTTGATGCTGGCGTCGAAACCGACATCGGCCAGCTCCTGCTGGATCGCCTGGACAACGCGCTGGTCGAAGAAGGCGCCGGTGGCGATCTCGACCTTCGGCGAGCCGCCGACCTCGGCGACCAGGGCCTTGGCCTTGTCCGGGTCATAGGGCAGGCCCGGGATGTCCTCGAACCAGCCGAAATGCGCCGGCGTCACCATCTGCCCGATCGGCTGGTCCAGCCCGCCGAGGATGCCCTGGGTGATGCCCTCCTTGTCGACCGCATAGGCCACGGCCTGGCGCAGCCGCTTGTCGTCGAAGGGCGGCTTGGTCGGGTTCAGGCGCAGATAGGCCAGCCGTTCGGTCAGGGTGTAAAGCCGCTTGCCCTTGCCCGACGCTTCGAGCTGGCCGGCCAGGTCGGAATCGAGCGACACCGCCAGGTCGGCGCTGCCGGCCTCGACATCGGCCAGCCGGGTAGCGGCGTCCGGCACTGCCCGGAACACCGCGGTCGCGAACGGCCCCTTCGTCCCCCAATAGGCGTCGTTGCGGGTCAGGGTCACGGCGACGCCGCGCTGCCAGCTTTCGAACCTGTACGGCCCGCTGCCGACCGGCTTCAGGTTGAAAGCATCGTTGCCCACCGCCTCGACCACGTGCTTCGGCACGATCGACAGCTTCACCAGCTGCGCCAGCAAAGCAGGGTAGGGGCCGGCCAGGGTCAGCACGACGCTATGCGGCCCCGTCGCCTCGGCCTTCACGATCTTGTCGAACTGGCCCTGCTGCGGGCTGGCCAGCTTCGGGTCGATGATCCGGTTGATGCTGAAGGCGACATCCTCCGGCGTCAGTGGGCTGCCGTCATGGAAGGTGACGCCGTCGCGGATTTCGAACTCGACCTGGGTGTCGGACAGCACCTTCCAGCCTGTGGCGATCTGCGGGACGATCTGCCCCTTGTCGTCGCGGGTGACCAGGTTGTCGAAGATGTTGCGGTAGACGTAGTAGCTGTCCGGGTTCCACTGCAGCTGCGGGTCCAGGGTCGACGGCTCATTGACCAGGTCGACCACGAAGCGGTCCTTGGCCTCGGCGAGAGTCGGCACTGCCACCAGTGCCAGCGCGACGCCGAGCAGGGCGGCCTTGAGAGTGCGCGCCATCGTCAGTCGGTCCAGGACATGCGGTTCAGGAACAGGCTCTCATTCGGCGTCGGCTGCCAGTTCAGCCCCTTGGCGGCGCCGTAGATGATCGCGGCCTGGTACAGCGGCAGGGCGGGCACCTCGGCGGCGACGATCTCGTTGACCTTGGCGTAGCGGTCGAGGCGGACGGCCTGGTCCAGGGTCGAGCGCGCCTCGACCAGCAGCTTGTCGACCTCGGCATTGCGGTAGTTCGACCAGCCGCTGCTGCTGTGCAGCAGGGGGAACAGCACGCCGTCGGCGTCCTGGCAGGCGCAGGACCAGCGGCCGAAGGTGATGCTGGCGCCTTCCTGCGGCTTGCCCTGCGACCGCTTCAGGTAGCTGGCCATGTCGGTCATCGTGATCTTCACGTTGATGCCGACCTCGGTCAGCTGCTGCTGCACCGCCTGGACGATGCGCTGGTCATAGACCGGGGCGGTGGACAGCTCGGCCTCCACCTTCGCCGCGTCGCCGGCCTCGGCCACCAGCGCCTTGGCCTTCTCCGGATCGTAGGGGAAGCCCTCGATGCCCTCGGTCCAGCCGACATGGGCGGGGGTCAGCAGCTCCGCCACCGGCTTGTCGTAGCCGCCCAGGATGCCCTCGGTCAGGCCCTGCTTGTCGATGGCATAGGCCACGGCCTGGCGGAGCTTCAGGTTGTTGAAAGGCGGGTTCATCGGGTTCAGCCGCAGATAGGCGACACGCTCGGTCAGCACCACCAGCGGCTTGACCTTGTCCGAGCCCTGGATCTGGGCCGCCAGGTCGCTGTCCAGCGTCACCACCAGGTCGGCGGTGCCGGATTGCAGGTCGGCGACGCGGGTGGCGGCGTCGGGCACGGCGCGGAACACCGCGGTCTGGAACGGACCCTTCGTCCCCCAATAGGCGTCGTTGCGGGTCAGGGTGACGGCGACACCGCGCTGCCAGCTTTCGAACTTGTACGGGCCGCTGCCCACAGGCTTCAGGTTAAAGGCGTCGTTGCCGACCGCCTCGACCACATGCTTCGGCACGACCGACAGCTTCACCAGCTGTGCCAGCAGGGCCGGGTAGGGGCCGTCGGTCTTCACCCGGACGGTGGTCGGGCCGGTCGCCTCGGCGCCGGTGATCTTGTTGAACTGGCCCAGCTGCGGGCTGGCGAATTTCGGGTCGGTGATGCGGCGGATGCTGTAGGCGACATCCTCCGCCGTCAGCTTCTGCCCGTCATGGAAGGTGATGTCGTCGCGGATCTGGAACTCGATCTCGGTGTCCGAGAGGTATTTCCAGGCGGTCGCCACCTGCGGGACGATCTCGCCCTTGTCGTCGCGGGTGACCAGGTTGTCGAAGATGTTGCGGTAGACGTAGTAGCTGTCCGGGTTCCACTGCAACTGCGGGTCCAGCGAGGACGGCTCGTTCACCAGGTCGACGGTAAGGCGGTCCTTGGCCATCGCCGGGGCCGCCGCCAGCATCATCGCCCCGAGCGCGATGCCCAGAGCCGCGCCGAGCCATCTGTTCTGCGTCATGTGATGTCCCCCTGTTGGTGCGGCCGGGGCGGACGCGCCTGCGGCGTCGCCTCGGGTCCGGTTTGTCGCCGCCGCCGCCCCTGCTTCGTCCCGGCCACCTCAAGCGAGGAGGGCAGGGACAGCAGGGCGGCGGTGGCGAAGTCCTGGAAGGCCGTCAGCGCGGCCGTGATCTCATGCCGGGCCGCCTTGGCGTCGCCGGCCGCCAGGGCGGCGATCAGCGCCTCGCGCCGCGGCGGCCGGTGGTGCCGCCCGGCGAGGTCGAAGAAGGCCGTGATCCGGTCCGCCTGGTTCCACGCCTCGTCCAGCCAGCGGCCGACCAGCCCGCCGGCCAGGGCGGCCAGCCGGTCCAGAATCTGGCGGTCGGCGGCGCGCAGCGTGACCAGGGCCTGGCGGTCCTCGCGCTCCTGCAGCGCCGCGCCCATGCGGGTCAGCGCCATCAGCCCGGCGGCGGCGTCGGACGGCAGCCGGAGCTCGGCCAGGCCGGGCTCCAGCGCCTGGCGGGCACGGATCACGTCGCCGATCAGCGCGCCGGTGACCGGCGCCACCCGCCAGCCGCGCCGCGGCTCGACCGCGACCAGCCCTTCGGCCGCCAGGGTGGTGAGGGCGGTGCGGACGGCCGCCCGGCCCAGGCCGAAGCGTTGGGCCAGATCAGGCTCCGAGCAATCCGTTCCCGGCCGCAGCTCGCATTCGATCACGGCGCGGCGCAGCCGCTTCAGCGCGAAGGCCGCCTTCGGCTCGGCACCCGGCGTGCGCGCCTGGGCGAAGGGCGAGGAATGATCGTACATATTGTGAGCGTCTCATTGTACGTGACATCTCACAAGCTGAATCTGAAATTTCACGAAGGTGGGTGTTATTTCCCATGCCGACCGTTTGCTGCTTGGCTTGGTCGAGAGGAACTCTTGCAGCCGCCAGGGCATTGGCTCGGATTAAGGGCGCGCCGATCCGCATCGCTCGCACGCGTCGCCCCCGCGCGTTGACCCTGGATCCCAAGGGTCGTTCCCGCGGTCCGATGACTGAACCGCCCCTCTGCCAGCAACCGCCAGCCAAGTGGGATTGGGACACCATGCACACACTCGGCGAACTCGCAATCAGCCGGCGCGGCCTGATGATCGGCACCGCCGCCTCCGCGGCGATGACGACGATGCCGTCGGTCGCCGATGCCGCAGCCGCCACTGCCGGAGCCCCCGTCATGACCAAGCTGTCCTTCACCGTGAATGGCGAAGCCCGCGACCTCGATCTCGACACCCGCACGACGCTGCTCGACGCGCTGCGCGAGCACCTGCACCTGACCGGCACCAAGAAGGGCTGCGATCACGGCCAGTGCGGCGCCTGCACCGTCATCATCGAGGGGCGGCGGGTGAATTCCTGCCTGACCCTGGCGGTGATGCATGACGGTGAGCGCATCACCACGATCGAGGGGCTGGGCCGACCCGACCGGCTGCACCCGCTGCAGGCCGCCTTCGTCAGGCATGACGGATATCAGTGCGGCTACTGCACGCCCGGGCAGATCTGCTCCGCCGTGGCGATGCTGGACGAGGTAGAGGCCGGCATTCCCAGCCATGTCACGGCCGACCTGACCGCCCAGCCGCGCCTGACCGAGGCCGAGTTGCGCGAGCGGATGAGCGGCAACATCTGCCGCTGCGGCGCCTATTCCAACATCGTCGAGGCGATCACCGAGGTGGCGGGGAGGGAGGCATGAGGTCCTTCACCTACGAACGGGCGCGCTCGCCCGCCGAGGCCGCCGCGGCCGTGTTCCGCACCGAGGGCGCCAAGTTCATCGCCGGCGGCACCAACCTGCTGGACCTGATGAAGCTCGAGATCGAGACGCCGGCGCATCTGGTCGACGTCAACGGCCTCGGGCTCGACACGATCGAGGAGACGCCGGAGGGTGGCCTGCGCATCGGCGCCCTGGTGCGCAACACCGACCTTGCCGCCGACCGGCGCGTTCGGCGCGACTACGCCCTGCTGTCGCGGGCGCTGCTCGCCGGCGCCTCCGGCCAGCTGCGCAACCGGGCGACCACCGCGGGCAACCTGCTGCAGCGCACGCGCTGCCCGTACTTTTACGACACCAACCAGCCCTGCAACAAAAGGCAGCCCGGCAGCGGCTGCGCCGCGATCGGCGGCTTCAGCCGGCAGCTCGCGGTGGTGGGCACCAGCGACGCCTGCATCGCCACCCATCCCAGCGACATGGCGGTGGCGATGCGCGCCCTGGACGCGACGGTGGAGACGGTGAAGCCCGACGGCGCGACACGGGCCATCCCGATCGGGGAGTTCCACCGTCTGCCCGGCGACACACCGCATATCGAGACGGCGCTCGATCCCGGGGAATTGATCACCGCGGTGACGTTGCCCAAGCCGGTCGGCGGCGCGCAGGTCTATCACAAGGTGCGCGACCGGGCGTCCTACGCCTTCGCGCTGGTCTCGGTCGGCGCCATCGTGCAGCGCGACGGCACCGGCCGCGTCGCCCTCGGCGGCGTGGCGCACAAACCGTGGCGCGTCGAGGCGGCGGAGGCCCAGCTGCCGCGCGGGGCCAAGCCGGTCGCCGCGCAGCTGCTGGCCGGCGCCAAGCCGACCCCCGAGAACGCGTTCAAGCTGCCGCTGGTCGAGCGCACGCTCGCCGCGGTGCTGGCCGAAGCGAGGGCCTGAACCATGAAATTCGACACCCCCGCCGGCGCCAACCCGATCGACCGGCTCACCGTCATCGGCCGGCCGACCGACCGCATCGACGGCCCGCTGAAGACCTCGGGCACGGCACCCTACGCCTATGAGCGGCACGACGCCGTGCCGAACCCGGCCTATGGCTATGTCGTCGGCTCGGCCATCGCCAAGGGCCGGATCACCGGGATGGAGCTCGGCGACGCCAAGGCCGCGCCCGGCGTGCTGGCCATCGTCACGGCGGAGAACGCCGGCAAGCTCGGCAAGGGCGACTACAACACCGCCAAGCTGCTCGGCGGCCCGGAGATCGAGCATTATCACCAGGCGATCGCGGTGGTGGTGGCCGAGACCTTCGAGCAGGCCCGTGCGGCGGCGCAGTTGATCCGCGTCGACTATGCCAAGGGCGAGGGGGCTTTCGACCTCGCGGCGGCGAAGGGTTCCGCGACCAAGCCCGAGCCCAAGATCGGCGGCCCGGCCGACACTGCGGTCGGCGACTTCGAAGGTGCCTTCGCCGCGGCGCCGGTCCGGCTCGATGAGACCTACACCACGCCCGACCAGGGCCACGCGATGATGGAGCCGCATGCCTCGATCGCCGCATGGGACGGGGACAGGCTGACCGTATGGACCTCGAACCAGATGATCGACTGGGGCGTGGGCGACGTGGCGAAGACGCTGGGCATCCCGAAGGAGAAGGTCCGCCTGATCTCGCCCTTCATCGGCGGTGGCTTCGGCGGCAAGCTGTTCGTGCGGGCCGATGCGCTGCTGGCGGCCCTCGGTGCCCGCGCCGCCGGGCGGCCGGTGAAGGTGGCGTTGACCCGGCCGCTGATGTTCAACAACACCACGCATCGCCCGGCCACCATCCAGCGCATCCGCATCGGCGCGAATCGCGACGGCAAGATCACCGCGATCGGCCATGAAAGCTGGTCCGGCGACCTGCCCGGCGGCGGGCCCGAACTGGCCGTCAACCAGACCCGCCTGCTCTATGCCGGCGCCAACCGGATGACGGCGATGCGGCTGGCCGTGCTGGACCTGCCGGAGGGCAACTCCATGCGCGCGCCGGGCGAGGCGCCGGGCATGATGGCGCTGGAGATCGCGATCGACGAGATGGCCGAGAAGCTCGGCCTAGACCCGGTCGAGTTCCGCATCCTCAACGACACCCAGGTCGATCCGGAGAAGCCCGAACGGCCGTTCTCGCAGCGCCATCTGGTGGAGTGCCTGCGCACCGGCGCCGAGCGCTTCGGCTGGAGCAAGCGCAACCCGAAGCCCGGCCAGACGCGCGAGGGGCGCTGGCTGGTCGGCCTGGGCGTCGCCGCCGCCTTCCGCAACAACCTGCTGGTCAAGTCCGGCGCCCGCGTCCGGCTCGACGCGCGCGGCGACGTGACGGTCGAAACCGACATGACCGATATCGGCACCGGCAGCTACACCATCATCGCCCAGACCGCGGCGGAGATGATGGGGGTGCCGCTCGACAAGGTGGTGGTGCGGCTCGGCGATTCCAGCTTCCCGGTTTCGGCCGGCTCGGGCGGGCAGTTCGGCGCCGCCAGCTCGACCTCCGGCGTCTACGCCGCCTGCGTCAAGCTGCGCGAGGCTGTCGCCCAGAAGCTCGGCTTCAACTCCGCCGAGGCGGTCTTCGCCGACGGTCAGGTCCGCGCCGGCAACCGCAGCGCGCCGCTGGCCCAGGCGGCGGGCGAGGGCGGCCTGGTCGCCGAGGACACGATCGAGTTCGGCGATGTCACCGAGACGCACCAGCAATCGACCTTCGGCGCCCATTTCGTGGAGACGGCGGTGGATGCGGCCACCGGCGAGATCCGGGTGCGGCGCATGCTCTCGGTCTGCGCCGCCGGCCGCATCCTCAACCCCAAGGCGGCGCGAAGCCAGGTGATCGGCGCCATGACCATGGGCGTCGGCGCCGCGTTGATGGAGGAGCTGGCGGTCGACAAGCGCCACGGCTTCTTCGTCAACCACGATCTCGCCGGCTACGAGGTGCCGGTCCATGCCGACATCCCGCACCAGGACATGATCTTCCTGGACGAGGTGGACCCGTACTCCTCGCCGATGAAGGCCAAGGGCGTGGCGGAGCTCGGCATCTGCGGCGTGGCCGCGGCGGTGGCCAACGCCGTCTACAACGCCACCGGCGTGCGGGTGCGGGACTATCCGATCACCCTCGACAAGCTGCTGGACCGGCTGCCCGAGGTGGCGTGATCGCTGCGGCCTGCACCGGGGCCGCAGGCCTCAGCGCTCCTCGAACGGCGCCCGGAAGCTCGGCAGCCGGTCCTTGGCGGCGGGCAGGGGCGGGAAGGGCTTGTGCGGTTCGGCCTGGTACCAGAAGGCGGTGCTCGACACCTCGTCGTCGCGACGGTTGGCGTGGCCGCGCTCGATGGTGACGCGGATCGACCGCTTGAACACCACGGGGTCCTCGATGTGGAAGCGGTACAGCGTCACCGGCTCCTGCCAGTTCGGGCCGCCGCCGGCGATGATGCCGTGATAGGGGGCGGAATACTCCTGGTTCGGGCACCAGGCGGTGTTGAAGTAGTCCTCGGTGCCGGTGCCATGCAGGGTCGGCGGCCAGGCGTCGTTGGCGCCGGGCGCGCTCTCCAACCGATCGGCGATGACCGGCTGCGGTGCCTCCGCCGCGATCTGCCGCTTGCGGCCGGCATCCGGCACGGCGATGCCGGGCTCGCCGTCGACGAAGATCATGTCGTCGCCCTCGCCATACCAGTCCCAGTTGCGCGACCGGCGCAGCGAATAGACGCTCAGCAGGCAGCCGACATAGTGGCCGTGGCCGGCGGCGTCGAGGATGGTGTGGTTCCTGGCGGCATCGGTGGTGACGCCGCCGAATAGCACCTCCTCATTGCTCAGCCCGGCCTCGGCGAAGGGCTGCGGCGCGGCCCGGCGCCACTGGGCGTGGAAGCGGCCCAGGCCGTCCTCCAGCGCGTCGTGCAGCTCGAGGTCGATGTAGTAGTAGAACAGCAGCTCGTGCTCGGCCTCGTTGGTCACGGCGAAGCGCATGCCGGCCGCGAAGGGCATCGGGAAATAGCAGTTCAGCGCCTTGCCATCCTGCGGGCTCATCTGCAGCGGCAGGCTAGCGAAGTTGCGGGTCTGCCCGTGGCCCATGCCGAAGAAGTCGCCCAGCGGGCATTCGATGCTGGGCTCAGCCTCGCCGTCCCACCAGGCGCGCAGCACGATCTTGCGCAGCGCGTGGCGGCTGGCGCAGTTCACGGTGACCCAGATATGGGTGACGATTCCGGCACCCGAGGCCTCGGCGATCGTCACCGTCTCGCCCGGGGCGATGTGCAGCCGGTCGTCATTGCCGCCGGTGCGGTCCCAGCTGGAGAAGCGCCGGGTCCGGGCTTGGCGCAGCTTGGCCAGGCCGCGCAGCGGCGACAATCCGGCATTGCTCTGCATGGTGCTGTCTCCCGTGGCGGCGGCTATTTCAGCCCGCCGGTCTTGATCGATTCGATGATCTGCCGCTGGAACAGGACGAACAGCAGCAGGGTCGGCAGCGCCACCACGGTGGAGGCGGCCATGATGTAGTTCCAGGAGGCGGAGTACTGGGCCTGGAAGCTGGCCACCGCGACCTGCACCACCCACAGCCTCTCATCGGTGGTGATGGTCAGCGGCCACAGGAAGGCGTTCCAGTTGGCCAGGAAGAAGAAGATCGCCAGGGCCGCCAGGATCGGCCGCGACAAGGGCAGCACGATGCTCCAGTACACCCGCCAGTAGCCGGCGCCGTCGATGAACGCCGCCTCCTCCAGCTCGCGCGGCACGTTCAAATAGAACTGGCGAAGCAGGAAGATGCCGAAGGCGTTGAAGATCGCCGGGATGATCAGGCCGCCATAGGAGTTCACCAGCCCCAGCTGCCGCACCAGGATGAACAGCGGCACGATGATCACCGGCAGCGAGATCAGGAAGGTCGCGAACATGCCGAGGAAGATCGCCTCGCGCCCCGGGAAGCGCAGCCGCGCCAGGGCGTAGCCGGCCATGGAGTGGAACAGCAGCGCGATCACCGTCACCGACCCGGCGACGACCAGCGTGTTCAGCAGGAAGCGCAGGAAATCGACCTCGGTGAAGACGTAGAGGAAGTTGTCCAGCGTCGGCCGCGCCGGGATCAGCCCGGAATCGAAGATCTCGTCCGGCCCCTTGAAGGCGATCGACAGCATCCACAGCAGCGGCGCCACGGCCGTGAGGGCCGCCAGGGCCGAGGCCAGGAACCAGACGGTGCCGGCCGGGCGGGTGGCGCGGGCGGGGAGGGCGGCGTCAGTCATAGTCGAAGCGCCCGCCGCGCGTGACCCGGAACAGCAGCACGGTGAAGGCCAAGAGGATGATCACCAGCACCGAGGCCATGGCGGCGGCATAGCCGTATTCGCCGAACTGGAACGCCTGCTCGTAGATGTAATAGATCGCCAGCGAGGTCGAGTTGGCCGGCCCGCCCTTGGTCATGACATAGACCAGGTCGAAGGTCTGGGCCCCGGCCACCGCCGTGACGGTCGACACCAGCAGCACGAAGAAGCTGGTCGGGCGCAGCAGCGGCAGGATGATGTGGCGGAAGGCGGCGACCGGCCCGGCGCCGTCGATCCGCGCCGCGTCGAGATATTCGCGCGGGATGTCCTGCAGCCCGGACAGGAAAATCAGCATGTAGTAGCCCATCAGGAACCAGACGCTGACCCCGACGATGGCGTACAGCGCGAGGCCGGGGTCGCCGAGCCAGGACAGGCCGCCGAGGCCGATCGCGGCCGAGATCCGGCTGACCACGCCGATCTTGTCGATCAGCAGCACCTGCCAGATCAGCCCGACCACCACCAGGCTGACCATGTGCGGCAGGAAGAACATGGTGCGGAACAGGCCGGAGAAGCGGCTGCGCCGGTGCACCAGCAGGGCCAGGCCTAGGCCGGTGACATAGAGGCTGGGCACCAGCAGCACGACATAGAGCAGGGTGACCTTCAGGCTCTCCAGGAACAGCGGGTCGGCCAGCATGCGGCGGTAATTCGCCAGGCCGACGAAGCGGTAGCCGCCGAAGCCGGTGACGCCGAAGAAGCCGAGGCTGAGCGACAGCAGCATCGGCCCGCCAACGAAGACCAGCAGGCCCAGCGCGTCGGGCAGCACGAAGAGATATCCCGCGATCCACTCCCGATGCCGGGCGGACAGGCGGCGGGGCTTGGCCGTCCCCGCTGCCTGCGAGATCGCGGCTCGTGAAGCCGTGCTCATGCCGCCGGCCATCTGTCTGGACGCCTCCACTCTCGCGTTGCCTCTCCCGCTTGCGGGAGAGGTCGGACATCCGAAGGATGTCCGGGTGAGGGGACGGCTCGGTCTTGCCGAAGGCGCATCTTTGCCGCTAGCGAGCGGATGCTCCGTTCCCGATGCGGGCAGAGCGGTTCCGATGATCGAGGCCGCAGGCCCTCACCCGGAGCCGCTTCGCGTCTCCGACCTCTCCCGCAAGCGGGAGAGGCAACACGCTCCGACGTCGATATCCGTCCAGAAGCCTCGTGCATCGCCATCACAGGATCGGCGCGCCGTCATAGCCGGCCAGGAACCCGTCGATCTGCTGCGCCGCCATCTCGGCCCGCTTGCCGGGATCCTCGCCGTTCAGCTGGCAGGCCTGGATGGCGTCGGAGATCGCCTTGTAGACCTGGGGCGGCACCCGCGGCTCGCCGCGCGCGGTCGGGAACACCTGCTCGGCGAATGTCTTCATCGCGCCGCTGCCATAGGCCTGGGCCGCCGTTGCCTTCTCGAAGGCGGATTTGCGCGGCGGCATGTCGCTCTTGGCCTTGGTGCACCAGTCGGCAACGCGCTGCACCGAGCCCGGCTCCATCGACCCCAGCGCCCAGGCGCAGAACTTGCCCGCCGCCTCGGTGTTGCGGCCATTGGCGTTGGCGACGAAGGCCCAGCCGCCAGCCACGGTGCGGTCCTGCCCGCCCGGCGGCAGCGGCAGCTTGAACACGCCGTACTCGAAGTTCGGGTCGGCGTTGCGCAGGGCGCTGATGCCCCAGATGCCGACATTCTGCATGGCGCAGAAGCCGGAGCCGAGATTGGCGGCGATGTCGTTGGCGCCGTAGCCCAGCGGCTTGCGCGGCGCCACGCCCTGGGCGACCGCATCCTGCCAGAACTTCAGCGCGGCCTTCGCGGCGTCGGAGTTGAAGCCGCTCTTGCCGTCCGGGCCGACGATCTCGCCGCCGCCCTGCCACAGGAACGGGTACCAGGTGAAGTTCTGGTAGTAGCCGGGGTTGGTCTCGAACAGGATGCCGAAGCGCCGGTCGTTGGTCAGCTTCTTGGCCACCTCCAGCAGCTGGTCCCAGGTCTTCGGGATGTCGGCATCGCCCAGGCCGGCGTCCTTGAAGGCCTTGACGCTGTAGTAGATCGCCATCGGCTCCACCTCCATCGGCAGGCCGTAGAGGCCGTCATCGACCAGCCGGGTGGCGATGGCGGTGTCGTAATAATCGGCCCTGGCCTCTGCCGCGACATAGGGGGCGAGGTCCAGCAGCGCGCCGCCATTGTGGTAGCGCAGGAAGTCGCCGGGGCTGATCAGGAAGATGTCCGGCCCCTCGCCGGCCGCGAAGGCGGTCTGCAGCTTGGTGCCGTTGATGTATTGCGAGGTCGGGATGTATTCCAGCTCGACCTTCACCTCCTGGCTGTCGTTCCAGCCCTTCACCATGTCCTGGAACCATTGCACCTGGCCGGGCACGGCGCCGCCGGGGGCGTAGAACTGCCAGAACTTCAGCGGCCCCTCCGCCGCGCGGGCACGGGAGATGTAGGGCATCGGCAGCAGGCCGGCGCCGGCCAGCGCGGTGCCGGCGGCCAGGACGGTGCGGCGGCCGATCGGATGTCCGGTGATGGTGCCGTTGCGGCGGGTCATGACGATCCTCCCCTTCTTGTCGTGATGCGGTGCCGGCGCCGACCGAATCGAAACCTTTCAGCCGATCCGGCGGTTCCGGCAAATCGCAGCCGGATGCAGCCGTCCGAAGCCTCGGAATTCAGCCGCTATCCGCTTGTTTGAAACGTTTCAGAAAGGCTATCATCCGATTTGCAGCTTGGCAACGGCTTCGGAAGACCATGGCGACATTGCGGGATGTGGCGAACCGGGCCGGGGTGTCGATCGGCTCGGTCTCCGCGGTGGTCAACCGGACGGCGCCGGTCAGCGCCGCGCTGCGCCAGCGGGTGCAGCAGGCGATCGAGGAGCTGGGCTACGCCCCAGACGGGGTGGCGCGCAGCCTGAAGACCGGGCGCACCCGCACCATCGGCCTGATCATCCCGGACCTCACCAACCCGCTGTTCGCCGCCCTGGCCGCCGCGATCGAGCGGGCCTGCGACGCCGCCGGCTACGCCCTGGTGCTGTGCGCCTCCGCCGACGATCCGGAGAAGGAGCTGCGGCACCTGCAGCTGATGCGCACCCAGCGCGCAGACGGGCTGATCCTGGTGCTGAGCGGGGTCGAGCCCGGCAATGCCGAGGCGATCCGGCGCCTGGTCACCGTGCCGGCGGTGCTGGTCGACCGCACGCTGCGGGGGCTGCCCGATCTTGATTCCGTGATGCTCGACGACCGCGCGGCGGCGCGGATGGCGGTGGAGTACATGATCCGCAGCGGCCATCGCCGCATCGGCGTCATCACCGGCCGGCCGGGGATCTCGACCGCGACAGACCGCTTCGACGGCTATCGCGAGGCGCTGGACGATGCCGGCATCGCCTTCGACGAGGCGCTGGCCGTCTGCGGCGACTTTCAGATCGAGACGGCGAAGGACGCCACGGCGGCGCTGCTGCACCACCGGCCGCGGCCGACGGCGATCTTCTCGACCAGCAACCTGACCACGATCGGGGTGATGCGGGCGATCGCCGAGCAGGGCTTTCGCTGCCCGAAGGACGTCTCGGTCGCCGGCATCGGCGATTTCGAATGGAGCACGGCCTTCTCGCCGGGGCTGACCGCGGTGGTGCAGCCGGTGCGGGCGATGGGCGAGCGGGCGGTGGAATGCCTGCTGGCGCGTCTGGCCGGCACGGCGCCGGCCGACCCGGTGCGCGCGGTGTTCGCGCCGCAGCTGGCGGTGCGCGACTCCTGCCGCGTGATCGCCTGACCACGCCGGCGGTCAGTCCCAGACCGCCAGCATCTCCTTCTGCACATAGTCGAGATGCGCCGCCATCGCCGCCCGGGCACGGTCCGGGTCGCTGCCGGCGATGGCGGCGGCGATGCCGTCATGGTCGGCCATGATCCGGTCCAGGAGCGCCGGCCGGCGCGACAGATGCTGGTGGAAGGCGGCGCTCAGCCCCTCCTCGCGGCCGCGCCACAGGGTCAGGGCGATCTCCTTCAGCGCCTGGTTGCCGCAATGCTCGGCGATCAGCAGGTGCAGTGCCCGGTCGGAGCCCTGCGACCATTCCCGCCGCGCCGTCTGGCCGTGCATCGCCTGGACGATGCCGGCCAGCTCGGCCCGGCCCTCGGCGGTGATATGCAGGGCCGCCAGCGCCGCCAGCTCCGGCTCCACCAGCGCCCTGGCCTGCATGATCTCCAGCGCCGAATGGTCGGCCTCGGGCAGGGGGCCCTTGGCGGCGGCGCGG
The DNA here is from genome assembly GCF_039594555.1 of Inquilinus sp. Taxonomy (GTDB): domain Bacteria; phylum Pseudomonadota; class Alphaproteobacteria; order DSM-16000; family Inquilinaceae; genus Inquilinus. Next base: position 37,939 of record NZ_JBCNNF010000004.1, read on the forward strand.
ACGAAGGCGCCGACCCCGATCTTGACCTCGACCAGCCCCGCCACCTCCAGCGCGATCAGCGCCTCGCGCACGGTCGGGCGGCTGACGCCCAGCTGCTGCGCCAGGTCGCGCTCGGAGGGCAGCTGTCGCCCCGGCTTGAACTCGCCCGACTCGATCAGTGCCGTGATCTGCTCGGCGATCTGGATGTAGAGCTTGCGATTGACGACCGCTTGAAGGGGCATCGTGCCCTGCCGCTCTAAGGCCTCACCACCAGCCAGCCGGTGCCCAAAAGAAACTTCGTCTAAATCCCATTTGAGCTGGTCTGACCACTTGACAGCCTAGCCGCGCCCTGCCCCTAATGCCAAGACCCGCCGGCCAAAAAGGCGGGCCAGCCGCCGGAGAAGCGGTCGTGGAACGTCGCTCGGGCCGCCGTCATGGCGTGCCGTCCTGGGACGGAGACACCCTTGAAAATCGACCGGATCAGCGTCCTCGACATCCGTTTCCCGACCGCGAAGAAGCTGGACGGGTCAGACGCCATGAATCCCGACCCCGACTATTCCGCAGCCTACGTGATCCTCTCGACCGATGGCGACCTGGAAGGCCACGGCCTGACCTTCACCATCGGCCGCGGCAACGACATCGTCTGCGCCGCGATCGAGGCGCTGAAGCCGGCGGTGCTGGGCCGCGACCTGGCCGAGTTCACCCGCGACATGGGCGCCACCTACCGCCGCCTGACCGGCGACAGCCAGCTGCGCTGGCTGGGGCCGGAGAAGGGGGTGATGCAGCTCGCCACCGCGGCGATGCTGAACGCGATCTGGGACCTCTGGGCCAAGGCCGAGGGCAAGCCGCTGTGGCGCCTGCTGGCCGACATGACGCCCGAGGAGACGGTGCGCTGCATCGACTTCCGCTACATCACCGACGCGCTGACGCCCGACGAGGCGCTGGAACTGCTGCGCGGGCAGGAGGCCGGCAAGGCGGAACGGATCGAGCGGCTGCTGGCCGAGGGCTATCCCGCCTACACCACCAGCGCCGGCTGGCTCGGCTACAGCGACGACAAGATCCGCCGCCTGGTGCGCGAGGCGCTGGCCCAGGGCTTCAAGGCGTTCAAGATCAAGGTCGGCGCCGACCGCGAGGCCGATCTGGCCCGCGCCGCCCTGGTTCGGGCCGAGATCGGCGACGACCTGACCTTCATGGTCGACGCCAACCAGGTCTGGGATGTCGGCCAGGCGATCGAGTGGTCGACCGCGCTGCTGCCGTTCAAGCCGCTGTGGGTGGAGGAGCCGACCAGCCCCGACGACATCCTCGGCCACGCCCAGATCGACCGGGTGCTGCGGCGCTACGGCACCCGGGTCGCGACCGGCGAGCATGTCCACAATCGGGTGATGTTCAAGCAGTACCTGCAGGCCACGGCCATGGGCTTCTGCCAGATCGACGCCGCCCGGGTCGGTGGTGTCAACGAGAACCTGGCGATCATCCTGATGGCCGCCAAGTTCGGCGTGCCGGTCTGCCCCCATGCCGGCGGCGTCGGCCTGTGCGAATACGTGCAGCACCTGTCGATGTGGGACTTCGTGTCGGTCAGCGGTACCAAGGCCGGCCGCTTCATCGAATATGTCGACCATCTGCACGAGCATTTCGTCGACCCGGTGCGGATCGAGAAGGGCTGCTACGTCGTACCGACCGCGCCCGGCTATTCCATCGCCATGAAGCCCGCCTCGCTCCAGGCCCATCGCTTCCCCGACGGCAGCGCCTGGCGCGACGGCCAGGAGGCCCGGCCATGACCACGCTGTAGGTGGCATGGCGAGCCGACGCCGAAACGCCCGGAGCCGAAGTGACGGGGGATAGAGGTCGACGCCAATCAACCAAGCGCCCGCCCGGAAGAAGGCGGCCGCAGCAGGAGGACGAACGCCATGAAGACGCTGACGACCATTCTGACGGTGGCCGCCGCCGCCGCCTCGCTATCCACTGTCGCGGCCCGGGCGGAGCCGGTGACCCTGACCTGGCAGATGTGGGCCGGCACCGATGCCGAGACCGAGGCCTGGAAGCATGTCGCGGGGATGGTCAACGCCCAGTATCCCGACATCAAGGTCGAGCTGCAGACCGCGCCCTGGCGCGACTACTGGACCAAGCTGCCGACCCTGGCGGCGTCGAACACGCTGCCGGACATCGTCAGCATCCAGTCGCTGCGGCTGTCCGGCTTCACCACCCTGTTCGAGCCGCTGGACGACTATGTGAAGCAGGGCTTCGACCTGGGCCAGTTCGACAAATCGATCCTCGACGGCCTTAGCTATGACGGCCATCTCTATGCGCTGCCCTATGATTTCGGGCCCTGGATTGTCTACTACAACCGCGATTTGTTCGCGAAGTACAAGGTCGAGCCGCCCAAGGTCGGCTGGAGCCGGGACGACTTCCTGGCGGCGGCCAAGGCGCTGACCCGGGACGGCAATTTCGGCTTCGCCGTCACCGCCAGCGACTGGATGGAGTTCGCCCTGTCCGACGGGGCGAAGCACCTGACCGAGGCCGGTGAGCTGAACTTCGGCGACGAGGCGCTGCGGGCCGCCTTCCAGTCCTATGTCGACCTGGTGACCAAGGAGAAGGTGGCGCCGGTGATCGCCGCCAGCGGCCAGATGTCCGGCGACATCGCCCGCGGCCGCTTCCTGGCCGGCAATGTCGCCATGTACGTCACCGGCCCGTGGGAGGTGATCAACATCCGGAAATCCTCGAACTTCCCGGTCGGGCTGGCGCCGCTGCCCGCGGGCAAGGCCGGCAGCGTCACCTTCACCGCCGGGTCGGGCTTCGGCATCAACAAGACCGGCCCGCACAAGGACCTGGCGTGGAAGGCGATCCAGGTGCTGACCGGGCCGGAGGCCGAGCAGTATCTGGCCTCGCAGGGCCGCGCCTTCCCGGCCCGCACCGCGCAGCAGGGCTACTGGTACGACGTCGCGGCCCAGGGCGTGACCGGGGCGCGCGAAACCATCGACGCCGCGCTGAAGACCGCCCAGCCCTACCGCACCACCGCCAACTGGAACTCGGTGTCGGAACTCCTGGAGCAGTATGCGCCGCTGGCCTTCAGCGGGTCGCAGAGCGGCTCCGAGGTGCTGACCACCGTGCAGAGCCTGGCCGCCGAATGAGCGTGCGGGCCCAGGATCTCGGGGCGCGGGTGGCGGGCGTCCCGCGGGTCCGGCGCCGCCGCGCCTTCCGGGCGGAGGGGCGGGCCGCCTTCTGGTTCCTCCTGCCCAGCCTGCTCGGCTTCCTCGCCTTCCTGCTGTTCCCGCTGGTGGCGTCGCTGGCGCTCAGCTTCACCAACTGGCAGCTGCTGAACCAGCCGAAGCTGGTCGGCTTCGCCAACTACATCCGGCTGTTCACCGTCGATCCCAGCTTCTGGCGGGTGCTGGTCAACACGGTCTTCTACACCGTCGAATACCTGGTGCTGAACATCGTGCTGGCGGTCGGCATGGCGGTCTGGATTTCCAGCCTGCGCTGGGGCAAGCGGCTGTTCCGGCTGATCTTCTTCCTGCCGACCTTCACCCCGATGATCGGCGCCTCGCTGGTCTGGGTGCTGATCTTCACCCCCGGCGGGCTGATGGACTGGCTGGTGCAGTCGCTGGGCCTGCCGCTGCCCAACCTGCTGGTCGACCCGGCCTGGGCGATGCAGGCGATCGTCATCGTCTCGCTGTGGTCGGGTTTCGGTTACAACCTGCTGCTGTTCGGGGCGGCGTTGGAATCGATCCCGCAGACCTATCTCGACGCCGCCCAGATCGACGGCGCCAACGCCTGGCAGCGCTTCTGGCGGATCAAGCTGCCGCTGATCTCGCCGACCCTGTTCTTCGGCACGGTGATGACCGCGATCACCGCGCTGCAGGTGTTCGACCAGGTCTATTCCATGACCCGCGGCGGGCCTGGCGTCGCCACCGCCACGCTCGGCTTCTTCATCTACCAGAACGGCTTCACCACTTACCGGATGGGCTACGCCTCCTCGATCGCCTGGGTGATGTTCGTCATCATCATGGCGCTGACGGCGCTCCAGTTCCGGCTGCAGCGGAAATGGGTGCACTATGACGAATAGGGACTCCCGCCCGATCACCGCCGGCACGCTGGTCTCGCAGGGGGCGATGGCGCTGGTGGCGTTGGCCTTCCTGTTCCCGTTCTTCTGGATGCTGACCAACGCCATCCGGCCGAATGGCGAGGTGCTGGCCGTGCCGCCGCGGCTGCTGCCCAGCGAATGGCAATGGGGCAACTTCCTCGATGCCTGGGTCTACCTGCCCTTCGGCCGCTTCTTCCTGAACAGCGCCATGGTCTCCGCCGCCGTGACGGTGATCGTGCTGACCGTCTCCAGCCTCGCCGCCTATGCCTTCGCCCGGCTGCGCTTCGTCGGCCGCGACACGCTGTTCCTGACCTACCTCTCGACGCTGATGATCCCGCAGGCGGTGCTGGTGATCCCGCTGTTCCTCCTCATCAGCAGGCTGGACTGGGTCAACACCTTCCAGGCGCTGATCCTGCCGGTGGCCTTCAGCTCCTTCGGTACCTTCATGCTGCGCCAGTTCTTCAAGACGATCCCGCGCGAGCTGGAGGAGGCGGCCCTGTGCGACGGCGCCTCGCGGCTGCGCATCCTGGTCAGCATCATCCTGCCGATGTCGCTGCCGGTGCTGGGCCTGCTGGCCCTGTTCACCTTCACGGCGCAATGGAACAGCTTCCTGTGGCCGCTGATCATCGTGAACGGGACCGAACACGCCACCATCCCGCTGGGCCTGACCATGTTCCAGACCCAGCAGGGCACGCAGTGGAACTACCTGATGGCCGGCGCCGCGATCTCGATGATCCCGGGCCTGTGCCTGACCATCCTGCTGCAGCGCTATATCTTCAGCGGCATCGCCATGAACTCCGGCTTCGGCGGGCGGTAGTCATTTTAAAGAGGATTTAGAGATGATGAGATATTGCTAAATCCCATTTAGAGTCGCATCATTGACGGACGCACCATAGGACGGGAAGGGAACGACCATGGACATGCATGTTCCGGCACAGGCAGAGGCGCCGCGCCTCCTCACCGACGCGCAGATCCGCCAATTCCTGGCCAACGGCTATCTGGTGCTGCAGACGGCGCTGCCGAAATCGTTCCACGACCAGATCTTCCAGCGTTTCGACGAACTGATCGGCGGCGAGAAGCTGGAGAACCCGGGCAACAACCTCCTGCCGCTGGTGCCGGAGATCAACGCCGTGTTCGAGGACCCGGTGGTGAAGGGCGCGCTGACCAGCGTGCTGGGGCCGGACTACATCATGCATCCGCACCGGGCCCTGCATAAGAACCCGCCGGGCTCGCCGATCCAGCATTGGCACAAGGACAGCTACTGGGGCTACATGCGCCGGGTGCGGAACCATCGGCCGCGCTGGGTCATGATCATGTATTACCCGCAGGACACGCCGGCCGAGCTGGGGCCGACCGGGGTGGTGCCGGGCAGCCACCTGCTCGCCGCCGGGATCCAGGACCCGGACGCGCTGGAGCGCAACGGGTCCGGTCCCGCCGGCTCGGTGCTGATGATCCATTACGACATCTGGCACCGGAAGATGAAGAACCTGACCGCCGACAAGCGGTTCATGATGAAGTTCGAGTTCATCCGCATGGCGCCGGTCAGCGCGCCGGCCTGGCCGCATGGCGATCCCGCCTGGCGGACGCCGGACCAGACGCCGTCCTTCCCGATGGAAGCGGCCTGGAAGGCGCATTGGCGCTGGCTGACCGGCAGCACCGCGGCCGGCGGCACGGCCGACCTCGACGCCCTGCGCGCGGCGCTGGCCGGCACGACGGCGGAGGCTGCGGCCGCGATGTCGACCATCGCCGATCTCGGGCCCGCCGCCGCGGCGCTGGTGCCGGCGCTGCTGCCGCATCTCGACGGCGATGACGAGGCGCTGCAGCTCGACGCCGCCTATGCCCTGGGCGCGATCGGGGAGGCGGCGCTGCCGGCGCTGGTGCAGCGGGTCGAGGCCGATACCAGGCGCGATCCGGAGGATGGCTCGAACAAGAGCGATTCCGGCCGGCTGACGCCGAAGGACTGCATTGCCCTGTCCTCGATCTACGGGCTGGTCGAAATCGGAGCGCCGGCGGTGCCGGAGCTGCTGCGCCTGCTGCGCGGCGGCGCCGGCCGGTCGCGCAAATTCGCCGCCTTCGCTCTCGGCGAGATCGCCGGGACGGGGGCGGAGGTGCGCGACGCGCTGATCGCCGCCAGCAGCGACTCCGACCCGCATCTGCGCATCGCCGCGGTCGAGGCGCTGGGGCTGAAGCCGGCCGACGATGCCATCGTCGCCGCCCTGGCCCGCGCCCTGGACGATGCCGATGCCGAGGTGCGGTTCGACGCGGTGCTGGGCCTGACCCGGATGGGGCCGACGGCCGCCGCGGCGGTGCCGGCGCTGGGCCGGGTGCTGACCGGGGACGAGAACCGCTATGTCCGCGGCTATGCGGTCGAGGCGCTGCACCGCATCGGGGATGACGCCGCATACCGGGTGCTGATACCCTATCTCAAGCTCTCTCGCTGGTGTCCGATGACCACGGCGGCGAGCATTTTCTGACCTGTTTCCACGGCGCGGCATTGGCGGATCGGCGGCTCTCTCCCCCCAGCGGACCTTCGGACCCCGAGGCACTGGCCGCCCTGCTGGAAAGCACGCTGTCCGGCGCGTCCGGCCGCTCGCTCGCGGGCGGCGCGGTGCGCCAGACGGTGCAGGCGCTGGGCCGCGCCATCGTCGCCGGCCGCTACGATGCCGGCCGGCCGCTGCCGACCGAGACCGAGCTGGCTGCCGAATACGCGGTCGGCCGCAACGCCATGCGCGAGGCGATCAAGGTCATCGCCGGCAAGGGGCTGATCCGCACCGCCCGGCGCTACGGCTCCCGCATCCGGCCGCGCGAGGAATGGTCGATCCTCGACCCCGACGTGCTCGCCTGGCATCTGCGCGAGCCGGATGGCATCGGCCGCTTCCTGGTCGAGATCTCCGAGCTGCGCGAGCTCGTCGAGCCGCGGGCGGCCGAGCTGGCGGCCCTGCGCGCCACGGCGGAGGAGGCGGAGGCGATCGTCGCCCTGGCCGCGCGGCTGGCGGTGGAGACCATGCCGCAGGTGCTGGACACCGATGTCGCCTTCCACCTGGCGGTGCTGAACGCCTCGCACAACCGGCTCTTGTCCGGCTTCGCCCGGCCGCTCGACGTGCTGCTGCGGGTGCAGTTCCTGGTCTCGGCCCATGGCATCGCCGCCGAATACGCCTACAGCCCGTCGGCCGACTACCATATGGGCATCGCCGAGGGCATCCGCGGCCGCGACCCGCAGAAGGCGCGCGACGCGGTGATGGCGATGCTGACCCGCAACCGTGGCATTGCCGAGAAGGTGGCGGCGCCGGACTGAGAGGGCAGGGGCATGGCGCGCGATCCGGGGCTGGAGGAACTGGTGCGCGAGGCGTTGGGCGAGGAGCCGGGCCTGGACGAGAAGCGGATGTTCGGCGGCCTGGCCTGGCTGCTGCACGGCAACCTGCTGTGCGGCGCCCGCGTCGACAGCATGCTGGTCCGCCTCGGCAAGGGCAATGACAGCTGGGCGCTGCAGCAGCCGGGCGTCGAGATCATGGTCATGCAGGGGCGGGACATGCCCGGCTGGGTGCGGGCCAGGGCCGCGGCCTATGGCGACGACGCGCTGCGCCGCCAGCTGCTGGACGCCGCGCTCGCCTTCGTCCGCACCCTGCCGCCGAAATAGCTACGCGGCCAGGGTGCGCAGCACGAAATTGGCACGCTCGGCCACGTTCACCTTCGGCAGGATCACGACCTCGTATCCCAGGGCCGGGTAATCCTTCAGCAGCCGCTCATATTCCTCCATCGCGGCGTCGAGGCCGTGGCGGCGCTCCGGGTCGGTGCCGTAGATCTCCGGCCAGGGCGGGGTCAGGAACACACGTCGGTGATAGGGGTTGGGCCGGGCCAGAGTCTCCAGCGCCGGCTCGCCGGTCATGTGCTGCAGGGCCGATGCGGCGTCGATCAGGCCGCGATCGAAGAACACCCAGCCGAGCCAGATCCCGGCGGCGGCACGGTCGGCCAGCGCCATGGCGATGGCGCGGCGGGCGAAGGTCGGCCCGTCGACCCAGGGCAGGGCCCGCCCGCCGCGCTCCAGCTCCTGCTTGACGATGCGTCGCCCCGGCTCCTCGACCACGGCATGGCCGCGCCGCCCGAGCTCGGCCAGCAGCGTCGACTTGCCGCCGCCCGAACAGCCGGAGATGACGACGAAACGGTCCATGGTGATCCCTTCGATTTGACATGTGTATCACATGCGCCCATGTTTTCCACATGACGACGATGATCCAGATCCGCAACGTGCCAGACGTGCTGCACCGTCAGCTCAAGTCGCGCGCGGCGCTGGCCGGCATGTCGCTCTCCGACTATCTGCTCCAGGAGATGCGCCGGCTGGCCGAGCGGCCGACGCTCGACGAGTTGCGGGCGCGCCTGGAGCAGCGCCCGGCGGTGGCGCCGACCGAAGCGCCGGCACAGGCGGTGCGGGCCGAACGCGATCGACGATGATCGTCGTCGACGCGTCGGCTCTGATCGAAGTGCTCCTTCGCACGCCGGCGGCCGCAGCCGTGGAGGCGCGGCTGTTCGATTCCGCCGTCACGCTTCACGCACCCCATCTGCTGGATGTCGAGGTCGCACAGGTCATCCGGCGCTATGCCACGAATGGGGAGATCGACGATATGCGCGGCCGCGCCGCCCTGGTCGATCTTGCGGACTTCCCCCTCCACCGCTATCCGCACGATATCCTCCTGCCGCGCATCTGGGATCTGCGGGCCAATGTCACGGCCTATGACGCCGCCTATATCGCCCTGGCCGAAGCGCTCGATGCCCCGCTGCTGACCCGTGACCAGCGCCTCGCCGCCGCGCCCGGGCACCGGGCGCGGGTCGAGGTGGTTTGACGCGAAGCGGAGACGGTCATTCAGCCCTCTCGGGTGAGTGCCGTGATATCGTCCGTGCTCATCGCCACGTCGCCGCGCCCGCGCGGATGCGAGGCCAGGTGGACGCCGGCAGTTTCCTCCTTCGTCTCGACGAGCGACCGGACCAGGTCCGCATCCTCCGGCGTCGCCGGATTGTAGATGACCATGCCGAGATCAGGCCGGCCGTCGACGGCGAAGGCCGAGAACTCGAAGGCGATCGGTCCGGCAACCGGGTGGCGCAGGCGCTTGAGGCCTTCGCCGTAGCTGCGGACGTCGTTGTCGCGCCACATCGCCGCGAAGTCCGGGCTCAGCCGGCACAACTCCTCCACCAGCGCTCCGACCCGGTCGGTCGCGCCGGCGCGCGCCGCATCGGCGCGGAACGCGCCCACGACGAACCGGGCCACGCCGTCCCAGTCGAACTGCGCGGCGCGGACGCGGGGATCCAGGAAGATCAGGCGCAGGATGTTGCGCTGCTCCGGCGGCAGCGCCCCGTAATCGGTCAGCACCGCCGCCGCGGCCCGGTTCCAGGCGACCACATCCCAGGTCGGGGTCTTCACCAGGGCAGGGCTCAGCGTCAGCGCGTCGAGCACGCGCTGCAGCCGCGGCGTGACGCCCTCCGGCGCCTGGAACCGGATCGCGGGTGGGCGGCCGAGCCCCAGCAGGAACAAGTGCTCGCGCTCGACATCCGTCAGCATCAGGGCGCGGGCGATGCGCTCGAGCACATCGGCCGAGGGTGCGCCGCCGCGGCCCTGCTCCAGCCAGGTGTACCAGGTGGCGCTGATATTGGCGCGCTGGGCCACCTCCTCGCGGCGCAGCCCGGGCGTGCGCCGGCGCGGCCCGGACAGGCCGAAGGAGGCGGGGTCCAGCCTGGCGCGGCGATCCTTCAGATAGACCCCGAGCGGGTTGTCGTTCGCGACCGGCATGGCGAGCCTGTTAGCCATTATACCCGTATAATCTCCCGTCTTTACCAGGATAGCACATCGCGGGACCGTCGCCTCCGCTCTTCACAGGAGGCTCTCTTCATGCGTGTCTTCGTCACCGGCGCCACCGGCTTCGTCGGCTCCGCCGTGGTTCAGGACCTGATCGGTGCCGGC
>NZ_JBCNNF010000040.1:0-28108 GCF_039594555.1 Inquilinus sp.
CTGGCCACGCTGGCCCGGGTCATGCCCTATCTGTGGCGCGGCGAGAGCTGGGGCGTGCGGCTGCGCATCTTGGCCTGCGTCGCCCTGGTGTTCCTGTCCTCCTTCGCCGTGGCGCTGGTGCCGCTGCTGTTCTCGCTGGCGATCGACGCCTATGCCGGCCGCGCCAACGCCTGGGCGGTCGGGGCGATGGGCGTGATCTCGGCCTATGCCGTCGCCTCCTGGGTCGGGCGCATCCTGGGCGAGCTGCAATACGCCGCCTACGGCCCGATCGAGCACCGGCTGGTGCGGCGGCTGAGCCGCACCTTCTTCACCCATCTGCACGGGCTGTCGCTGCGCTTCCATCTCGGCCGCCGCACCGGTGCGGTCAGCGAGGATCTCGGCCGCGGCCTGTCCGGCATCCGCGAGCTGATCTACGACGTCGCCTTCCGCATCCTGCCGCTGCTGATCGAGATCGCCGCCACCTGCGTCATTCTGCTGGCCCATCTGCCGCCCTTCTACGCCCTGGTCACCGCCGCCACCCTGGCCGCCTTCGCCTGGGCGATGACGCTGGGCGCCGACAGCCTGCGCAGCACGATCCGGACCATGAACCGGGAGAGCAGCAGCGCCCATGCCGTCGCCATCGACAGCCTGATCAACTACGAGACGGTGAAGTATTTCGGCGCCGAGGGCGCGATCGGCCGCCGCTACGACGAGCGGCTGGAGGAGGTAGAGCGGCTGGCCGCGCGCGGCCTGGCGCTGCGCAGCCTGAACGGCATCGCCCAGATGACGGTGCTGAGCCTGGGCCTGGCCATCCTGCTGATCCTCGGCGGCAAGGCGGTGCAGGCCGGCACCATGTCGGTCGGCGACCTGGTGCTGCTGAACACCTATTTCGTCCGCCTGGCCCGGCCACTGGAACAGCTGAGCCGGCTGTACCGGGTGATCCGCAACTCGCTGGGGTCGGTCGAGCAGATGTTCGCGCTGCTGGACGAGACGCCGGAGGTGACGGATGCGCCGAACGCCGTGCCGCTGCCGCCCGGCCGCGGCGATCTGGCCTTCGAGCACGTCTCCTTCGCCTATGACCCGCGCCGGCCGATCCTGCGCGATGTCTCGTTCACCCTGCCGGCCGGGCGGACGGTGGCGGTGGTCGGGGCCTCCGGCGCCGGCAAGTCGACCATCGCCCGGCTGCTGTTCCGCTTCTACGACCCGTCGGCCGGACGGATCCTGATCGACGGCCAGGATCTGCGCGATATCACCCAGGCCTCGCTGCGGGCCGCCATCGCCGTGGTGCCGCAGGACACGGTGCTGCTGAACGAGACGCTGTTCGACAACCTCGTCTTCGGCCGGCCGGAGGCGACGCGCGAGGAGGTCGAGGCCGCGGCCCGGATCGCCCAGCTGGACCGCTTCGTCGCCGGGCTGCCGGACGGCTGGGACACGCTGGTCGGCGAGCGCGGGCTGAAGCTGTCGGGCGGCGAGAAGCAGCGCGTCGCTATTGCCCGCGCGGTCTTGAAGCAGCCGCGGCTGTTCATCTTCGACGAGGCGACGTCGTCGCTGGACAGCGCCACCGAGCAGGCGATCCAGGAGCGGCTGGCCGAAGCCTCGCGCGGCACCTCGACCCTGATCATCGCCCACCGCCTGTCGACCGTGGTCAATGCCGACGAGATCCTGGTGCTGGATCGCGGCCAAGTGGCCGAGCGCGGCAGCCACGCCGTGCTGCTGGCCCGGAACGGGCTCTACGCCGCCCTCTGGCAGCGCCAGCACCGGGTGGCCGAGCCGGCAGCGGAATAGGTCGGATATGTCCCGTTTACTCTCCCCCTCCCCTTGGGAGGGGGAGGATGAAAAAGGGCAGTAAGTCGCCTCACTCCACCTTCAGCCCGGCCGCTTCGGCGGCGTCGAGGGCGATCGCGCTCCAGTCCAGGTCGCCGCGGCCGCGGGCGATCGAGCCGATGAAGCGCTCGCGCAGCACCGCGGCGAAGGGCAGCGGCACCCCGGCCTTCTCGCCCGCCGCCATCGCCAGGCCGACATCCTTGAGGCCAAGCGGCATGCGGAAGCCGGGCGGCGAGAACGCCCGGTCGACGATGGCATCGCCGTAGAGCTTGTAGACCGGCGCGGCGAAAATCGAGCTGGAATACAGCTCATGCGCCTGGCGGGCGGAAACGCCGTGCTTCTCCAGCAGGGTGAAGGTCTCGGCCATCGCCTCGATCGCTGCCGCGATCATGAAGTTGCCGCCGAGCTTGACGACGTTCGCGGCCTCCGTCGCCTCGCCGAAATCATGCGGCTGGCCGAGCGTCTCCAGCACCGGCCGGACCTTGTCCTTGGCCGCAGCCGGGCCGGAGACCGCGATCCGCAGCTGGCCCGAGCCCGCGACCGGCGGCCGGCCGAAGACCGGCGACCCGAGATAGGCCACCCCCGCCGCCTGGTGCGCCGCCGCAAGGTCGGCGGCGATTGCCGGGCTGACCGTGCTCATCGACACATGGACGCCGCCCTGCGGCAGGCCGGACAGGATGCCGGCATCGCCTGTGGTGACGCTCTTCAGCGCCGCGTCGTCGGCCACCATGGAGAGGACGATGCCGGTCGCCGCGGCCTCGCCCGGGGTCGCCGCCCGCACCGCGCCCCTGGCCAGCAGCGGCTCCTCCGCCGCCGGGCTGCGGTTCCACACCACGACCGGCCAGCCTTGGTCGAGCAGGCGCCCGGCCATCGCCGCGCCCATGCTGCCGAGGCCAACCACGCCGATCCGCGTCTTCTCCGCCATCGTTCCGTCCTCTCGTTCCGCCACGCGGCCGCTACGCAGCCACCCGCTCGATCGCCACCGCCGTGGCCTCGCCGCCGCCGATGCACAGCGCGGCGACGCCGCGCTTGAGGCCGTGAGTCTCCAACGCATTCAACAGGGTGACGATGATCCGCGCTCCCGACGCACCGACCGGGTGGCCGAGGGCGCAGGCGCCGCCATGGACATTGACCTTGTCGTGCGGCAGGTCGAGGTCGCGCATCGCCGCCATGGTGACCACGGCGAAAGCCTCGTTGATCTCGAACAGGTCGACATCCTTCGCCGACCAGCCCGTGCGCTGGAACAGCGTCTCCATCGCCCCGATCGGCGCGGTGGTGAACCAGGCCGGCGCCCGGGCGTGGCTGGCATGGCCGACGATCTTCGCCAGCACCGGCAAACCGCGCCTTTCCGCCTCCGACCGGCGCAGCAGCACCAGCGCCGCGCCGCCGTCGGAGATCGAACTGGAATTCGCCGCCGTCACCGTGCCGTCCGGCCGGAAGGCGGGCTTCAGCGTCGGGATCTTCTCGGGCTTCGCGTTGCGCGGCTGCTCGTCGGTCGCGATGCTGACGTCGCCGCCCCGGCCCTTCACCGTCACCGCCGCGATCTCGCGGTCGAAGGTGCCGTCCTCCGACGCCTTGCGCGCCCGCTCCAGGCTGGCCAGGGCGAACTGGTCCTGCTGCTCGCGCGTGAACTGGTAGTGCTGCGCCGTGTCCTCGGCATAGGTGCCCATCAGCCGGCCCGGCTCATAGGCATCCTCCAGCCCGTCGAGGAACATGTGGTCCAGCACCCTGCCGTGGCCCATGCGGTAGCCGCCGCGGGCACGGTCCAGCAGGTAGGGGGCGTTGGTCATGCTCTCCAGCCCGCCGGCGACGCCGATGCCGATGGTGCCGGCGGCGATGGCGTCATGGATCTGCATCACCGCCTTCATGCCGGAGCCGCACATCTTGTTGACCGTGGTGCAGGGCACCGAATCCGGCAGGCCGGCGCCGCGGGCGGCCTGGCGCGCCGGGGCCTGGCCCAGCCCGGCCGGCAGCACGCAGCCCATCACCACCTCCTCCACCGCATCGGCAGCGAGGCCGGCGCGCTCCAGCGCGGCGCGGATGGAGACCGCGCCCAGCTGCGGCGCCCGCACATCCTTCAGCTCGCCCTGGAAGCCGCCCATCGGGGTGCGGGCCGCACCCGCGATGACGACGGGATCATTCGCGCTCATGACATCCTCCGGTGTCTCGTTGGGGCTGATGCTAGCACGACGGAACCGCCGCTGGGCGAGGACGGATCGACCCGGTAGAGTGCGCGCCGTCGTCACCCCGAGCACAGCGCGGCTTCCATGACCGATCCCCTGCTCGGCGGCCTGTCCGCCGCCGATTTCCTGGCCCGCCACTGGCAGAAGAAACCGCTGCTGGTCCGCCAGGCGATCCCGGGCTGGACCAGCCCGATCACGCCGGACGAACTGGCCGGCCTGGCCTGCGAGGACGGGGTGGAGAGCCGCCTGGTCACCCGCCGCCGCGGCAAATGGGCGGTGCGGCACGGCCCGTTCGACGAAGCCGATTTCGCCAAGCTGCCGGCCAAGGACTGGACCCTGCTGGTGCAGGGCGTCGACCTGTGGGAGCCAGCGGTGGCCGAGCTGCGCGACCGCTTCCGCTTCGTGCCCGACTGGCGGCTGGACGACGTCATGGTCAGCTACGCCCCGCCGGGCGGCGGCGTCGGCGCCCATGTCGACCAGTATGACGTGTTCCTGCTGCAGGGGCTGGGCCGCCGGCGCTGGCGGATCGGCGGCGCGGCCGAGCTGCGGCCCGCCTGGGTGCCCGACCAGCCGCTGAAGCTGCTGGCGGACTTCCAGCCGGCCGAGGAATGGGTGCTGGAGCCGGGCGACATGCTGTACCTGCCGCCGGGCTGGGCCCATGACGGGGTGGCCGAGGATGACTGCCTGACCTTCTCGATCGGCTTCCGCGCCCCGAGCGTGGCCGAGCTGGCCGGCCGCTTCGCCGCCGCCGTGGCCGACAGCGAGGATGAGGAGCGGCGCTATGCCGACCCCGATTTGGCGCCACCGGCCAACCCCGGCGAGATCCCGGACGCGGCGATCGAGCGGGTACGCGCCTATCTGGCGGAGAAGCTGGACGACCGCCGCTTCCTGGCCGGCTGGCTGGGCGGCCTCTTGACCGAGCCGAAGGAGGAGCGCGAGGCGCCGCCGCCGCGCAAGCGCCGCCCGGCCGGGGCGCTGCGCCGGGCGATCGGCAGCCGGCTGGCCTTCATCCGCGACGGCGAGGCCGTTACCCTGTTCGCCGACGGCGAGACGCTTTTGGCGCCGGCGGGGGCGGCGGCCGGAGTCGCGCTGCACCTGTGCGGCGACGGGCGGCTGACGGCGGAACAGGCGAAGGCGGCCTGGGCCGATCCGGCCGCCGCGGCGCTGCTGGACGCGCTGCTGGCGTCGGGCGCGATCGAGCCCGCCGGCAAGGGTCGTTGATCAAAAGAAGATTTCAACAACCAGGCGAAGCGGAACCGCTTCTATCGGCCGGGCCGCTCGGGTAATGCTGTGCGACCAACAACAAACGCGAACAGGTCGATCATGCCGATTGCAAGCCGTCGTGCGCTCCTGGCCCTGCTTCCGGTCCTCGCCATCGCCGCCTGCGCCCCGAAGGCCGGCGGCCCCTACGACATCTTCTTCAAGGATGAGAGCGCGACGCTGACCCCGGATGCCCGGGCGTTGGTCGCCAAGGCGGCGGCGGAGGCGAAGAACTGGGGCGCCAAGTCGATCAGCGTCGACGGCTTCGCCGGCAAGGCCGGCCCGCGCGACACCCATGAGGCGCTGTCGGTCAAGCGAGCCGAGGCCGTCGCCGCGGAGCTGGTGGCGGATGGCGTCTCGCCGAGCCTGATCCACCGCGTCGAAGGCCATGGCGACGCCGGCGCCCTCAAGGACGTCACCGTCGGCGAGCGCCGGGTCGAGATCCGGATCGCCTACTGAACCACGAAGGCCGGACGTGGGTTGGGTTCGCGCTCGCGAACCCAACACTGCGCAACCCGGCGAGAATGTTGGGTTCGCAAGATGCGAACCCAACCTAACGAAGCTCCCTCCGGCTTCAGCGCTGCGCGCGCAGCGTGTCGCGGATCTCCTCCAGCAGCACCTCGCTGCGCGGCGGCGCGGCGGGCTTCGCCTCCGGCTTCCTCATGAAGCGGTTGACCTGCTTGACCAGCAGGAACACGGCGAAGGCGATGATCAGGAAGTTGATGATCGCGTTGATGAAGACGCCGTAGTTGATCGTCGCGGCGCCGGCCGCCTTGGCCGCGGCCAGACTGTCGTAATGCGTCGACGACAGGTTGATGAAGTAGTTCGAGAAGTCGACACCACCCAGGAGCACGCCGATCGGCGGCATGATGATGTCGTTGACCAGGGAATTCACGATCGTGGTGAAGGCCACGCCCATGATGATACCGACCGCCAAGTCGATCACATTGCCACGGGCAATGAAAGCCTTGAACTCCTGGAACATCCGCTGCCCCCAAATCTCTGTTGGTGGCCGATGCCGGCCGCGACATAAATGTATATATCCGATTTGCACCAGATCACAGAAAAACCTGCAAACACGCTGACAAAGCAGGGAAATGGCCGATTTCGCGGCTCCAAGAAATTCATTGGAATCGACTTGACTTTCGGTGCGGCAGGATCAAATTGCGCGGCCCACGTCACCATGATAACGGGCGGCCGGCGCAGCGCCGGGCCGTCCGGGCCGGGAAGGGAAACGACCGATGCGCCTGTTCTTTTTCGGCACGCTGCAGGATCCCGACCTGTTCGCGCTGGTGATCGGCCGGCCGATGGCGGCGCTGGCGACGCAGCCTGCCACCCTGCTGGGCCGGCAGAGCCGCAAGGTGAAGGGCGAGAGCTACCCGATCCTGCTGTCGCAGCCCGACGGCCGGGTCGACGGGCTGCTGGTCGACGGCTTCACCCCGGAGGAGATGGACCGGATGCAGTTCTTCGAGAGCGACGACTACGCGCTGCAGCCGGTGACCGTGACCCTGGCCGACGGCAGCCCTGTTGAGGCACAGATCTACGCCTCGACCGGCGCGCTCGAGGATGCCGGCGAGCCCTGGCACCTGGAGGCCTGGCAGGCCACCGAGAAGCCGCGGACGCTGATGCATCACGAGGCCTATATGTCACTGTACGGCAAGATGAGCAGCGCCGAGGCGGCGCTGCGCTGGCCGGAGGTCAAGGCCCAGGCCGACCGCCGCTACGCCGAGGCCCGTGCCGAGCGGCACTTCGCCGAACGGCGCCGCCCTCGGTAAGGCTCAGGCCGTCCCCTTTCCCTCCGCCGCCTCCAGGCGCTGCAGCAGCAGCTCGACCGCCCGGGTCAGGCGCACCACCTCCTGCTCGCGCAGCAGGTCGATCTTCTGGTGCAGCTGCTCGATCTCCAGCTCCGCCTTGATGTTGATCTTGTAGTCGCTCTCGGCGTGGTGGCGGTCGATCTCGGCCTGGCGGTTCTGGCTCATCATCAGGATCGGCGCGGTGTAGGCCGCCTGGAACGACAGCGCCAGGTTCAGCAGGATGAAGGGATAAGGATCCCAGGCCTGGATCCAGCCGACCACGTTCAGCACGATCCACAGGGCCAGCAGCCCGCTCTGCACGATGATGAAGCGCCAGGAGCCGACGGTCGCCGCGACGCTGTCGGCCAGGCGCTGGCCGACGCTCAGCTCGGCGCGATGCTTGACCCGGTGGCTTCGCCGCTGCTGGCGCAGCTCGTGCAGCAGCTGCTCGTCCTCGGACGTCAGGCTGGGGGCGTGGGTCATCGACTCTCTCCTGGCGCAAGGCGGCCGGCCGGGCGCCTGAACGTTACACCGGCAACCATTTCGCCTGATTCCGCCACCGTCCGGTAGTCGCCCGCTGCGAGCCTCACCCTATCGGATCCGCGGTTCGCCGCATTGCGGGAAGGTGAGTGTGATGAGACCGGACTGGCCGATCACCGTGGACCGGCCCGAGCCGCCGATCGAGGCCAGGATCCTCGAGGCCAGGGTCATCCCCTTCGCCCGGCCCGCCGAGCGTCCGGCGTCGCCTGCGCCCGCCCCCGGCCCCCTGCAGCGGGCCCTGGCCCGGGTCGCGCGGATCGTCATCGACGGCTTCGCCCACTGCGCCCGCGGCATGCATCCGGAGCTGTTCTGCCGCGAGGACGAGCCGGTTCGCCCCGACCCGGACGCGCTGGCCGACGACGCGCCGCGCAGCTGGCGGTCCGACATCGATGTCGAACTGCAGCGGATCGTGTCGCTGCACCGGTTCCGGGGATAGCTGGCCTAATCCGCCCGGAGCGGCCAAGCTGCCTCTATGCGCCTCTATGCCATCAGCGACCTGCACCTCGCCTCCGACGCCAGCTTCGAGCGGCTTACGGCCCTGCCGGACCATCCGGAGGACTGGCTGATCCTGGCCGGCGACATCGCCGAGACGGCGGACACGCTGGGCCGCGCCTTCGCCAAGCTGTCGGCGAAGTTCGCCCGGCTGATCTGGGTGCCGGGCAATCATGAGCTGTGGACCCGGGCGCGCAGCCCGACCGCGCCGCGCGGAGTCGGGCGCTACGAGTCGCTGGTCGCGCTGGCCCGGCAGCACGGCGTGACCACGCCGGAGGACCCGTATCCGGTCTGGACCGGCCCGGGCGGCGAGCATGTGATCGCGCCCCTGTTCCTGCTGTACGACTACAGCTTCCGACCGGCCGACCTCCCGGTCGACGAGGTGGTGGCCTGGGCGGCGGAGGAGAGCGCGGTCTGCGCCGACGAGCTGCTGCTGTATCCCGACCCCTATCCGACGCGGCAGGACTGGTGCCGGGCCCGGGTCGAGGACACCGCCCGGCGCCTGGCGGCGCTGCCGGACGGTATGCCGACCATCCTGGTCAACCACTATCCGCTGCGCCGCGACCTGGTGCGCATCCCGCGCATCCCGCGCTTCAGCCCGTGGTGCGGCACGGTGCTGACCGAGGACTGGCACCGGCGCTTCCGCGCCGCGGTCGCGGTCAGCGGCCACCTGCATGTCCGCCACACCGACTGGCGCGACGCCACCCGGTTCGAGGAGGTGTCGCTGGGCTATCCCTATCAGTGGGAGCAGGCCTACGGCATCGGCGCCTATCTGCGCGAGATCCTGCCCGGCCCGCCCGAGCCGGCGCCGTCGGTCAGGGCGTCAGGGCAACGTGCCGGACCGCGATGACCGGCTCGCCCTGCGGCCGGTGCAGCGCCAGCCCCAGCAGGTGCCGCGGCGACGGCCGCCACTGCCGGAAGTGCCAAGTGGCGCCGTCGACCGCGGGGTCGAGGAAGCGCACCGACGGCCGCTCCGACAGCGTCTCGACCACGAAGCTGTCCAGCGCGATGGTCAGGCCGCCGCCCAGCGCCTTCACATAGGCTTCCTTGACCGTCCAGATCTGCAGGAAGGCCTCGCGCCGCCGGTCCGCCGGCACCGCTCGCACCGCCGCCGCCTCCGCCGCGGCGAAGCGGCGGTCGGCGATGCGCGGCTCGACCACCCGGCCCAACCATTCGAGATCGACGCCGATGACGCTGCCGGGCGCGGCGGCGCAGGCGATCATGCCCTCGGCATGGGAGATGTTGATGCCGATCGACCGCCCCTGTTCCGGCCGGCAGATCAGCGGCTTGCCGTGGTCGCCGATGGCGAAGTCCCACTCGCCGGCCGGCACCCCGGCGATCTGCTGCAGCAGCCGGCGCATCACCGACCGGGCGGCGGCGAAGCGGCGGCGGTCGCCCGGCATGACGAAGCGTGCGGCCCGCGCCCGCTCCGCCTCGGTCAGGAAGGGCAGGCAGGCCCGGTATAGGGCCTCGTCCTCCGGCACCTCGGCCGTCCAGACATGAGCGTCGGCGGGGGTGCCGCTCATGCCCGTGCTCCCGTCACTTCGGGGAGACGCCGCCGAGCTTGCAGATATGCGTCCATTCGGCATCGCTGACCGGGCTGACCGACAGACGCCCCTGGCGGATCAAAGCGAGGCCGGACAGGGCCGGGTCGGCCTTCATCTGCTTCAGCGTGACGAAGGTCTTCAGCGGCCGGGCCGCCTGCACGTCGACCATGCCGAAACGGCCGCTCTCGTCGCTCGGGTCCGGGTAGTATTCGCGCACGATCGTGACGATGCCGACGATCTCCAGCCCCTCATTGGAGTGGTAGAAGAACGCCTCGTCGCCGATCTTCATCGCCTTCAGGTTGTTCGAGGCCTGGTAGTTCCGGACGCCGTCCCAATGGGTGCGCTTGGCTTTGACCATATGGTCCCAGCTCCATTTGAACGGTTCGGACTTCACCAGCCAGTGGTTCACGATCAGGCCTCTCGGATCGACGGCGCCGCGCGCCTCTGGGCGGGACGCTAGCGGAAAGGCTCCGCTGTTTCCAGGTCACGCCTCGCGCTTCGCCGGGCGCAGCAGCAGGCCGGCGATGGCGGTGTCGATCGCGGCGCCGCGGTTCAGCACGGCGTCGACGGCCGCTGTCACCGGCGCCTCGATCCCCGCCTGCGCCGCCAGCCGGGCCGCCGCCGCCGCGGTCCAAACCCCTTCGGTGACCGACCGGCGCTCACCCAGGATCTCGGCCAACGGCCGGCCCTGCCCCAGGGCGATACCCAGCGAGGTGTTGCGGCTGGTGGCGCTGCAGGCGGTCAGCAGCAGGTCGCCCAGGCCGGACAGGCCCATCAACGTCTCCGGCCGCGCCCCGAGCCCGGCGCCGAGCCGCGCCAGCTCGGCCAGGCCGCGGGTGACCAGAGCGGCACGGGCGTTCTCGCCCAGGCCGCGTCCCGTCACGATACCGGCGGCGATCGCCAGCACGTTCTTCAGCGCCCCGCCGATGGCGACGCCGCGCAGATCCTCGCTCCAGTACAGGCGCAGCGCCTTGTGCCCGAGGCCACGGGCCAAAGCGGCGCCGGCCTCGGCATCGGCGCAGGCCAGGGTCAGGGCGGTGGGCAGGCCGCGCGCCACCTCGGCGGCGAAGCTGGGGCCGGACAGCAGCGCCGGCGACGCCTCCGGCCGCGCCTCGGCCGCGACCTCATGCATGAAGCGGCCGGTCGCGGTCTCTATGCCCTTGGCGGTGATCACCAGCGGACCCGGCTGCGGCGCCAGCCGCTCCAGGATCGCACGCAGATGCTGCGCCGGCACGGCCAGGACCCGCAGCCCCTCTGCGGCGGCAAGGTCGGCGGTGACCGCGATCCCCGGATGCAGCGCGATGCCGGGTAGGTAGGCGGCGTTCTCGCGGCCGTCCCGCATCGCCGCGGCACGATCCGGGTCGCGGGCCCACAGCGTCACCTTGTGCCCGGCCCCGGCGAAGCTCTGCGCCAGTGCCGTGCCCCAGGCGCCGGCGCCGATCACCGCAATCCGGCGGGTCAAGCCTTCACCCCGGCGCCGATCGCCGCCGTGGCGGTAGGATCGAGCGGCCAGCGCGGCCGCGGCGCGCAGTCGAGCCCGTCGACCAGGCCGAGCCGCAGCCGCTCCAGCCCGGCCCAGGCGATCATGGCGCCGTTGTCGGTGCACAGCTTGAGCGGCGGCGCGACGAAGGGCAGCCCCGCCGCTCCCGACACCTCGGACAGGCGGGCGCGCAGCCGCTGGTTGGCGGCGACGCCGCCGGCCACGACGAAGGCGCCGCCGGACGGATGCTCCGCCCGGAACCGGGCGATGGCCCGCTTCGCCCGGTCGGCCAGCGAGGCCGCGACGGACTCCTGGAAGGCGGCGCAGAGATCGGCGATGTCCTGCTCCGCCGGCGGCTGTGGCAGCTCGGCCATGGCCCGGCGCACCGCGGTCTTGAGGCCGGAGAAGGAGAAGTCGCAGTCGGGCCGCCCGACCATCGGCCGCGGCAAGGTGAAGCGCTTCGGGTCGCCCTGCCTGGCCGCGGCCTCGACCAGCGGCCCGCCGGGATGGCCGAGGCCGAGCATCTTGGCGACCTTGTCGAAGGCCTCGCCGACCGCGTCGTCGATGGTGGTGCCCCAGCGCCGGTACCGGCCGACGCCCTCGACGCAGAGCAGCTGGCAATGGCCGCCGGAGACCAGCAGCAGCAGGTAGGGGAACTCGACCCCGTCGGTCAGCCGCGCCGTCAGGGCGTGGCCTTCGAGGTGGTTGACGCCGAGGAAGGGCAGCCCGCGCGCGGCGGCGATGCCCTTGGCGGTCATCACCCCGACGGCGACACCGCCGATCAGCCCCGGCCCGGCGGTGGCGGCAATGCCGTCGACCGCGTCGAGGCCGATCCCGGCCTCGTCCAGCGCCCGGCGGACCACGCCGTCGAGATAGGCCAGATGGGCGCGCGCCGCCACCTCGGGCACCACGCCGCCATAGGGGGCATGCTCCTCGATCTGGCTGAGCACGACATTGGCCAGGATGCGGCGCCGGTCATCGACCAGGGCCGCCGCCGTCTCGTCGCAGGAGGTCTCGATGCCGAGCACGATCATGATCGGCCCGATATAGGCGGTCTGCGCGTGTGGCGAAAGGACCGGAAGAACTCAGGAAGCGTCGGGATCCTGCATCCAGGCCGGAATGTCTCGTTTGCCGTGCGCGATGCGCCAGACGTCGATGGTGTGGTCATGCTCGACGTAGAAGATCAGATAGGGGTAGCGCGCCAACGGCCAGGAGCGCAGCCCCGGCAAGCTCAGCTCATGGGCATGGCGGGGAGAACCCGTGGCAGGATGGCGGCTGATGTGAGCGTAAGCCTGCTCCGACGCGTGGACGAAGCCGAGCGCGGCCTCGGCAGCCCCCTCCTCCAGATAATAGGCGATCGCATCGTCTATATCGCGCCTAGCCTCCTCGCGCAGGGCGATGGGCTTGGACCTCACTCCTCGTCGCCGGACTTCGCAGCCTTGCGGATCCGGTCTCGCAATCCTTCGAAATAGGCGGCGTCGATCGGCGGGGTGAGCGGTGACTCGGCGCCTGCGAGCAGAAAGCTGCGAAGCCGCTGACGATCCTGGTCCTTGCGGATCAACTCGCGCACATACTCGCTGCTGGTGCCGTAGCCGCGCTGACTGA
This sequence comes from Inquilinus sp., assembly GCF_039594555.1. GTDB lineage: Bacteria > Pseudomonadota > Alphaproteobacteria > DSM-16000 > Inquilinaceae > Inquilinus. The sequence continues at coordinate 12,704 of NZ_JBCNNF010000040.1, forward strand.
CCTGCTCGTCGACAAAGGATTTGAGGCTTTCAGGCAGGGAGATGTTCATCGTGCTCATGTCCGGAAGGATGAGCGTCTTGGCAAAATTTGGCAAGCCTCTCGCCCTCAATCAGCCACGTCGCCGCAACCGCCGCGCATGGCTTGCCCGCCGGCCCTCGGCCTTCTAGAAGTCGGGCCATGGACACCGTTCTCCGCATCGGCACGCGCGGCAGCGCCCTTGCCCTCGCCCAGGCCGAGGAGACGCGGCGGCGTCTGATCGCGGCGCATCCGGCCCTTGCCGCCCCCGGCGCGGTCGAGATCCAGGCCGTTCGCACCACCGGCGACCGGGTGCAGGACCGCCCCCTCTCCGAGATCGGCGGCAAGGGGCTGTTCACCAAGGAGATCGAGGACGGCCTCTTGGACGGCAGCCTGGACATCGCCGTCCATTCGATGAAGGACATGCCGACCCGGCTGCCGGACGGGCTGATCATCGGCGCCCTGCTGCCGCGCGAGGATCCGCGCGACGCCCTGTTCGCCCGCGGCGAGGCCCTGGCCGGCCCGGCCAGCTTGGCGGCGCTGAAGCCGGGCGCGGTGGTCGGCACCTCCGGCCTGCGGCGGCAGGCGCAGCTGCTGGCGCTGCGGCCCGACCTGCGGGTGGTGCCGTTCCGCGGCAATGTCGACACCCGCCTGGCCAAGCTGGATGCGGGCACGGTCGACGCCACGCTGCTGGCCCTGGCCGGGCTGAAACGCCTGGGCAAGGCCGACCGGGTCTCCGCCGTGCTCGACCCGCAGGAAATGCTGCCGGCCGTCGCCCAGGGCGCCATCGGCATCGAATGCCGCGCCGACACGCGGGTGCTGGCCCTGCTGGCCGCCATCCATGACCGCGACACCGGCGACCGGGTGGCGGCCGAGCGCGCCCTGCTGGCGGCGCTGGACGGCAGCTGCCGCACCCCGATCGCGGCATTGGCCGAGCTGGGGCCCGGCGACACGCTGACCCTGGTCTCCCGCGTCGCCCTGCCCGACGGCACCGAGATGCATGAGGACCGCCGCCAGGGCCACCGGTCCGAGGCGGAGCGGCTGGGTGCCGAGGCCGGCGCGGCCCTGCGCCAGCGCATCGGCCCGCGCTTCCTGGCCGGCTGATGACGCGCTGGCTGGTCACCCGGCCGCGGGAGGAGGCGGAGCGCTTCGCCGACGCGATGCGCGACCGCGGCCTGGACCCGGTGATCGCCCCGATCCTGGAGATCGAGCCGGCCGATCCCGGCCCGATCGACCTGGCCGACGTGCAGGCGGTGCTGGCCACCAGCCGCAACGGCATCGACGCCTTCGCCCGCCGGGTGACGCGGCGCGACCTGCCGGTGCTGGCGGTCGGCGACGCCACCGCCGACCTGGCCCGGTCGCTGGGCTTCCGCGACGTGGCCAGCGCCGCCGGCGACGGTGACGACCTGGCCGACCTGGCCCGCGCCAGGCTGGATCCCGCGGCCGGCGCGCTGCTGCACCCGTCCGGCGAGGATATCGCCCGCGACCTGACCGCCCTGCTGGAGCCCGCCGGCTTCACTGTGCGGCGGATCGTGCTGTACCGCGCCCGGCCGGTGGCGGCTCTGCCCTCTGCGGCAATGGCGGCCCTGGCCGACCCCGGGCTGGCGGGGGTGGTGTTTTTCTCTCCCCGCACCGCGAAGGTCTTTGCTACCCTCGCGGCCCGGGTCGAACTGACCCATCGCCTCGCCGGGCTGACGGCGGTCTGCCTGAGCCCGGCCGTCGCCCAGGCGCTGGGTCCGTCGCCCTGGCGGGCGGTGCGAATCGCGGACAGGCCGGATTCGCCGTCGCTGCTGGCACGGCTTTCCGATTTTCCCGCTGAGCAAGAGACGAGGACGGCGAACGGTATGGACCCGACCCCCGACAAGCCAGGCGAAGCAGCGGCCCAGGGCCCTGACTCCCAGCAGCCGGACGACGTGTCGGCCACCCCGACGGATCAGCCGGGCCAGGCTCAGCCGGGCACCCCTGACGAGGCGGCCGGTGGCTCCGCGGCGCCGCATGGCGAGGAGATCCTCGGCGTGCCGGCCGAAGGGCCGCTGACCCCGACCGAGCGGGTGATCGAGGCGTTCGGCGGCATTCGCCCGATGGCGGCCAAGCTGACCGTGCCGGTGACCACCGTGCAGGGCTGGAAGCGGCGCAACGCCATTCCGGAGCAGCGCCACGCCGACATCCTGGCCGCGGCCAAGACCCATGGCATCGCCCTGGACCCGGCCGAGCTGGCCCGCACCCGCCCGGCGACGCCGGAGGAAGGCGCGAACGAGCCGGCCGCCGAGCTGTCCGAGCCGGAAACGCCGCCCGGCCCGCCGCGCGTCGGCCCGCCGACCATCCCGCCGCCGCCCCCGGCCGAGCCGCCGGGCAATGTCGCGAAATCGGCCTGGACCGCGGCGGCCGTGGCCGTCGTCGCCGCAGCGATCGCAGTGACCGCGCCGGTCTGGTCGCCGAAGATCTTCGGCCCCGCCACCCCGACCCCGGCGCCGCAGGGATCGCCGACGCTGGGCGACCGCGTCGCCTTCATCGAGAAGCGCCTGGCCGACCTGCCCTCCGGCACCACCGAGGCGATCGACGGCCTCAGCAAGCGGGTCGAGGCGCTGGAGAAGCCGCCCGGCGGGCCGATCGACCCCGCCGCGATCGAGAAGGGCCGCGCCGACCTGGCCGCCCGGGTCGACGCGATCCAGCAGAAGCTGGACCAGCTGGCCGGCGGCGCCGCACCGCAGCAGGGCCAGCCCCCCGCCCAGCCGCAGCAGCCCGCCCAGCCGGCACCGCAGCAGCCGGCCCCGGCGGCCCCTGCCCCGGCCGCCGAGGCGGTCGCGGCGCTGGAGGCCCGGGTCGCGGCGCTGGAATCGGCCCAGGCCGCGGTGAAGACGCTGGGCGACACGGTCGCCACCCTGTCCTCCGGCGCCCGGGCCAATGGCAGCACGCTGGCGGCGCTGCAGCAGCAGGTCGACGCGGTCAAGGCGACGGTCGAGCGGCTGCGCAACAGCGACACCGGCGCCCAGGCGCTGAGCCTGGCGGCCGGCCAGCTGCGCAGCGCGCTGGACACTGGCGCCCCCCTGGACGAGACGCTGGCCCTGCTGCGCGGCCTGGCCCAGAACGACCCCGGCCTGGCCAACGCCGTGGCGGCGCTGGAGCCGGCGGCGAAGGGCGTGCCCAGCCGCGCCGCCCTGGCCACCGGCTTCGCCCAGGCGGCGGAGGCGGCGCGCAAGGCCGACCACCCGGAAAGCGGCGACTGGGTCGACCGCAGCCTGTCGGTGGTGCAGGACCTGGTCACGGTCCGCCCGGCCCCGGGCGAGGTCGAGGGCACCGACACCAACGCCGTGCTGGCCAGGGCCGAAGGCCGGCTGCAGCGCGGCGACCTGGCCGGCGCGGTCGAGGCGGTCAAGGGCCTGAACGGCCCCGCGGCCTCGGCCCTGGCGGCTTGGCGCACTCAGGCGGAAGCCCGCCTCTCGGCCGAATCGGCGCTGCAGAGCCTGTCCGCGCTGGCGGTGCAGCGCCTGTCGGCGGCGACGTCTTCCGGTGACACCCAGCCCCCGAAGGCGCCATGAAGCGTCTGCTGATCTACGCCCTCAAGCTGGCCATCCTGATCGCGGTCGCGGTCTGGCTGGCGGACCGGCCGGGCCATGTCGAGATCCAGTGGCAGGGCCGGGTGATCGAGACCTCGGTCGCAGTGCTGGTGGCGGCCGCGGCGGCGCTGATGCTGCTGGCGGCTTGGCTCTACCGCTTCTGGCGCTCGCTGCGCCGGGCGCCGGGCCGCTTCGTCGAGGGCCGCCGCTTCGCCCGGCGCGAGAAGGGCTATCGCGCCCTGACCCGCGGCATGGTCGCGGTCGCCGCCGGCGACGCGGAGGCAGCGCGGCGCTTCGCCCGCAAGGCCGACGTGCTGCTGGACGAGCCGCCGCTGACCCTGCTGCTGTCCGCCCAGGCGGCGCAGCTGGCCGGCGACGACACCGCCGCCAGCCGCTATTTCGAGGCGATGCTGCGCCGGCCGGACATGGAGTTCCTGGGCCTGCGCGGCCTGTTGAACCAGTCGCTGCGTCACAAGGATTCGCTGCAGGCGCTGGAGATGGCGCAGCGCGCCCGGTCGCTGCGGCCGGACGCGGCCTGGACCCATCGCGCCTGCTTCGACCTGGAGGTGGCGCAGCACCGCTGGGCCGACGCCCAGCTGAGCCTAGCCCATTCCGTGCGGGTCAAGGCGATCTCAGCCGAGGACGGGCGGCGCTACAAGACCCGCATCCTGGTCGAGCGCAGCCGCGAGGCGGAATCGACCGGCAACCTGTCGCAGGCGCTGGACTTCGCCCACAAGGCGGTGGGGCTGGAGCCGGACTTCGTGCCGGCGGCGCTGCAGGAGAGCCGCCTGCTGCAGCAGACCGGCCGCGACTCCCAGGCCGCGCGCCTGCTGGAGAAGAGCTGGGGCCGCGCCCCGCATGCGGAGATCGCCCGCGCCTATGCCGCACTGGGCCCGGCCGACGAGGGCGCGCTGCTGAAGGTCAAGCGGCTGGAGAAGCTGGTGCGGCTGCGGCCGGATTCGTCGACCGGCCTGGTGACCCTGGCCGAGGCCGAGCTGTCGGCCCAGCTGTGGGGCAGCGCCCGCACCCATCTGCTGAAGGCCGAGCAGGTCGGGCCGTCGCAGCGCGTCTACCGCCTGCTGGCCGATTTGGAGACGGCCGAGCGCAACGACCCGATCGCGGCGCGCAGCTGGCTGGCCAAGGCGCAGACCGCGGCGCCGGACGAGGCCTGGGAGTGCGAGGCCTGCGGCGCCCGCGCCGCGCGCTGGTCGGCGCTGTGCGACCATTGCCACGGCTTCGACACCCTGGCCTGGCGGATCCCCGGCCCGGCCCGCGGCGCGGTTGCGGCGCCGGTCGAGATCGACGCCCTGCTCCCCGCGCCGCTGCCGCCGGCCGCCGGCACGGCCGTCGCCCCGGTCCCGGCCGCCACGGCTGGTTGAGGCTGGCGCGCGGGCCGGCGGCCGAGCCCCGGCCCGCGGTGCCTCTCCTACTCCGCGGCCGCTTCGGACGTCGCCTTGCCGGCCGGTCCCACCGTCACGGTCTGCCAGATCTCGTTGGGCTTGCTGTCGCTCCAGTTCCAGAGGCCCATCTTCATGACGCCCAAAGGGACATGCTGGGGGTCGCCGCGGAAGATGTTCCAGTTCTCTCGGTCGCCGAGCCATGGCCGCACAGCCTGGAACGTGCCCTGGCCGCCATAGGTCCACAGCGCGTTCACGTCCATCTCCTCGGCCGCCCGCTGATGTAGTTCGGCGCCATCGAGGGCTTCGCCGATATAGGCCAGCTTGCCGCTCGCCCGGTTCACGATCGAGAAGCCGGCGCTCCACTTCGTCACGGTGAAGACGAACCTGTCATCCGACTTGCTGTAGTCGTCGACCACCAGCACCCCGGTGGGATCGGCCGGATTGATCGAGAGCGCCTTGTTCTTCAGGCCGCTGACGAAGGATTGCGTCAGCGTCGGCCGGGGCCAGACCTCGGCGACGTCGGCGAGCGACCAGACCTCTTTGCCCAAGTCACCATACCACCACGCGATGCCGACCGACTGGCCGATCTGCGCGCGGCCGTTCAGGGCATTCAGGTTCACGTCCGGGTCGCGGATCGGGCGGATGGCGGTGAACGTCTCGTCCGGCCCGGTCTTTTCCCAGACTTCGGGGTGGGAATCGAGGAAGACCGGCTTGTTCAGATCCCTGGACCGCAGATAGGTGCCGGCCGCGACATTGCGGAGATAGAACCCGCCATCGGCGTACATCCTCGTCCATAGTTGCTTCGGGTCATCGCCGTTCAGCCATTGCAGGGTGACGCCGCTCGAGGGATCGGCCGAGACGACCAGGTCGGTCAGCACGCCGGAGTAGCTCCGCAGGCCGGACCGAATGACGAGGGGTCTGTCGCTCATCAAATCTCTCCATTGCAATCGGTTGGTTGAATGGACCGCACGGCCGAAATGGCGGCCGTTGCGTCAGAGGCGGGCGGCCCGCGCGAGGTCACGGCCGGCGCCAGCTCCGACGCCGCCTTGGCCCAGCACGAGATGTTCGCCTCTCAGTCTTGAATTCGGCGCATACGCCGCCGGAGACTGTCACGATGCAATATCGTGGCAGCGGATTCTAAATTACCGAAATATATTCTCTATCTTTCATAGAAATTAGAGCGAACAATATTAGGAGCGGAGACCATTGTGAGTCAACCGACATCGCATCGACTCGAAAGAGGCGGGTCACCTGCATACGATAAAATTCATTGACTGGCACCGGCAGGCCCGGACCGATATCGGCGGGAGCTGGGGACGGCGACGCGGCGGGCGCCACGGCCGTTGACGCTGCGGCGCGTGCCCTGTATAGGGTGCGCGCCCTGCGGCGCCGAAGTAGCTCAGGGGTAGAGCAACTGATTCGTAATCAGTAGGTCCGGGGTTCAAATCCCCGCTTCGGCACCATTCTTCCCATCTCCCGATCGATGACGGCCGCGGCGGTTTCGCCGGTCGCGCCATACCCGCGTATCGATCCGCGCTCCTTCATGGGAAAAATCGTCTCACAGGCGGGTCGAAACTCCGGTTGCCCCCATTGCTGGGGTAGCATGGACGCGCGGCAGAGCCGGGCAGCGGGCGATCCCGCCCCACCCCGGCCGGCCTGTCCGGCCGACTCATGCCGTGTTCGGATCCACTGGCAGCGAGGATGGGAGCGATGACGGACCATCATGCCGAGAACCGGGACCTCGAACGGCTTGATGCCTATTGGCGGGCCGCGAACTACCTCTCGGTCGGGCAGATCTACCTGCTCGACAACCCGCTGCTGGAGCAGCCGCTGGCGATCGGGCACATCAAGCCGCGGCTGCTCGGTCATTGGGGCACGACGCCCGGGCTGAACTTCATCTACGCCCATCTCAACCGGGTGATCGCCCGCGACGACCTGGACATGATCTTCATCTGCGGCCCCGGCCATGGCGGGCCCGCGGTCGTTGCCAACACCTATCTGGAAGGCATCTACTCCGAGATCTATCCGGAGATCGGACAGGACCGCGAGGGCATGCGCCGGCTGTTCCGGCAATTCTCCTTCCCCGGTGGCATCCCCAGCCATGCGGCGCCGGAGACGCCGGGATCGATCCATGAGGGCGGCGAGTTGGGCTATGCCCTGGCCCATGCCTATGGCGCCGCCTTCGACAACCCGGAGCTGATCGTCGCCTGCGTCATCGGCGATGGCGAGGCGGAGACAGGCCCCCTCGCCGCCTCCTGGCACTCCAACAAGTTCCTGAACCCGAAGACCGACGGCGCAGTGCTGCCGATCCTGCACCTGAACGGCTACAAGATCGCCAACCCGACCATCCTCGGCCGCATGACCGACGAGTCGCTGCTGCGGCTGTTCGAGGGCTTCGGCTACGAGCCCTATTTCGTCGAGGGGTCGGACCCGATGCCGACGCATCAGGCGATGGCCGCGACGCTCGACATCGTCATCGGCCGCATCCAGGAGATCCGCCACGGCTCACGGACCGACGGCACGGCCTGCCCGCGCTGGCCGATGATCATCCTGCGCACGCCCAAGGGCTGGACCGGGCCGAAGGAGGTCGACGGGCTGAAGACCGAAGGCTTCTGGCGGTCGCATCAGGTGCCGCTGTCCGGCCTCGCCGACAAGCCGGAGCACCTCGCCCAGCTCGAGGCCTGGATGCGCAGCTACCGGCCGGAGGAGCTGTTCGACGATAGCGGCCGGCTGGTGCCCGAGCTACAGGCGCTGGCGCCGCAGGGCGACCGCCGCATGGGCGCCAACCCGCATGCCAATGGCGGCCGGCTGCGGCAGGAACTGGCCATTCCCGACTATCGCCGCTACGCCCTCGACGTGCCGGAGCCCGGCGGCGCGCATGGCGAGGCGACCCGGGCCATGGGCCAACTGCTGCGCGACGTGATCCGCGACAATCCTCGGACCTTCCGGCTGATGGGGCCGGACGAGACCGCGTCCAACCGCCTGGACGCGGTGTTCGAGGCCACGGACCGGGTCTGGATGGAGGACATCCTGCCCGAAGACGTGCATCTGGCGCAGGAAGGCCGGGTGATGGAGGTGCTGAGCGAGCATCTGTGCCAGGGCTGGCTGGAGGGCTATCTCCTGACCGGCCGGCACGGCCTGTTCTCCTGCTACGAGGCGTTCATCCACATCGTCGATTCGATGGTGAACCAGCACGCCAAATGGCTGAAGGTCACCCGCGAGCTGGAATGGCGGCAGCCGATCTCGTCGCTGAACTACCTGCTGACCTCGCATGTCTGGCGGCAGGACCATAACGGCTTCAGCCACCAGGACCCCGGCTTCATCGACCATGTGGTGAACAAGAAGGCCGACATCGTCCGCATCTACCTGCCGCCGGATGCCAACACGCTGCTGTGGGTCACCGACCACATCCTGCACACCTATGACCGGATCAACGTCGTCGTCGCCGGCAAGCAGCCGGCGCCGCAATGGCTGGACATCGACCAGGCCGCCGCGCATTGCCGGGCCGGCATCGGCCGCTGGGGCTGGGCCAGCAACGAGGGCGACGGCGACCCCGACGTGGTGCTGGCCTGCGCCGGCGATGTGCCGACGCTGGAGGCCGTGGCCGCCGTGTCGCTGCTGCGCGAGCAGCTGCCGGACTTGCGCATCCGCCTGGTCAACGTGGTCGACCTGATGGCGCTGCAGCCGAAGGAGCAGCACCCGCACGGCCTGCCGGAGGAGGATTTCATCGGCCTGTTCACCCATGACCGGCCGGTGATCTTCGCCTTCCACGGCTATCCGCAGCTGGTGCACCGCCTGACCTACAAGCGCACCAACCACGACAACTTCCATGTCCGCGGCTATCGCGAGGAGGGCACCACCACCACGCCCTTCGACATGGTGGTGCTGAACGAGCTGGACCGCTTCCACCTGGCGATCGCCGCGATCGACCGGCTGCCGCAGCTGGGCGCCGACGCCGACCGGGCCCGCCGCCGGTTCCAGGACCGTCTGGCCGAGCATCACGACTATGTCCGGCAGCACGGCCGCGACATGCCCGACGTCGCCGACTGGCGCTGGCCCAGCCGCGGCACCGCGGCGCCGTTCGACTGAGCCGGGCGATGCCGATGGAGATCCTGGCGCTCAATGCCGGTTCCTCCTCGATCAAGCTCGGCCTGTTCGAGGAGCGTTCCGGCCGGGCGGTGCGCCGCGCCAAGGCGGTGCTCGACCTGAAGAGCCGGCCGCCGGCGCTGCGGCTGGAGGCGGAGGGTATCGCCGACACCATCGAGATCGGCGTCGCCGATGCCGGCGACCTACGGGCCGTTCTGGATGGTTGCCTGCGGGTGCTGGACGACCGGCTGGGCCTCGGCGGCCTCACCCTGGCCGGGCACCGGGTGGTGCATGGCGGCGAGGCCTTCACCGGCCCGGCCCGCATCACCGGGGAGGTGCTGGCGCAGTTGCACGCGCTGGTGCCGCTGGCGCCGCTGCACCAGCCGCCGGCGCTGCGGCTGATCGAGGCGCTGGGCGCGCTGCGGCCCGGCATCGTCCAGACCGCGTCCTTCGACACCGCCTTCCACGCCGGGCAGGCCGACCGGGTGCGCCGCTTCGCCCTGCCCCGGGGGCTGCACGACCGCGGCATCAAGCGCTACGGCTTCCACGGCCTGTCCTATTGCTTCATCGCCGACGCGCTGCGCCGCGACCATCCGGAGCTGGCGGCGGGGCGGGTGGTCGTGGCCCATCTCGGCAGCGGCGCCAGCCTCTGCGCCCTCCGGAACGGCGCCAGCGTCGAGACCACCATGGGCTTCTCCGCCCTCGACGGGGTGCCGATGGCGACCCGGCCCGGGGCACTGGACGCCGGGGTGCTGCTGCACCTGCTGGGCCAGGATGGCATGGATGTCGCGGCGGTCGAGGACCTGCTGTACCACCGCGCCGGGCTGCTGGGCCTGTCCGGCATCAGCGGCGACACGCGCGACCTGCTGGCCAGCGCCGACCCGGCGGCGGCCGAGGCGATCGAGATCTTCGCCTTCCGGATCGCCCAGGCCATAGCCTCCCTCTCCGCCACGCTCGGTGGGCTCGATGCCCTGGTCTTCACCGCCGGCATCGGCGAGCACCAGCCGGAGATCCGCGACCGGATCCGCGGCCATCTCGGCTGGCTGGGCGTGGCGCCCGGCGGCCCCGTCGCCGTGCTGGTGATCCCGACCGATGAGGAGCAGGTGGTGGCCGACGAGGCGCTGCGGACCCGGCCGGCGGAGCGCTGAGCCCGGGGAACCGATCCGCCGCCCGGCCCGTCACCCTGTGAGGGCGGCCGCTCCGGCCGCCCTGTCACGGGAAGGACACCATGGATATCGGATGGCTGTGGCTGGTGGTCGACGTGCTGCTGGTCGCGATCCTGGCCGGCGGCATGATCTACGGCACCCTGCAATGGCGCCACCGCCGCCGCAGCCCGGAGCTGAAGCGGGCCTCCGAGGAGGCGGTCCGCCGGAACTACCGGGAGGGCGGCTGACGCCCTGCCGCGGCCGCCAGCTTGGTCCAGCGCTGGTCGGTATGCCGGCCGGCGTATTCGCGGTCGATCTCGTCGATCAGCGCGTCGGCCCGCTCGGGCTCCACCGCGGCGAGGATGGCGTCGAGCTTGGCCTCCATCCGGTCGTCGCCCTCCTTCGACTGCGGCGAGCCGACATAGAGCAGGAAGGCCAGGCCGCCGATCTGCCACAGGAGCTGCAGGAATTCCGACTGCCAGTTCTCCAGCGTGTCGCGGCTCATCTCGACAACGTAGGCCCCGACCTCCGGCGGCGCCCCGTGCTGGCGCTGTTCGTCGACATAGGCGAACCAGCCGAACAGCCAGTGACCGACCAGCGAGATGACGAAGAAGCCGAGCGTCACCCAGCCATAGCCGTAGCGTTTCCAGATCGAGTTCGACATCACGCTGTCTCCGATGATGATTACGGTGCCGCTGTCAACGGCCCATGCGGCCCAAAACGGACTCACCGACAATGACCTTCAGAACAGCCGATCCGTTCCGGCGGAGACCGGAATCCGGGTGCAGGCCGGCACGCGCCGGATCTGCCTCAAATGTCCCGCTTCACAATCCGGCCTCGCGGGGCCGATACTGCCCGCCTTCGAGGGAAACGACCAAAACCCACAACAGGGTAGGCAGATGACCTGGATTCACCGTTTCGCCGCGGCGGCTGCAGCTGCCGCAGCGCTGGCCGTTGCCGTCCCGGCCGGTGCCGCGCCTCCCGCTCTGGTGGAGACGCCGATGTATGAGCAGGACGTCGCCGCCGGCAAGCTGCCGCCGGTGGCGCAGCGCGTGCCGCAGGATCCGTCCGTCGTCGACCTGGCGGCGGAGAAGAAGGAGCCGGGCAAGCCGGGCGGCGAGATCGCCTGGATGATCGGCCGGGCCCGCGACGTCCGCATCATGAACACCTACAGCTATGCCCGGCTGGTCGCCTACGGGCCGGACTTCCAGCTGCATCCGGACATCCTGCAGTCGATCGACGTCGACGGCGAGAAGGTGTTCACCCTGCATCTGCGGCCGGGCCACAGATGGTCCGACGGCCAGCCCTTCACCAGCGACGACTTCCGCTACTTCTGGGAGGACGTGTCGCAGGACAAGGAGCTGATGCCCTACGGCCCGGATTCCCGGCTGCTGGTCGACGGCGAGCAGCCGAAGGTCGAATTCCCGGATGCGCAGACCGTCCGCTACACCTGGTCCAAGCCGAACCCGGACTTCCTGCCGGCGATCGCGGGGGCGTCCCCGCTCTACATCTTCGCGCCGGCGCATTACCTGAAGAAGTTCCACAAGAAATACACCGACGCCGCCGCGCTGGACGCCATGGTCAAGGAGGCCGGTGCCCGCAACTGGGTGGCGCTGTACACCCAGCGCAGCAAGCTGATCGATTCCGCCAATCCGGACCTGCCGGTGCTGGAGCCCTGGGTCAACACCACCAAGGCGCCGGCGGAGCGCTTCGTCTTCGTCCGCAACCCCTATTACCACCGGGTCGACAGCCAGGGCCGGCAGCTGCCGTATCTCGACCGGGTGATCGTCAATGTCGTCGAAGGCTCGCTGATCCCGGCCAAGACCGGCACGGGCGAGGCCGACCTGCAGGCCCGCGGCCTGCGCTTCGACAACATCAGCTTCCTCAAGGCCGGCGAGCAGGCGGGTGGCTACAAGGTGCGGCTGTGGCCGACGGCCCTCGGCTCCGAGGTCGCGCTGTACCCCAATCTGAACTGCAGCGACCCGGATTGGCGGGCGCTGAACCGCGACGTCCGCTTCCGCCGTGCCCTGTCGCTGGGCGTCGACCGCGACGAGATCAACCAGACCGTGTTCTTCGGCCAGGCCCGGCCGAGCCAGAACACGGTGCTACCGCAGTCGCCCTACTATGACGAGGCGCTGGCGACCGAGTGGGCCAAGTTCGACCTGGACAAGGCGAACGCGCTGCTGGACGAGATCGGGCTGACCAAGCGCGATGGCGACGGCACCCGGCTGATGCCGAACGGCAAGCGGCTGGAGATCGTGGTCGAGAGCGCCGGCGAGCGCAGCCTGGAGGCCGACGTGCTGCAGCTGGTGCGCGAGAGCTGGGCCAAGATGGGCGTGGCACTGCACACCGCCCAGTCGCAGCGCGACGTGTTCCTGCAGCGGATCTTCGCCGGCGACACGGTGATGTCGGTGTGGCAGGGCTGGGACAACGGCCTGATCACGCCGACCACCGGCCCGTCGCAGCTGGCGCCGGTGGACCAGAACTGGCTGCAATATCCGAAATGGGGCCAGTTCGTGCAGACCGGTGGCGGCGCCGGCGAGAAGCCGGACGTCGAGTTCGGCACCAAGCTGATGGCGCTCTACACCGAATGGCGCGGCACCACCGACGCCGCCCGCCGCGACGCCATCATGCGCGAGATGGTGAAGATCCAGGCCGACGAGGTCACCTCGATCGGCACGGTGCAGGGCGTGCTGCAGCCGGTCGTGGTCAAGACCCGGCTGCACAACGTGCCGGAGAAGGGCATCTTCTCCTGGGACCCGGGGGCCCATTTCGGGGTCTACCGCCCCGACACCTTCTGGGTCGATCCGTCCTGATCCTGGCGAAGCGCCCGGCCCGCAGCACCATCGCCGCGGGCCGGGCGCTTCCGCATCAGCCGATCACACCTCGTCCCACTCGTAGCGCTTGGCGTTGTCGCGATACCATTTGGCGATGCCGGGGATCTCGTCGACCAGGCGGCGCTTCGGTGCCCAGCCCAGGCTGCGCAGCTTGCTGGAGGAGATCGAGTAGCGCCGGTCGTTGAACGGCCGGTCCTCGACATATTCGACCACCTCCTGCATCTCGACGCCGAAGGCGTCGCAGATCATCCGCGTGACCTGGAGGTTGGTGTACTCCTCGTCGGAGCCGATGTTGTAGACCTGCCCGATCTGGCCGACCTCGTTGATCAGGGCGATCGCCTCGGCCATGTCCTGCGCCGCCAGGTAGTGGCGGACATTGCTGCCATTGCCGTGGATCGGCAGCTTCTCGCCGCGCACCAGGCGCAGGCAGAAGCGGGAGATGATCTTCTCCGGATACTGGCGGGCGCCGAAGATGTTGTTCCCGCGGATCATCAGGATCGGCATCTTGTAGCAATGGATCAGGCTGCGGACCATCATCTCCGCCGCCGCCTTCGAGGCCGAATAGGGGTTGGTCGGGTTGAGGATGGTGTCCTCGTCGACCTCGCCCTCCAGCACCTCGCCATAGACCTCGTCGGTCGAGACATGGATGATCCGCGGCACCTGGTTGATGCGGCACGCCTCCAGCAGCGTGTGGGTGCCGAACACGTTGGTGTGCACGAAGCGGGTCGCGTTCATGAACGACCGGTCGACATGGCTTTCGGCCGCGGCATGGATCACCAGGTCCGCCCCCGCCGTCGCCTGGCGGCAGAACTCCGGATCGCAGATGTCGCCCACCAGCAGCTGGCGCCGGCGGTCATGCAGGTGGTGCACGACGTTCTCGATATCCGCCGAATAGGTCATCTTGTCGAAGAAGACGAACCGGGAGTCCGGGTAGCGCGCCACGAACAGGTCGGCGAGGTGCGAGCCGAGGAAACCCGCAGCCCCGGTGATGACGATCTTGTTCAACCCCCAAGTCTCCTTCCAATGGCCAGACAGGCCGTACGAATGTCGTCGCGACCGGCGACCGGGCCGAAGCGCGCGACGAATTTGTCCACGTCCATCGTGAATGCATCGCGAATGGACGGATCGGTGATGCTGAGGCTGCCGCGGCCGTAGCCTTCGAGGATCCACATCGCCAGCCAGCCGGCCTCGAGCGGCACGCCGGAGCCGACGTTGAACAGCCCGCCGGGGCGCGCCCGCACCACCTTGACCAGCGCTGCGGCGAAGGCCTCGGCCGGCAGGAAGTCCTTCACCGTGAACGGGCTGACGTCGTAGCGGATCACGCCCTCCTCCCGCAGCGACCGCAGCAGGAGGCCGAGGAAGGTGCGTCGGCCCGGCAGGTCCTCGAAGCCGAAGACGTTCGACAGGCGCAGGATGGTCAGCTTCGGGCCGAACCGGTCCTGCAGCAGCTGCTCGGTCACCAGCTTGTTGCGGCCATAGGCATCCTGCGGCGCCGGCACTCGGGTTTCGACCAGCGGCTGGCCGTCGGCCGGGCCGTAGACCTTGCGGGTGCTGATCATCACCACATGCGCATCCGCCGGCATCCGGCCCGCGCGCTGCGCCTGGCCGATCGCCTCGGCCAGGGTACGGTCGCAATCGAGCGCCGGGTCGTAGGACTCGCGCATATAGCGCGGATCGAGCGCGAAATTGACGACGCAGCCGATGCCGTCGAAGGTCTCCGGCCGCGCCACATCAGCCCAGGCGGCGTGGCGGATGCCGCCGGCGCCATGGGCATCGACGAAGCTGCGGGCGAGAAAGCTCGCTCGCCCGATCACCAGCACTTCAGCCAATCGTCCCCCCAAGCACGTCACCGGCCATCGGCCGGGCCCCTTTCTGCGTCGCTATTGCGTCCGCACCATGGCAGACAGCGCCGATCGCCAATCCGGCTGCCCCAGCCCGAACACATGGCCGATCTTGCCGCAATCCAGCACCGAATTCGACGGCCGCCGTGCCGGGGTCGGATAGTCCGCGGTCGCGATCGCATGCAGCACCGGTCCCGGCCGGCCCGTGGCGGCGAAGATCGCCGCGGCGAAATCGTGCCAGGTGGTGGCCGGCGCGCCGGCGAAATGGAAGGTGCCCCAGCCGTCGAAGCCGGGCGCCAGGGCCTGGGCACGGATCGCCAGGATCGCCGCGGCGATGGCCGCGGCCGGGGTCGGCCCGCCATGCTGGTCGGCGACGATGCGCAGCTCCGGCCGCTCGGTGCCCAGCCGCAGCATGGTGCGCATGAAGTTGTGGCCGTGCGCGGCGAACACCCAGGCGGTGCGCAGGATGACGTGGCGCGGCAGCGCCTCGCGGACAGCCGCCTCCCGCGCCGCCTTGCTCTCGC
>NZ_JBCNNF010000400.1:0-6361 GCF_039594555.1 Inquilinus sp.
GAGTAAGCTATCACCAATCTTTGAGCAATAGGAAATCTTTTTTGCATCGCAAAAGATTCGGCAAGTTGAGTGTTAAAATCTATAAAATCCGAGCGAACCGGAGCCTTGCGGCGAGGCTTCGGCCTCGGCGGGAAACGGCAGCACCCCGTGCCTGCGCGGGCGGAATGCGGTAACTAAGGGCGGAGCGAATCGTGTCTCCCCAGGTTCCGCGGACGGCGTCGTCGTCCCATCCCTGCCCAACGGAGAGATCGGAATGAGCCTGTCGATCGCCCAGCGCCTGCAACGGCTGGACGCCCGCATCGCCGAGATCCTGTGCTGGCGCGACCGGGCCGGCGAGCCGATCGCCGAATGGCGCTGCGACGGCCGGCCGCTGGCGCTCGGCGATCCCTGGCCGCACACCGAGGGCGTGCTGGCCTTCACCGCCGAGGCCGAGGTGCCGGCCGCCTGGCCGCTGGAGGAGGTGCGGCTGCGGCTCGATGTCGGCGGCGAGAGCCTGCTGACGCTGCAGGAGGAGGGCGCAGGCACCACCCGCTTCGGCCTCGACCTGAATCATCGCGAATTCCCGCTGCGCGCCCGCCGGGTCCGGATCGAGACCGAGAGCGTGCCGCGCCTGCCCTTCGGCCAGCCGGTGCATCATCCCCGCCTGGCGGAGGCCCGGCTGGTCTGGGTCGACGGGGCGGTGCACCGGCTGGCGCTGCTGCTGCGCCAGGTGTGGGAGGCGGCGACAGCGCTGGGCGGCCACGAGGCCGTGCCGCATCTGCTGGCGGCGGCCGAGGGGGCGCTGCGGTCGCTGGACTGGCCGTCGGCCACCGGGGCCTATCTGGCCCGCACCGCGCCCTTGCCGCAGCAGCAGGCGATCTGGCGCCTGCCGCCGCTCGACCCGCAGCCGCCGGCGCTGGGCGAGGCGGAGCGGGCGGCGGCGGTCGCGGCGCATGACGCGCTGGCGGCGGCGCTCCGTGCGCTCAAGGAGCGGTTCCCGCCGCAGGGGCGCCTGGCGATCACCGGCCACGCCCATATCGACCTGGCCTGGCTGTGGCCCTATGCCGAAACGCGGCGCAAGGCGCGCCGCACCTTCCACACCGCGCTGCGGCTGATGGAGCGATTCCCGGATTTCGTCTTCAACCAGTCGACCGCCGCCTACTACGCCCAGATCGAGGCCGACGACCCGGAGCTGTTCGCCGCGATCCGCGAGCGGGCGGCGGAGGGCCGGTGGGAGGCGACCGGCGGGCTGTGGGTCGAGCCCGACACCAACATGCCGACCGGCGAAAGCCTGGTGCGCCAGGCCCTATACGGCCAGCGCTATTTTGAGCGGACCTTCGGCCGCCGCCACACCGTGTGCTGGCTGCCCGACTGCTTCGGCTTCTCGCCGGCCCTGCCGCAGATCCTGCGCCAGGGCGGCATGGACAGCTTCTTCACCATCAAGGTGAACTGGTCGGAGACCAATCGCTTCCCGCACGACCTGTTCCAGTGGGAGGGGCTGGATGGCAGCCGCGTGCTGGCCCACACCTTCGACAACCCGATCGAGGGCTATAACGGCACCATCCGGGCCGATTGCGTGCTGCCGACCTGGCGCAACTTCCGGGGCAAGACCGCGCATGACGAAAGCCTGCTGGCGGTGGGCTTCGGCGATGGCGGCGGCGGGGTGACGCCCGAGATGCTGGAGCGCCAGGCCCAGCTGGCCGACTTCCCGGCGCTGCCGGAGCTGCGGCCGGCGCGGGTGGAGGATTTCTTTGGCCGGATCCGCGAGCGGGCGGATGTCGAGGCGCTGCCGGTCTGGCTGGGGGAGATCTATCTCGAGCTGCACCGCGGCACCCTGACCAGCCAGGGCCGCACCAAGCGGCTGAACCGCCAGGCCGAGCGTGCGCTGCTGGCGGCCGAGGTGGCGGGCAGCCTGGCGACGCTGCTGGGCGGCCCGGCCTTCGCCAGCCTGGAGCCGGCGTGGCGCGGCTTGCTGAAGAACCAGTTCCACGACATCCTGCCCGGCTCCAGCATCCGCGAGGTCTATGAGGATGCGGAGCGCGAGCTGGCGGCCGCGCGGGATGCGGGGCTGGATCGCCAGGCCGAGGCGATGGCCGCGATTGCCGCCGCCCTGCCGGCCGGCGGCACGGCCGATGCGCTGGTGGTGGTGAACCCCGACCTGTCGCCGCGCCCGCTGCGGCTGGAGCTGGAGGGCGAGGCCCTGGCGCCGGACCTGACGGTGCCGCCGCTGGGCGTCGTCGTGCTCGACCGCGCGGCGCTGCAGCCGGCGCCGGGGCTGTCGGCTTCGTGGTCGACCACGGGCAGCGTGCTGGAGAACAGGTTCCTGCGGGTCGAGATCGGTGCCGACGGCACCATCGCCCGGCTGCTGCACAAGCCGACCGGCCGCGACGCGCTGGCCGGGCGCGGCAACCAGCTCTGGCTGTACCCGGCCGACAAGCCGCGCAGCTGGGACGCCTGGGACGTCGAGGCGGACTATGACCGCCAGGGCTTCGAGCTGACCGAACTGGAGCAATCCGAGCTGGTCGAGGACGGGCTGGACCGGGCGGCGCTGCGTCTGGTCCGCCGCTGGCGCGACTCGACGATCACCCAGACGCTGACGCTGTGGGCGAACTCACCGCGGCTCGACATCCACACCCGGCTCGACTGGCACGACCGGCGGGTGCTGCTGCGCGCCTTGGTGCCGGTGGCGGTGCGGGCGGAGCAGGCCAGCTTCGAATGCGCCTTCGGCGTGGTGCGGCGGCCGACCCACCGCAACACCTCCTGGGACCAGGCCAAGTTCGAGGTGCCGGGCCATCGCTTCGCCGATTTGTCGGAGCCGGGCTTCGGCGTCGCCCTGCTGAATGACGGGAAATACGGCCACAGCGCGCTCGGCAACGTGCTGGGCCTCAGCCTGGTGCGGGCGCCGATTTATCCCGACCCGCTGGCCGATGAGGGCGTGCAGGAGTTCACCTACGCCATCCTGCCGCATGCGGGCGATTGGCACGAGGGCGGGGTGCGCGAGGCGGCGGAGGACCTGAATCAGAAGCTGCTGGCGCTGCCGGCGCGGAACCTTGCGGCCGGGCTGCACACGCCGCTGATGGTCTCCGGCGTCGCCGCCGGGCTGGCGGCGCTGAAGCCGGCGGAGGATGGCCGCGGCCTGGTGCTGCGCCTCTACGAACCGGCCGGCGCCCGCGGGCCGCTGTCGGTCACCGTGCCGGATGGCTGGCTGGGCGAGGCGGTGTCCTTGCTGGAGGAGCCCGTGAAGCGGGACCGGCCACACGCGCTGGAGCCGTTCGAGCTGCGCAGCTGGCGGATGTGGCCGGAACGCTAGCACGGGGCGCCCGGCCCGGGTCTCAGGCTTGGGGGGAGGGGACCCGGGCCGGGTGCGGCGCCAACTGCTGACGGGCGGCGCCGGGCGTCATCCGGCCATGGCCGGCGCGGCCTGTCCACTTACGGATCGGCAAGGCGCCGCGACCGCCGGTTCAGCGCCGCTCCTTCGGCTTGGCCGGGGCCGACCGGCGATCCTCGCCGGCGCCGGCGGTGCCGGGGTTGAACGAGGGCGGGTCGCTGGCATCCATGCTCTGGGCCGAGGCCTCGTCGACCTTGCGGCCGGCCGTCTTGCGATCCGGCTCCGGCGCGTCGCCGGGCTTGCGGGGCGTCGTCATGCGCACCTCCAATCTGTCCTGTGAAGGGAACGGCAGTGGAAACCGGACGGTTCCGCTTTGCGGAGCCGTAAAATAGGGGGGCCGGCAACCCTGGATGGACAGCGCCCTTCGGTTCAATCTGCGCCCAGATGCCTTATCGTCGATCACGGCGCCCGGCCCGGCCCGAGGCCTCCCCCACCACGCTTCGGGCCGGGCTCCTTTGTTTCGCAGCCATGACAATCCCGCCCCCGCGGCCCAGGGCATCGACGGCCCCGGCTCTCCCGTGCTGTGCTGCGCTGTGAGTCGGCTGGCGGACGCCGGCCGGGGCTGAGCGGGAACGGAGACGATGAGCACGGTCGAAACCCAGCTGCTGGACCGGTTCGAGCAGCATGTCGAGGAGCTGAAGCAGTACTGCTCGATCCCGAGCGTCAGCACCGACCCGGCCTATGCGCCGGAGGTGCAGCGTGCCGCCCGCTTCGTTGCCGACCGCATGGCCCGGGCCGGGCTGGAGCGGGTCGAGATCCTGCCGACCGAGGGGCATCCGGCCGTGACGGCGGAATGGTGCCACGCCCCGGGCGCGCCGACCGTGCTGGTCTACGGCCATTACGACGTGCAGCCGCCCGACCCGGTCGAGCTGTGGACCTCGCCGCCCTTCGAGCCGGCGATCCGTGACGGCCGCCTCTATGCCCGCGGCGCCTCGGACGACAAGGGACCGTCGCTGATCCCGATCCTGGTGGCCGAGGCCTTCCTGCAGCACGAGGGTGGGCTGCCGGTGAATCTAAAGTTCCTCTATGAGGGCGAGGAGGAATGCGGCAGCGCCCATCTCGCGGCGCTGGTCGCGGCCGAGGCCAAGCGCCTCGCCGCCGATGTGGTGCTGTCGGCCGACGGGGCGCTGTGGCGATACGACCTGCCGACCGTCACCGTTGCCAGCCGCGGCATGCTGAAGCTGGAGCTGGAGCTGCACGGCCCCGGCAAGGACCTGCATTCCGGCCGGCACGGCGGCAGCGCGCCGAACCCGCTGCCGGCTATGGCCCGCCTCCTGGCGACGCTGCATGACGAGGCCGGGGAGGTCGCCGTGGAAGGCTTCCATGACGGCATCACCCCGCCCGACCCGAAGCTGATCGAAGCGATCCACGCCTCCGGCTTCGATCCGCAGGGCTATTTCGCTGCGATCGGCGCGGCGGCGCCGCAGCCGATGCCGACGGCCGAGGAGCTGCTGGTCCGCCAGTGGCTGAAGCCGACGCTGGAGCTGAACGGCATCACCGGCGGCTATGGCGGGCCCGGTTCCAAGACCGTGATCCCGGCCAAGGCCGGCGCCAAGATCACCTGCCGCCTGGTCGCCGGCCAGGACCCGGACCGGGTCTTCGCCGCGATCGAGGCGCATCTCCGGCGGCACGCCCCGGCCGGGTACAGGCTGGAGATCCTCCGCCAGGGCGGGGGGGCGCCGGCCTATGCCCTGCCGGCCGACCAGCCGGTGCTGGCGCTGACCGAGGGCGTGCTGGGCGAGCTGTTCGGCCAGCCGCCGCTACGGGTGGCGATGGGCGCGACCATCCCGATCGGCGGCGTGTTCCGGGAGATCCTGGGGATCGAGACGGTGTTCTTCAGCTTCTCGACCGCCGATGAGGACTACCACTCGCCGAACGAGTTCTTCCGGCTGGAGCGGTTCCGCGACGGGCTGGTCGGCTGGGCGCGGCTGCTGCCGCGCCTGGCCGGCCACAGCCGGGGCTGATCCTTGGCTGTGGCTCCGGGGACACGAACGGAAAGGCGGGGAGGGCAACCCTGAGGCGCTCGACAGACTGGCGGATGCGCTGGTGGCTGCTGGTCTCGGTGGCGATGTCTCCGTCCCTCAAGGAGATCGGTGATTGGCTCGACGGCAATGGGTCTATGAAGTGAGATGGATCTTCGCGCGCTGGGCAAGCCCGGCACGCCGACGCACGAAGATGTCGCGGCTCAGCGAGTAAGCGCCCTTGCCAGTTCCTGAACATCGGCCTCGGAGAACGGCTTCGAGAGCACCGGCCGGACGATGAAGCGATAGTCGATCTGATCCTTCGGACGAGAGGAGACGAACGCGAAAGGGATGCCGCGCTCGGCGAGCACCTCCGCTACGGGGTAGACGTCCTCGCCCTGCGCCAACTGGATATCCAGGAGCGCGGCGTCGAAGCTCTTGGTCCGTGCGGCATCGAGCGCTTCAGCCAACCTCGCCAGCGGACCGATGATCCTGAAGCGGCCTGCCGCCAGCGCGTCCGCCAAGAGAATCCCGATCAGAAACTCGTCCTCGACCACGAGAATGGTCGGTCTATCGTCGGCCTCCATAGTGCCCCTCCAGCGATACCCGTCCGAACAACGGGCGGAAGCCAAGAGAGTGCGAGTGGAATTGTGCTTTTTGAGAATTTCGGACGGAAAGGGACCTGACCCGGAACATGGCGGGGGCACCACCGGGGCGGGTTGGATGCTCGGGGGACTCCTTCGCATCCGACGACGTTCAGAAGGGATTTCACGGAGCCGGCACCCCATTTGGAGGATATGCTTGGGCGGTGAGGCGGCGCCGAAGTGCTACCCACGGCAACGCCAGCGGGAATCGCGAACCCGTCTGGCGTATCGCCTGGCGTGGAATGTGCGGAATTGCCGGGAAAAGAACGGATGCAAACGAAAAAGGCGGAGAGCCGCGACCGGTCTCTCCGCCTTCCAAGCCCTTGTCCCGGCGCGGAAATCCGCGGGAACATTCAGGAAATTCGATGGTAGCTGGGGAGGGATTTGAA
>NZ_JBCNNF010000401.1:0-6324 GCF_039594555.1 Inquilinus sp.
CAGCAGCGGGTCCCACCCGCCGCGCCGCACCTCCAGCGCCAGGTTGGTGTGGCGGGCGTCGAGCGGCATGCCGTTGCGGACGCTGCGATGGGTGTGCGGGTACAGGCCGGTCAGCAGCGAGGCGCGCGACGGGCCGCAGGGATAGGCCACGGTGTGGTGGCGGCGGAACAGCGTGGCCTCGCCCGCCAGCGCGTCCAGCGCCGGGGTGCGGATGCAGGGATGCCCCACCGCCGACAGCGTGTCACCGCGCCACTGGTCGGCGGTGATGAACAGGACATTGGCCAAGCCCGAGGACTCCCGCATGCGCTCCCCGCCCTGCTGATAGCGCAACGGCAGGCGACGCGACACGGGAAAGCGGGCTTCATATCTCCGAGCCCTCTATCGGCCTCTTCACCATATCGTCATCCCGGGCGCGGCGCAGCACGCAGTGATGCGCCGCAGAACCGGGATCTCCTCGACAATCGCGCAGGGATCCTGTGTCTGCGCCGCGGCACTTCGCGCCGCAGCGCGCACGGGATGACGATCAGCTCATGATATTGGTGCGACCCGGCTACGGGATGCGCAGCACCTGGCCCGGATAGATCTTGTCCGGCGACTTCAGCATCGGCTTGTTGGCCTCGAAGATCTTTGGATAGTCGTTGGCGTTGCCGTATTCCGCCTTGGCGATGGCGGAGAGGGTGTCGCCCTTCTTCACCGTGTAGAACCGCGATTCCGGCGCCGGCGCGGCGGCGGCGAGGTCGTTCTGCACCTGGGCGACGCCGGGCGTGTTGCCGACCGCGAGCGCGATCTTCTCCGCCACCTCGGTGGAGGCAACGTTGCCGCCGACCGTCACCTTGTCGCCCTCGACCTTGATGTCGACCCCGGCAGGGTCCAGCCCCTGCGCCTGGATCTGCTTCTTCAGGTCGTCCGCCGTCGCGGCCTGGGCTTCGCCCCCGCCGAACAGCTTCTCGCCCGCATGCTTGATGAAATTGATCAGCCCCATGGCACACCCCCTGGTTGCCTGGTTGGTGCTTGCCGTCGCGGGCTCCGGTCCGGCCCTGGCCGGCTGCGGAGGTTCAACGGCGAGCCTGGGGATTATGTTCCCAGACCCGCCGCCCGCTGTCACGCCGCCATCGCCTGGCCGCACTGGCTGCAGTAGCGGGCCGAGGCCTGGTTCGGCGTCCGGCAGGCGCCGCAGGCGACGCTCGCCGGTTCCGATCCGCAGGCGCCATGGGCGCAGCAATCCTCGGCCTCCCGGCCCTCGGCGCCATGGTCATGATCGTGGCCGTGGCTATGACCATGCCCATGATCGTGGTCGTGCGCGTGACCATCCGCATGGTCATGCGCGTGGACCGCCGCGGCCTTGGCCGCCGCCGGCCGCACCGCCGGCAGCAGGCGCAGCAGCCTGAGCGCGTTCAGCGTCACCAGCACGGTGGCGCCGGTGTCGGCCAGGATCGCCATCCACAGCGAGGTGGCGCCGAGCACCGTCGTCGCCAGGAACAGCCCCTTGAGGCCGAGGGCCACGGCGATGTTCTGGTGGATGTTGGCCAGGGTGGCGCGGGACAGGCCGATCAGCTCGGCCACGCCGACGACGCGGTTGTTCAGCAGCGCCGCATCCGCCGTCTCCAGCGCCACGTCGGTGCCGCCGCCCATGGCGATGCCGACCGAAGCGGCGGCCAGCGCCGGCGCGTCGTTGATGCCGTCGCCGACCATCGCCACCGGGCCTTCTGCCTTCAGCCGCCCGATCGCCGCCAGCTTGTCGTCGGGCAGCAGCTCGGCCTCGACCGCGATGCCGAGCGTGCCGGCCACGGCCGTGGCGGTGCGGCGGTTGTCGCCGGTCAGCATCACCGGCTGCACCCCGGCCCGGCGCAGCGCCGCCACCGCGGCGGCGGCATCCTCGCGCGGCTCGTCGCGCAGCGCGATCAGCCCGCGCGGCCCGGCCCCGCCCAGCAGCAGCACGACGGTCTTGCCCGCGGCCTCCAGCGCCGCGACCCGGTCGGCGAGCCCAGCCGGCAGCGGCCCACGCTCGGCGGCGTAGCGCGGCGACCCGACCGCCAGGAGATCGCCGCCGACCCGGCCCAGCACCGCCTTGCCGGCGATGGCCGACGCCTCGGCGACGGCCGGCACGGCAATCCTGCGGGCGGCAGCGGCGTCCAGGATGGCGCGGGCCAGCGGGTGGCTGGAGCCGCTTTCGACCGCCGCCGCCTCGGCCAGCACCGCGGCTTCGGGGATGCCCAGCGCGACGATGTCGGTGACCTGCGGCCGGCCGACGGTCAGCGTGCCGGTCTTGTCGAAGGCCACGGCCTTGACCTTCCCCAACATCTCCAGCGCGGCGCCGCCCTTCAGCAGCAGGCCGCGGCGGGTGCCGGCGGCGATGCCGGAGGCGATGGCCGCCGGGGTCGACAGCACCAGGGCGCAGGGGCAGGCGATCAGCAGCAGCGACAGGCCGCGATAGGTCCAGACCGTCCAGTCGCTGCCGAACAGCAACGGCGGCACCGCGATCACCAGGCCGGAGACGACCATGGCGGCCGGGGTGTACCAGGCGCTGAACCGGTCGATGAAGCGGGCGGTCGGCGCCTTGCTGGACTGCGCCGTCTCGACCATGTGGATGATGCGGGCGATGGTGTTGTCCGCCGCCGCGCGGGCGACCCGCAGGCGCAGCACGCCGCCGGCATTGATGCTGCCGGCATAGACGGCGTCGCCCGCCGCCTTGGCCACCGGCACGGATTCGCCGGTGATCGGCGCCTCGTCCAGCTCCGACGCACCGTCGACGATCTCGCCGTCGGCCGGCACCCGGTCGCCGGGGCGGACCAGCACGATGTCGCCGATCGCCAGGTCGTCGACCGCGACGGTCTCCAGCCGTCCGCCGGTCTCGCGCTGCGCCGTGCGCGGCACCAGCGACACCAGCGCCTTGATGCCCTGGCGGGCACGACCGGCGGCGACGGTCTCCAGCAGCTCGCCGACCGCGAACAGGAACACCACCACCGCCGCCTCGGACGCCGCGCCGATGGCGATGGCGCCGATGGCGGCGACGGCCATCAGCGTCTCGATGCTGAAGGGCGAGCCGGAGCGGATCAGGGTCAGGGCGCGGCGGGCCACCGGCACCAGCCCGATCAGCGCCGCGGCGACATAGGCCCATTCCGCCTCGGCCGGGACGATCTGCCCGGCGACGAAGGCCGCGGCCAGCAGCAGGCCGGTGAAGCCGACCAGCTGCGCCTTGCGCTCGCGCCACCAGGGCCGGGCGTCCTCCGGGGCCGGCGCGCGGGGCGTGGCATCGTCGATCGCGGTCGGCGTGAAGCCGAGGGCGCGGATCTTGGCCTCCACCGCCTGGCCGTTCGCGGCGGCACCGGCCGCGCCGAAGGCCAGCAGGCCGGTGGCGAAATTGACCTCGACGCCGCTGACGCCGTCGATCCGGCCCAGCGCCGTCTGCAGCTTGCCGACGCAGCTGGGGCAATCCATGCCCTCGACCCGGTAGCGCAGGGTCAGGCCCTGCCGCTCGTCATTCGCCGCTGCCATGCGACGCGCTCCCTTGCCGAAACATCCGTCGCAGGGGAAGATGGGAGCTACAGCGACTATAGCTTCAAGAGGAAAATGCGATGTCCGCGCGTGGCGACGCGATGCCGATCGGCGAGCTGGCCCGCCGCACCGGCTGCAAGGTCCAGACCATCCGCTACTACGAGCAGATCGGGCTGATGCCGGAGGCGGCCCGGACCCTGGGCAACCAGCGGATCTACGGCCGGGCGCACAGCGACCGGCTGGCCTTCATCCGCCACAGCCGCGAGCTGGGATTTCCGCTGGACGCGATCCGCCAGCTGCTGACCCTGTCGGACGATCCGAACCAGCCCTGCGCCACCGCCGACCGGATCGCGCAGGAGCAGCTGGTGGCGGTGCAGGCCCGCATCGCCCGGCTGGAGGCGCTGAAGGCCGAGCTGGAGCGGATGGTCGAGCAGTGCCGCCACGGCACCATCGGCCATTGCCGGGTGATCGAGGTGCTGGCCGACCACAGCCACGGCCATTGCCTGCATACGGACCACGGGGCCGGCGAGGAGATCGAGACCGCCGCCTGAGAGACCGTTTGGAAATACTACTGGCGTGGCCGTCTGACGGCGGTTTCTCCGCTTCCGGTGCTCACGCACCAAACGTGCGCTGCGCTCCGGTTCTCGAAACCACCGCCAGCCGACTCGCGCCAGCGCATTTCCAAACGGTCTCTGAGCCCTGCGCGATTCGCAGGGCGCCCCGGCGTGCGGCGGGCCCTCGGCCGCTTGCGGCACGGCCTCGGACGGTCCGACATGGAGCGAGGCGGCACGGCACGCCGCGGTCGCGGAGAGGACATCATGGACATCACCATCCCGCTGCTCAGCATCCTCGGCGCCATCGTGGTCGGCGCGGCCAGCCCGGGGCCGAGCTTCGTCTTCGTCACCCGCACCGCCATCGCCCTGTCGCGCCGCGACGGGCTGGCTGCCGCGCTGGGCATGGGCGTCGGCGGGGTGGTCTATGGCGGGCTCGGCCTGTTTGGCCTGCAGGCGATCCTGGCCCAGGTGGAGTGGCTGTACCTGGCGCTGAAGGTGGCGGGCGGCCTGTACCTGCTGTGGCTCGCCCTCGCGCTGTGGCGCACGGCGGACAAGCCGATCACGGTGCCGAAGACGGCGGAGGGCCGGCCGCGCAGCGTCCGCCGCTCCTTCACCCTCGCCGCCGTCACCCAGCTGAGCAATCCGAAGGCCGCGATCGTCTATGGCAGCATCTTCGCCGCCTTCCTGCCGCCGCAGGTGCCGGTGTGGACTTTCGCCGTGCTGCTGCCGGCGATCTTCGCCATCGAAGCCGGATGGTACACCATCGTCGCCCTGGTCTTCTCCGCCGACCGGCCGCGTGCCGTCTATCTGCGGTGGAAGCGCTGGTTCGACCGCGCCGCCGGCTCGGTCATGGGCGCGCTCGGCATCCGCCTGATCCTGGGGGCGGGGAAGCTCTAGGAACTCTCCCCTCCTCTACTGTCATTGCCGGGCTTGACCCGGCAATCCAGGGGCCACAGAGAGCCGTTCTCGAAAGCCCCTGGATCCTCGGGTCAAGCCCGAGGATGACAATAAAGGCAGGGCGGGATCGACCTCTCAGAACCGCGTCACGACGCTGATCCCCGTACCGTCGAAGCGGTCCATCTGGGGCAGGGCCACCGCTGCCTCGTCCAGGCTGATGCGGCTGCCGATCAGCTTCTGCGGCGCCAGCGTGCCGGCGGCGATCATGTCCAGCATCGCCTGGTAGCGGAACGCCTGCATGCCGTGGCTGCCCAGGATCTCCAGCTCATAGGCGATCACCCGGTCCATCGGCACCGGCGACCGGGCGTGGTCGTCCAGCATCAGCCCGACCTGGATGTGGCGGCCGCGCCGGCGCAGGCAGCGGATCGAGTTCATGCAGGTGGCCGGGTGGCCCAGCGCGTCGACCAAGACATGGGCGCCGCCGCCGGTCAGGTCGCGGATCTCGTGCACCACATTGGCCGAACCGCCAGCATTGACCGTCGCCGCCGCGCCGAGCCGGCGGGCGAGGTCGAGCTTCTGGTCGGTCAGGTCGACCGCCACGACATTGGCCCCAAGCGCCCGGGCGATCATGATCGCCGACAGGCCGACGCCGCCGCAGCCATGCACCGCCACCCATTCCCCGCCGCGCACCCGGCCCTGGTCGACGATGGCGCGGAACGAGGTGGCGAAGCGGCAGCCCAGGCTGGCCGCGGTGGCCGAATCGATCTCGTCCGGCAGGGCGACGAGGTTGGTGTCGGCGAAGTCGAGCGCGACATATTCGGCGAAGGAGCCCCAGGCGGTGAAGCCGGGCTGGAACTGCCGTTCGCACACCTGCTGGTTGCCGCTGGCGCATTCCGGGCAATGGCCGCAGCCGGAGACGAAGGGCACGGTGACCCGCTGGCCCTTGCGCCAGCGCCGCACCTGCGGCCCGACCGCGACGATGGTGCCCGCCAGCTCATGCCCCGGCACATGCGGCAGCACGATGTCGGCGTCATGCCCCATCCAGCCATGCCAGTCGCTGCGGCACAGCCCGGTCGCCTCGACCTTCACCACCACGCCCTCCGCCGCGGGCGACGGGTCCGGCACGGTCTGCACGGTCGGCGCCTGGCGGAACTGTTCGAAGACGACGGCTTTCATCGCGGCGGGACCTGCTGTTGCGGAAAGAGGCGGTACGTCCGCCGAAAAAAGAACCTCTCCCTATTTGTCATTGCCGGGCTTGACCCGGCAATCCAGGGGCCACCGAGAGCGGCTCTTGAAAGCCCCTGGATCCTCGGGTCAAGCCCGAGGATGACACTATGAGAGACTATCCGATGCCGAAAATCCGGTGCGTGCCTTCGAC
>NZ_JBCNNF010000402.1:0-6321 GCF_039594555.1 Inquilinus sp.
GGTCAGAGGCAATGAGTTTGCCGGACTGGGCCGACCCGGCCGGCCGCGCCGGCCTGGCCGCCGCCGCCGAACGCTTCCAACGTGTCGCCCGCAGCATCGACGAGGTGATCGACCGCACCCGCCTGCTGCAGGAGGAACTGGCGGCGCAGCGGGCCGAGGCGATGAACCGCAGCCTGCTGGTGCTGGCGGTGCTGACCGCGATCTTCCTGCCGATGACGCTGATCACCGGCATCTTCGGCATGAATGTCGCCGGTCTGCCCGGCCTGCAGGATCCCAGCGCCTTCCTGTGGGTGATGATCCTGATCGTCGTCGCAGGCGTGGCGACCCTGGCCCTGATGTTCTGGCGACGGATGTTCTGAAAGCCGGCCCGATACCGCTGCTGGCACGGCCGGCTTTCGGGGCCGGGAGTTACTCCGCCGCGGTGCGGCTGCCGATCGCCGGCAGGTTGCGCAGCAGCAGACGCACCAGCTCGGACTGCCGGTTGGTGCGGGTCTTCATGAAGATCTTCTTGAGGTGGTTGCGGATCGTCTCGTAGCTGACGTCGAGGCGGGTCGCGATCTCCTTCAGCGACAGGCCGGCCGCCAGCTCGCCGGCGATCCGCGCCTCGGTCGCGGTCAGGCCGTACAGCCGCCGCAGCTCCGGCTGCGACAGCTGGTTGGCGGGCGCCGGCGCGGCGATGAATACCGCCGCCTTGGGCTGGGTCAGGCTGAGCAGCGGCCGGTTGCGGCTGACCGGCGCCACCAGCACCGCCAGCTGGTCGCCGCCGGCCGAATCCGACAGCGTCAGGCCGCCCCCCGGCTCCATCCGCGGGTCGTCGAGGATGATCGAGGCCGAGGCGATCAGCTGGCGCAGCCGCGCCGTCTCCGCCGGCTGGGTGGCGGCGAGCAGGCCGCGCTGGTCGACCCGCAGCGCGGTGCCGGCCCGCAGCAACGACTCGGCCACTCGGTTGGAGAAGGAGACCCGGCCGGTCGGGTCGGTCAGGACCACGCCGATCGACAGGCGGTCCAGGCCGGTCTCGAGCACGTCGCGCTGGGTGACCACGTCCCCCAGCCGCTGGTGGATCTGCGCCGCACGGGCGAAATGCGGCAGCAGCCGCCGCATCTTCTCCGCCAGCTGCTCCGTCTCCTCTTCCGCCATCGGTTCGGCATGCAGCACGCTGATATGGGCGGAGACGCCGCCGCGGCGCAGGAAGGTGCCGCCGATGCCGGACAGCAGCTGCTGCGGCCGCAGCCAGTCGGAGAAGAACTCGGTCCGCTCCAGATTGGGGCGGGGCACCAGCGTGTCGCTGACCGTGACCTCGCCGACCGCGCGGCTCAGGACCCGTTCGCTCCACGGGTTGAGGCGCCAGAAATGCTGGGCGTAGCTGTCGAGGAAGCCCTGGTCCCAGCGGCTGGTCGCGGCCAGCGCCTCATAGGCCGTGCTCTCGGCGTCGTCGGATTCATGCAGCAGATACAGGCTAGCATGGCCGTCGGCGAACAGCCCGGCCAAGTCATTGAGAACTGAATCCCAGAGCCCGTGGTCGAGCGCCGCGTCGTAGATCCGCGCAATCAGGTCCGGGAGATCATCCGCCATTTCGGGAACGATCCTCGACTGGACACCAACGGAACGGGCCTTGCGCTGCGGCACACGGCTCGCTTCGTCACCCTGCCGGGAAAGATAGTCCATTTGGGTCAGGCTGCCACCCTCAATTTGCAGATGGGACCGGAATGGGTTTTCAGTCATCCTCCGGGTGTTTCAAGTATAGAGAGATTACAGACACCCACACAAATTGATACGGTTTTTATATATTTTTGAGGCATTAGGTTGAAAAATCAGAAGCCGAGCGGCTCGTCCAGGGAGGTTCACCGGGGACGAAGATGCAAACCGACGGCGAAACAGGGGACAGGCCACACCCGTCGGTGTGGCCTGTCTCGTTTCGGCGGTCGGCAACACCCGCGCCGGTCCGATCATGGATCAGAGGGCCGAAAGAGAGAGGCCGGCGGCGCCGGCGGCCAGCATCGCGGCCGTCGCCGGCAGGATGCGCAGGGCCATCGCCCGGCCGCCCAGGACCACGGCGAGGCCGGCCTTGACCAGGGTGTTCACCCCGGCCGCGATCAGCACCACCGCCGCGCCGACCGCGATGTCGAGCCCGCCCTCGGTCAGCCGCGCCGCCGACAGGGTGATGGCGTCGACATCGGCCAGGCCCGAGACGGCGGCGAGCAGATAGAGGCCGGCGGCGCCGAGCGTGGCGTCGAGCGCCTTCGACAGCACCAGCACCACCACGATCAGCGCCACGATCTTCAGCGCCGACCACAGCTCCAGCGGATTGCCGAGCGGCGGCGCCTCGCTGGTCCTGTCGCCGCTGGCCCGCCACAGCCACAGGCCGCAGCCGATCGCCACGATGGCGGCCCCGGCCAGCGGCGCGGCCAGGGCCAGGAACAGCGGCGGGTGCAGCACCAGGACCAGCGCGGCCACGCGCAGGACCATCACCGCCCAGGCGGCGACGATGCCGGCGGCCAAGGCCGGCGCCGCCTGTGGCGCGGCCCGCGCCTGCCGGGCGAAGACCAGGGTCAGCGCGGTGGAGGAGACGAGGCCGCCCAGCAGCCCGGTCAGCAGCGTCCCGACCCGGGGGCCGGCGATGCGCACGGCGGCATAGCCGGCGAAGGACAGGCCGGCGACCAGTACCACCAGCCACCAGACCTTCGCCGGGTTGATCGCCTGCCAGGGGTCGAGCGTCCGGTCCGGCAGCAGCGGCGGCACCACCACCGCGATCAGCAGGAACTGCAGCGCCGCCGCTGTCTCGGCCGGGGTGAAGCGGTCGAGCAGCCCGTGCAGCCGGACCTTCTCGCGCAGCACCAGGGCGACGATGACGGCCCCGCCCGCGCCGGCCAGGACATGCCCCGCCCCGGCGGCGGCGCCGAGCAGGACGGTGACCAGCATCGCCACCTCGGTGGTCAGGCCGAGGCTGCCCTGCTCCCGCAGATAGGCCGCCAGCATGTAGGCGCCGATGCCGGCCAGGAACAGCAGCAGCGGGCCGGGCCCGAGATCCGGCGCCAGGAAGGCGGCCACGCCGCCGCCGAAGCCCGCGATGGTGAAGGTGCGCAAGCCCGCGGCGCGCCGGCCCTCGGGCCGATCGCGGTCGGTCCAGCCGCGCTCCAGCCCGATGATCAGGCCGACGGCCAGGGAGGCGCCGAGGCGGAGGGCGACGGTGAGATCGTCCATCGCCGCCCTCGCCCGGTCAGCCGTTCAGCTTCTTCTTCAGCAGCTCGTTCAGCATGGCCGGGTTGGCCTTGCCGCCCGAGGCCTTCATCACCTGGCCGACGAAGAAGCCGAACAGCTTGTCCTTGCCCGAGCGGTACTCGGCCACCTTGTCGGCCTGCGCCGCCATCACTTGGTCGATCACCGCCTCGATCGCGCCGGTGTCGGTGACCTGCTTCAGCCCCTTGGCCTCGACGATGGCGCCGGCGTCCTGCCCGGTCTCCATCATCTCGGCGAAGACGTCCTTGGCGATGCGGCCGGAGATGGTGTTGTCGGCGATCAGGTCGATCAGGCCGCCCAGCTGCTCGGCCGAAACCGGGCTGTCCTCGATCTCCTTGCCGGCCTTGGCCAGGCCGCCGAACAGCTCGTTGATCACCCAGTTGGCTGCCAGCTTCGGGTCGCGCCCCTTGGCCGCGCGCTCATAGAAGAAGGCCTTGGCCTGCTCGGCCACCAGCACCCCGGCATCATAGGCCGACAGGCCGTACTCACTGATGAAGCGGGCCTTCTTCTCGTCCGGCAGCTCCGGCAGGGTGGCGGCGATGCGCTCGATGAAGCCGTCCTCCAGAACCAGCGGCAGCAGGTCCGGGTCGGGGAAGTAGCGGTAGTCATGCGCATCCTCCTTGGTGCGCAGCGACCGCGTCTCGCCCTTGTTCGGGTCCCACAGCCGGGTCTCCTGGTCGATCGACCCGCCGCCCTCGATGATCTCGACCTGGCGCCGCGCCTCGAACTCGATCGCCGCCATGACGTGGCGGATCGAGTTGACGTTCTTGACCTCGCAGCGCGTGCCGAAGGCGGTGTCGCCGACCTTACGGACTGACACATTGACGTCGCAGCGCATGGAGCCTTCCTCCATGTTGCCGTCGCAAGTGCCGAGATAGCGCAGGATCGACCGCAGCTTGCGCAGATAGGCCGAGGCGTCGTCCGGGCTGCGCAGGTCGGGCTCGGACACGATCTCCATCAGCGCCACGCCGGACCGGTTCAGGTCGACGAAAGTCTCGCGCGGCGACTGGTCGTGCAGGCTCTTGCCCGCATCCTGCTCGAGATGCAGCCGGGTGATGCCGACCGTGCGCGACGACCCGTCCGGCAGGTCCAGCACGATCTCGCCGGTGCCGACGATCGGGTCCTTGTACTGGCTGATCTGGTAGCCCTGCGGCAGGTCGGCGTAGAAGTAGTTCTTGCGGTCGAACACCGAGCGGCGGTTGATCTGCGCCTTGAGGCCGAGGCCGGTCTTCACCGCCTGCTCGACGCAGTAATCGTTGATCACCGGCAGCATGCCGGGCATGGCAGCGTCGACCAGGCTGACCTGGCTGTTCGGGGCCGCGCCGAAATCGGTGGCGGCGCCGGAGAACAGCTTGGCCTTGGAGATGACCTGGGCATGGACCTCCAGCCCGATCACCGTCTCCCAGGTGCCCGTCTCGCCCTCGATCGTGTACATGGAACCGCTCGCACTCAAACCGTCCGGAAGCGAGACAGGGAGCGCGGAAGGGGGGCCTGTGTCAAGGATTTCAGGGCTGCCCCGCTACGGCCGGATGGCGACCTCCGCCTCGATCTCGACTGCTA
The DNA here is from genome assembly GCF_039594555.1 of Inquilinus sp. Lineage (GTDB taxonomy): Bacteria > Pseudomonadota > Alphaproteobacteria > DSM-16000 > Inquilinaceae > Inquilinus. The sequence continues at coordinate 4,798 of NZ_JBCNNF010000402.1, forward strand.
GGCCGAAGGGCAGGCCGGCCATGCCGACGGCCGAGCGGGAATGCGCCCCGCGCTCCGGCCCGAAGACCTCGAGGATCAGGTCGGTGAAGCCGTTGATCACCAGCGGGTAGCGGTTGAAGGACGGCGCCGCGTTGACCATGCCGAAGGCGCGCAGCCAGGCGGTGATGCGGTCGAGGTCGCCCAGCGCCTCCTTGAGGCTGGCCAGGATGGCGAGGCCGGTCAGCCGAGCGGCCTGATAGCCCTGCTCCTCCGTCAGCTCGTGCCCGACCTTGCCGAGCAGCGGCGCCAGCGCCCCGTCCGGCGCCAGGGCGCCGTGGCCGGAGACATAGGCCCGGTCGCCATGCACCCGCACCCATGGGAAGCTGAGCTTCACCCCGGGCGGCAGCTGGATTGGCGCCGGCAGTTGCAGGCCCAGCGCGCTCAGTCTCGCCTCGATCTCGGCCATGACCAGATTCCTTAAGGATCGGTAAGTATCAGGAAAAGCGTCTCCGGCCGATGCTAGCGGGCCGCCGGGCCGGGGCAACCCCGGCTGCTGCGGCAGAAGAGCCGGCCCGCGTGACCATCACATTTTGCGCGGCCCGGAACATAGGAAGGACAAGCCGCGGGACCGATGCGGGTCGGTCCGTTTTTCAGGTCCCCGGGAATTCAACCCCATGAACGGGTGCCGTCCGCATCGGCACCGAGCCCCCTGCCAAATATGTTCGGGAGATCCCTATGGTCGCATCCCCTTGGTTGACCAGAACAGCCATGGCCGCCGCTCTTGCCGTCCTGGCCGGATGCGTCACCTCCTCCAACCCGGCGAAGCCCGCCTACACCCCGCCAAGCGCCCAGACCCTCGCGGCATGGCAGGCCGACGCGCAGCAGGGCAAGGTGCCCGCGCAGGACAGGCTGGGCGAGTATTACTTCCAGACCAAGGACTATGAATCCGCCCGCCGCTGGTACGGCAAGGCCGCCGACCAGGGCGACGCCACGGCACAGTACAATATGGGCGTGATCTACGCCTTCGGCCATGGCGTGCCCAAGGACCAGGCCAAGGCCATTGCGTGGTACCGCAAGGCGGCCGAGCAGGGCGACGCCGACGCCCAGTCCATCGTCGGCAGCGCGTACCAGAACGGCCAGGGCGTGCCGCGCGACCTCGCCCAGGCCGCCGCCTGGTACCGGAAGAGCGCGGAGCAGGGCAACGCCGAGGCCCAGTCCAGGCTGGGCTATCTCTACGACATGGGCCAGGGCGTGCCGCGCGACGACGCCCAGGCCGCCGCCTGGTACAAGAAGAGCGCCGACCAGGGCAATGCGGACGGCCAGAACAATCTGGGCGTGCTGTATCTCCAGGGCAAAGGCGTGCCGCAGGACCGCGCCGCGGCGGCGGAGCTGTTCCGCGCCTCGGCGGCCCAGGGCAACCGCGAGGCACAGGGCAACCTGGCGGATCTGACCAGGTCGTCAGGGCCAGTGGTCGGCGGCTACAACCCGGGAATGCCGCCAGGCCCGCAATACCAGGACAACAGCGACCAGCAGCAACAATACGAC
>NZ_JBCNNF010000403.1:0-6267 GCF_039594555.1 Inquilinus sp.
GGCCGCCGGGGACGGGGAGCAGGGCGACAAGCCCACCGCGCCCTGGTGGCCGGAGGACGGGCCGGATGCCGGCCGCTACTGGCATCTCGACCAGAGCGACAAGGTCCCGGACCAGGGCTGGTACGACATCGAGACCGGCGAAAAGCTCGACAGCGCCCCCTGGCTGCTGAAGCCCGGCGGCGGGTGACCGCCCGGCCGGATGCGTCCCTGTCTTTAAGAGCGCCGATCCTCCTGCCTCTCCTCCCCAGGCTTGACCCGCGGGCACGGGAGAGGTCGGAGGCGCTTGCGCCTCCGGGTGAGGAGGTTTTGTCGAGGCCTGGGCCGCACCCGGTCCCGCTGCGCGGGCCTAGCCTCTCCCGCCAGGCGAGACCTTTTCAGAATGAATAGCCGAAGCGATCCCTTTCTAGTCCCCCCTCCCCTCGCGGGAGGGGGCTAGGGGGAGGGGGTTGTCGAGGACAAGCTCCGCGAGAATGGGCTCAGGAAACGACGTCGCGGGTGGACCGGATCGTGGGCGGCTCTGGCGGCGCGAACCCCCTCCCCCTACCCCCTCCCGCAAGGGGAGGGGGGACTCTTTTGCTTTCGTCGCGAGCGTCCGGGACGATCCGGGGAATTCTGAAAAGGTCCCGCCAGGCGGGAGAGGCAATCTGTTCGTAGCCCCGCCGCTCGATGGCTGGATGCCGTGGCTTTGCGGAAGGGCGCGCGACAGGGCGGCAGCCGGGATCGGGCTGCCGCCTTGCAGGTCAGAGCACGAAATCGACGGCCACGAGGGCGATGGTGCCGGTGAGGCCGATGTGGAAGTCGCTGATCCTGTCGCCATCGACGTCGCCGGCGATGGTGGTGATACCGCCGTTCACGGCATAGCGCAGTTGGCCGGCGACCCCGGTGTAGAGGCCGGTGCCGATGAAGCTGAAGGCCTGGTCGCCGGCAACGGCGGTGTTGGCGTCGATCAGGTGCAGGTCGATGCGGTCGGCCTCGGCATGGCTGAAATCGGTGATCCGGTCGGCCCCGGCCCCGACCACGCTGTCGCCGAGGGCGGTGAAATAGTAGCGGTCGGCCCCGGCGCCTCCGGTCAGGGTGTCCTTCCCGGCCCCGCCCACGAGGGCGTCGTTGCCGGCCCAGCCCTGCAGCGTGTTGGCGCCGGCATCCCCCTCCAGCCCGTCATTGGCCTGGCTGCCCGAGAGGTTCTCGATACCGGTCAGGACATCGCCCTGGGCGAAGCCGCCGCCGCCCTTGCCGGTCACGAGGCTGACCGAGACCGCAACCGAGCTCTCGAAATAGCTGGCGGTGTCGATGCCGGCGCCGCCGTCGAGCGTGTCGCCCCCCGCCCCGCCGCGGAGCACGTCGTTGCCGTCGCCGCCGGCCAGGCTGTCCCAACCGTTGCCGCCCTCGACCACATCGTCGCCGCTGTCGCCGAAGAGATAGTTGTCGTCGGCGCCGCCGGTGAGGCGGTCGTTCCAGTGGCTGCCATACAGCAGCTCGATATTGCGGAGGGTGTCTCCCTCCGCCTCGCCGCCGCTGCCGAGCCCGGTGGCGAGGTTGACCGTGACGCCGCTGGCCGAGCCGAAATAATGGGCGGCATCGCGGCCGGCGCCGCCGTCCAGGACGTCGGCGCCCAGCCCGCCGGTCAGGGCATCCAGGCCGTCGCCGCCTTCGAGGATGTCGTCGCCGGCCTGGCCTTCGATGGAGTCGTGACCCGCGCCGCCCTGCAGCCGGTTGGACAGGGCGTCGCCCCAAAGAGTGTCGTTGAAGCCGGATCCGACCAGCGCCTCGATGCCCGCCAGCGTGTCGCCCGCCGCATCACCGCCAAGGTTGGGAGCGGCGCCGGACAGGTAGACGCGCACGGCGGCGGCGCTGGTGCTGTAGTCGGCAATGTCGAAGCCGTCGCCGCCGTCCAGCGCATCCGCGCCGGCGCCGCCGATCAGCGTGTCATCGCCGGCCAGGCCGCGCAGCACATCGTCCTCGGCGCCGCCGTCCAGCCGGTTGGCCGCGGCGTCGCCGGTGATCTCGTCCCAGTACTGGCTGCCGACGACGTTCTCGATACCCTGATAGGTGTCGCCGGCGTCGTCATGGAACCCGCCGCCGCGCCCGGCCGAGAGGTCGACCAGGACGTTGCCGATCGAGGCGGCGTAGCTGACCGTGTCGATGCCGGCGCCGCCATTGATCGAATCGGCGCCGAAATCGCCGTAGATGACATCGTCGCCGTCGCCGCCGATCAGCGTGTCGATGCCCACGCCGCCCTCCAGCCGGTCGTTGCCGGCGCCGCCGTCCAGCATATCGTCGCCATGATCGCCGATCAGGACATTGGCGACGGCGTTGCCGGTGATGATGTCGGCGCCCCAGGTGCCGGTCACGTTCTCGATGCCGATCAGCGTGTCGCCGGCGGCCAGGCCGCCCTGGCCCTGGCCGGTCAGCAGATTCACGGTGACGGGGAGGCCCGCGGGGCTGTCGCCGTAGGACACGGTGTCGATGCCGGCACCGCCGTCGAGCTCGTCGGCCCCCGCGCCGCCGAGAAGAGAGTCGTCGCCGGCGGCACCGACCAGGATGTCGTTTCCGCCCCCGCCGCTCAGGAGATTGGCTCCGCCCGTGCCCGTGAGCCGGTCGTTCCATTCGCTGCCGAAGAGATCCTCGATCGCGGTCAGCCGGTCGCCTTCCGCATCGCCGCCGGACCCGGTCCCCGCGACCAGATCGACGACGACACCGGCTGTCGAGCCGGAGTACGAGGCGGCATCGGTGCCGGCGCCGCCGTCCAGACCATCGGCACCGGCACCGCCGGACAGGCTGTCTCTGCCGTTGCCGCCGAACAGCGCGTCGTCGCCCCCGCGGCCATAGAGATAGTCGTCACCTTCGAGGCCGAGGATGGTGTCCGCCTCGCTGGTGCCGTCGATGACGTCGTGATCCGGAGTGCCCTCGAAATACGCCATGTCGAAATCCTTCCCGGCCCCAGGCCGCGATCGTGTCAAAGCGGCAGGCGTATAGGCGGGGATGGGGGCGGCACTGTGGCCGCTTGACGGGCGAATTGCGGCGTCCGGCTATTCCGGCCGTGGGCGCTCCAGCAGGATCACCGTGTGGTCCTTGTAGGTCGGGCGGCCGATCTCGCGGTAGCCGCGGGCGGCGGCCAGGCACAGCGACGGGGCGTTCTCCTCGTCGATGATGCAGACGCTGCGCGCCCAGCCCCGGGCATCGGCCCAGGCCAGCGCGGCGCGCACCGCCTCGCCGCCCAGGCCCCGGCCATGGGCCCAGGGCGCCAGCACCCAGCCGGCCTCCGGCGCGCCGTCGAAGCCCGGCCCGATGCCGCGGTGGAAATCGGCGAAGCCGACATCGCCGACGAAGCGGCCGGTGGCACGGTCGCGTACCGCCCAGTAGCCGAAGCCCAGCAGCCCCCACAGCCCGCCATAGCGCAGCAGCCGGGCCCAGCTCTCCTCCGCCGTCGAGGGGCGGCCGCCGATGAAGCGGGTCACCGCCGGATCCGCCCACATCGCCGCGAGGTCGTCGAAATCCTCCGCCCGGTGGGGGCGGAGAACCAGGCGCTCGGTCTCGATGGTGCTGTCGGTCGCTTCCTGGCTCGTCATGCTGTCGGTCCTTGGTGGTGCCGTCGCCCCGGCCTTCACCGTCATCGCGAGGCGCGAAGCGCCGTGGCGATCCAGGGGCCGGTGCCGCTGGATCGCCACGCCCCTGCGGGGCTCGCGATGACGGTTCAAAGTGGCCTGGCCTCAGTTCTTCGTCACCAGCCGGTAGTAGATCTGGTCGGTGGTCGCGCCGTTGGCGTAGCCGTGCACCGACTTCGCCATCGCCACCTGGCTGACCGCCTGGAACATGATCACGATCGGCGAGGAGGCCTGCACCTTGCGCTGCAGGTCGACATACAGCGCGTCGCGCTTCTGGGCGTCGCGCTCCTTCAGCGCCGCGTCGGTCTCGGCGCTCAGCTCCGGCACAAGCCAGGAATTGCGCCAGGTGGTGGTGCTCTGCGGCGACCCGTCGGCATTGTCGACATTGTAGGCGAAGGCGCCGGCATTGGAATGCGGGTCCATGAAGTCAGGCCCCCAGTACAGCAGCACCGCCTCGTGATTGCGGGCGCGGTACTTGGTGATCACCTGGCTGCCGGTGCCGGGCACCAGATCCAGCGTGATACCGGCCTGGGCGAAGGTCGATTGCAGCGACTGCGCGATCTCGGTGAAGGGCGGGCTGGAGATCACGTCCATCTTGATCGTCAGCCCGTCCTTGACGCCGGCCTCGGCCAGGAGGGCCTTGGCCTTGGCGACGTCCAGCGTGAACGGCGTGTCGTTCAGCGCGCCGGGGAAGCCCTCGGGCCAGAAGGCTTGGTGCACCTTCATCTGGCCGCGCAGGAAGCTCTTGGTCATGCCGTCATAGTCGACCAGGTACCGCACCGCCTCCCACACCTTCGGGTTCTGCAGCGCCGCCACCTTCTGGTTCAGGCTGAAGAAATGCACCGCCGCCTGCGGATAGGTGCCGATGGCGATGCCGTCCTTGCCCTCCAGCGCCGCCACCTGGTCCGGCGTCAGGTCGCGCGCCAGGTCGGCGTCGCCGGCCTCCAGCAGCAGGCGCTGGGTCGCCGGCTCGGCGACATGGCGGTAGATCACCGACTTCATCGCCGGGGCGCCGCGGAAATAGGCCGGGTTGGCGCGCAGCGCGATCGACTCGTTCGGCTTGTAGGCGCGCAGGGAGAAGGGGCCGGTGCCGGCCGAGTTCTGGCCCAGCCAGGCATTGCCCAGGTCGCTGTCCTTCGCATGCTCCGTCACCGTCTTCTCGTCGACGATCGAGCCGGGGCGGGAGGCCAGGACGTTCAGGACGAAGCTGGGGGCGAAGCTGCCGGTGGTGGTGACGGTGACCTCGGCATCGCCGGTCTTGCGCACCATCTGCGCGACATTGTCCGGCGTCCAGCCCAGCTGGGTCAGCAGGAAGGCTGGCGCCTTGTTCAGCTTCACCACGCGGGCGAGGGAGAACACCACATCCTCCGGCCGCACCGGGTTGCCGCTCTGGAAGGTCACGCCCGGCCGCAGCTTGAAGGTCAGGGTCTTGCCGTCGTCGGACACCGTCCAGCTTTCGGCCAGCCCGCCGACCAGCTTCTGCATGTCCTCGGCCTCGTACTGCACCAGCCGGTCATAGGTGTTGGTGACGATCTCGCCGGAGGTGAACTCATAGGCCTGGGCAGGGTCCAGGCTGACGATATCGTCGATGTTCTTGGCCACCACCAGCGCATCGGCCGGCGTCGCCGCGGCGGCGGGCAGCGGCGCCAGCAGGGCCGTTGCAAGGAGGGCGGATGTGAGGCTGCGCATATTGTGTCTCCCTGTTCGTTGTTCGCGATGTCGTCAGAGCAGCGCCGGCACCAGCAGCGGCGCCAGCCAGCGGCCGCGCTCGGCGGCGGCCTCGTCGTAGCGGCCTTCGGCGTCCAGCACGTTGACGGTGCCCAGCACCTTGCCGTCGTAGAGCACCGGGAAGTTCAGCACCGCGCCGCAGCCCAGCGAGCCGATCAGCTCGTGGTCCGGGAACACCTCGGCGATCTCGGCCAAGGTGCGGCCCAGGAACACTTCGCGCCGGCCGATCACCTGGGCCGACCAACGGTCTTCGTGCATCGGCTTGCGGCCGGTGACCGGATAGGACGCGGCGTCGTTGGTGTAGACCCGCTCCGCCTCCGCCGTGTCGGCGCGCAGCGCCATGATGGTGAACAGGCGATGGCCCAGCAGCGCCCGGTAGGCGGCGTCGGCGGCGCGGAACAGCGCCTGCGGCTGGCCGGGCTCGGCCTGGGCCGCGGCCAGAGCCGCCACGGCCTGGGCCACTTCCGGGTCGGTCAATGTCGTCATGGTTCGTCTCGCAATCGGTCGAAGATCGGGGCCGTCCCGGTCCACAGCACCCGGGTCCAGCCGTCATGGGCGTTGCTCCAGCGATGCGCCCGGCCCGCCGGATAGTGCAGGCTGTCGCCGGCATCGAGGCGGATGCTCTCCCCGCCGATGCCGACCAGCAGCGACCCTTCCAGCACGAAGGCGATCTCCTCGCCCTCATGCTCCACCGCCTCCGACGCGTAGCCGGGCGGCACGTGCACCAGCACGGCGTTCAGCGCCTGGCCGGGGAAGGCGGCGCTCAGCCGCTCGTAGCGGATGCGGTCGGGCGGCGCGTCGCCGATGGCGAAGACCGGCCGCTCGCCGCGGCGGGTCAGGCCGCTCGCCGGTCGCGGCGCAGCCAGGAAGGCGTCGAGCGGCACGCCCAGCGCGCCGGCGATGCCGGACAGGGCGCTCAGCGACGGCGAGGCCA
>NZ_JBCNNF010000404.1:0-6261 GCF_039594555.1 Inquilinus sp.
CGACATCCAGCGCCGCTCCGGCACCACCATGCTGTTCATCAGCCATGATCTCGGCGTGGTCCGCTACCTGGCCGACCGGGTGGTGGTGATGTATCTCGGCCAGATCATGGAGCAGGGGACGACCGACGCCGTCTTCCAGCCGCCCTACCACCCCTATACCGAGGCGCTGCTGGCCGCGGTGCCGGTGGCCGACCCGACGATCGAGAAGAAGCGCATCATCCTGGAAGGGCCGCTGCCCAGCCCGCTGGATCCGCCGCAGGGCTGCCCGTTCAACACCCGCTGCCCGCGCAAGCTGGGCGGCATCTGCGAGACAGAGGCGCCGCCGGAGCGCGCCGGCACCGACGGCCACGTCATCCGCTGCCACATTCCGCTGCCGGACCTCGCGGCCGTGGAACCCGTTCTGGGGCGCGCGGGTTAAGGGAGGCTGGTGCAAATCGCCTTATGCGGGTATTGCGGCCGAGTTCCTCGCGACATACTATAGTATGAGGCGGGCCGGGTTCGACACTGCGGCATCTTGGGGGACCGCACCAGATCGATCGTTCGCGATCGCATTCGGTGTCGGGCCGGGCCCGCAGGAGGAAGTAACAGTATGGCGACCCGCGGTTTGGACCGACAGCGCCGGCGCAAGACCATCACCGAAGATGGCCCGGATCCGGTGGACGTCCATGTCGGTACCCGACTGCGCCAGCGCCGCACCCTTCTAGGCATGAGCCAGGAGAAGCTGGCTGCGGCGTTCGGCGTATCGTTCCAGCAGATCCAGAAATATGAGCGTGGCGCCAATCGTGTCAGCGCCAGCCGGCTGCACCAGTTGACGCGCATCCTCAACGTGCCGGTCGGCTATTTCTTCGAGGGCATGACCGACGGTGGGCAGAACGGCATCGGCCTTCACCCGGCGCATGACAGCGAGATGGTGGCCAGCCGCGAGACGCTGGAGCTGGTGCGCGCCTATTACCGGATCGAGGATCCGACGGTCCGCCGGCGCCTGGTCGACCTGCTGCGCTCGCTGGGACCCGACGGGACCGAGCACTGAGGCTGGACCACCCGGGCCCGCGTTTCAGGCTAGCGTCGGGGCCGGGGCGGGGCTACATCACCCCCAGTTCCGTTCACCCTGAGGCTCGCCCGTGTCGCTCCCCTTTGTCGACCTCAAGCAGCAATACGCCCGCCTGAAGCCCCTGATCGACGCCCGCATCCATGCGGTGCTGGACCACGGCCAGTACATCCTGGGGCCGGAGGTGGCGGAGCTGGAGAGCGAACTGGCGCGCCGCGCGGGCGCGCGGCACTGCCTGACGGTGGCCAGCGGCACCGACGCGCTGATCATGCCGCTGATGGCCCGGGACATCGGCCCGGGCGACGCCGTCTTCGTGCCGGCCTTCACCTTCACCGCGACGGCCGAGGCGATCCTGCTGCTCGGCGCGTCACCGGTCTTCGTCGATGTCGATCCGCAGACCTATCTGATCGACATGGCCGACCTCGAGCGCCGCATCGCCGCGGTCGAGGCGGCGGGTAAGCTCACGCCCAAGGCGCTGATCGCGGTCGACCTGTTCGGCCTGCCGGTCGACTATCCCAAGCTGCAGTCGATCGCCGACGCGCATGGCCTGTTCGTGATCGACGACGCGGCGCAGAGCTTCGGCGGCGCCTTCCACGGCCGTCCGGTCGGGTCGCTGGCGCCGGTCACCGCCACCAGCTTCTACCCGGCCAAGCCGCTGGGCTGCTACGGCGACGGCGGCGCCATTTTCACCGATGACGACGAGCTGGCAGCGATCCTTAAATCGATCCGCGTCCATGGCGAGGGCAAGAGCCGCTACGACACCGTGCGGGTCGGCCTCAATGCCCGCTTCGACACCATCCAGGCGGCGGTGCTGTTGGCCAAGCTGCCCAGCTTCGGCGAGGAACTAGCGGCCCGGGACAAGCTGGCCCGGCACTATTCGGCGCGGCTGTCCAACCGGGTGCAGACCCCGGTGATGCCGGACGGGCTGGTCTGCGCCTGGGCACAGTACACCATCCGCGTGGCCGACCGCGACGCGGTGCGGGCCAAGCTCGGCGAGGCCGGGGTGCCGACCGCGGTCTACTACCCGACGCCGATGCATCTGGCCGAGGCCTACCGCGCCCATGGCGAGGGCGAGGGCTCGCTGCCGGTCAGCGAGGCGCTGAGCCGTGAGGTGCTGAGCCTGCCGATGCACCCCTTCCTGTCCGACGCCGACGCCGACCGGGTCTGCGACGCAGTGATCGCGGCGGTGGGCTAGCGGGTCGCCACCGCCACCGCGGCGCCAGCCATCACGGCGCCGGTGCCGCGGTTGATCGCCTTCAGCGCCCGCGGCGACCGGAACATCCGGCAGGCGCGCAGGGCCAGCACGACGTAGGCCGCCAGCACCGTGCCGTAGACCACGACCAGCGTCGCGGCGATCTCGGCGAATCCAACCCAGGTCAGCTGCTGGAGGTCGATGATGGTCGGCAGCAGCGCCAGGTAGAACAGCGTCGTCTTCGGGTTGCCCAGGCAGACCGAGATGCCGGTCAGGAACAACCGCAGGCCTTCGCCCCGCACCGGCTGGGCTTCGGCGGGCGCCGCCGGCGGGGCGGTCCACAGCCGCCAGGCCAAGTACAGCAGATAGGCCGCGCCGGCATATTTGATCACCACGAAGACCGGCTGCAGCGTCGCCGCCAGCATGGCCAGGCCCAGCGCCGTGGCACCCAGCCAAAGCAGGTCGCCGGCCATCAGCCCGACGCAGAAGGCCAGGGCCCCGCGGCTGCCGCGGCCCAGCACCCGCGCCACCAGCGCCGCGGTGGTCGGGCCAGGCACGGCGCAGGCGACGCCCAGCGTGACGGCGTAGATTAGCAGCGTCGACAGGTCCATCGCGTCCTCCCGCGGTGTCGTGCCGGATTATGCCCCGCCGGCGCCGGGCCGGCCAGATTCGCGGCATCATCGGCCAACGCAATGATTTGAAACAATTTTTGAATTCCGCCTTGGCGCCCCAGCCGGCAGGATCGCCGGCGTGCCGGTCCGTCCGGCCGCTTGTGATGTCCATCCGGAATCCCGCATGACCCTGATCCACCGCACCGCGATCATCGAGCCGGGCGCCGAGATCGGTGAGGGCACCCGCATCGGCGCCTATGCCGTGATCGGCCCGAAGGTCCGGCTGGGCCGCGACTGCATCGTCGGGCCGCATGCGGTGATCGAGGGGCGGACCGAGATCGGCGACCGCAACCAGATCTTCCAGTTCGCCTCGGTCGGCGCGCCGCCGCAGGACTTGAAATGGAAGGGCGAGGAGACGCGACTGGTCATCGGCCATGACAACATCATCCGCGAATATGTCACCATCCAGCCGGGCGTCGGCGTCTCCGGCGGGCTGACCGAGGTCGGCGACGGCAACCTGTTCATGGCCTGCTCGCACATCGCCCATGACTGCCGCATCGGCAGCCATACCCAGTTCGCCAACGCCGCGACCCTGGCCGGCCATGTCGAGGTCGGCGACCATGTCCATGTCAGCGGCTTGGCGGGGGTGCACCAGTTCACCCGCATCGGCGCCCATGCCTTCGTCGCCGCCGGGGCCATGGTGGCACAGGACGTGCCGCCCTTCTGCCTGGTCCAGGGCGACCGGGCGCGCCTCGTGTCGCTGAACGAGGTCGGGCTGCGCCGCCACGGCTTCACCGAGCCGGAGGTGCTGGCCCTGCGCCGCGTCTTCCGCATGCTGTTCCGCGGCACGGGGGAGAAGGCGGAGCGGATGGCCCGGGTGCGCCACGAGCACGGCGCGGACAAGGGCGTGGCCGCGATGCTGGAGTTCCTGTCCGAGACCCGGCGAGGCCTGGTCGCGGCCTGAGGGCGACGGCCTGGCCTTTCGGCGCGTTGATGACTCGAAGCCGACCTTCGAGGAGGACGACGCCATGACCGCCGTCAGCCCGCTGCGGGCCAATATCACCGTCGATGCGCCGCCGGACCGTGCCTTCGACGCCTTCATCGGCGAGATCGGCCGCTGGTGGCCGCTCGCCTACACCTATGCCGGGGTCGACCTCGACACTGCGGTGATCGAGCCGCGGGCCGGCGGCCTGTGGTTCGAGCGCAACCATGCTGGCGAGGAGACCGCCTGGGGCGAGGTCCGCGCCTGGGAGCCGCCGTCGCGGCTGGTGCTGTCCTTCGCCGTCGGCGCCGATCGCCGGCCCGAGCCGGAGGCGCGGGCCAGCGAGGTCGAGATCCGCTTCGTGCCGGAGGGCAGGGGCACCCGCATCGAGCTGGAGCATCGTGACTTCGAGAAGCACGGCGACGGGGCCGAGCGGCTGCGTGAGGGCATGGGCTCGCCCCAGGGCTGGGCGCTGATCCTGGCGGATTTCGCGCGGTATATGCGGAGCTGACGGTCAGCCCACCGGCATGTCCCGCTCGATCCACCCGGTCAGCGAACCGTGCTTCGGCGCCCAGCCCAGCTCCGCCCGGGCCCGCTTGCCGCGCACCCGGCTGTTCGAGCCCAGCGAATAGACGGCATGGCCGAAGCCCAGCGCGGCGATGGCGTCGTCGACCGGCCAGGGCTGCGGCGCGCCGAGGCCGAGCCGACGGGCGATCGCCGCCGTGGCCTCGGCGAAGGAGGCCTCGCCGTTCTCGACGTAATAGAAGGCGCCGGCCGACGCGCGGTCCAGCGCCAGGGCGTAGAGATCCGCCATATCGTCGACATGCACGTTGGACCAGATGTTCAGACCGCGCCCGATGTGCCGGACCACGCCGGTCTTGCGCGCCTGCGCCACCAGCGCCGGGATCTGCACGCTGTCCGGGTTCAGCCCGGGCCCGGTGCCGTAGATCAGGCTGTTGCACAGCACCGCCGACCGCACGCCGCGCCCGGCGGCCTCGACGATCATCCGGTCGATGGCGACCCGCGCCGCCTTGCCCGACACCGGCTCGACCGGCGTGTCCTCGTCATAGATCCGGTCCGACGCCCATTCGCCGCGGGCATCGTCGGCCACCACGCTGGTGCCGCTGGTGTGCAGGAAGGGCTTGCCGCTGCCGGCCAGGGCGTCGAGCAGCGCCTCGACCGCCGCCCGATCGTCGGCGCTGGCGGTGTTGATGACCGCGTCGGCGGCTTCGGCCTCGCGCGCCAGCAGCGTCGTGTCCGACAGGTCGCCGATCACCGGCTCGATGCCCAGCGCCTGCAGCCGGGCCGCCTTTTCGGGCGACCGCACCAAGCCGCGGATCCGGTGCCCGTCCCGCAGTAGCCGGACCGCGACGGCGCCGCCGATATAGCCGCTGGCGCCGGTCAGGAAGATGGTCATGTCCGTGCCCTCATCCATGGTCATGGCAGGAAGATGAGGGCAGGGGATGGCTGTGGAAAGCGGCGGGGCCGGACAACCATCTGTGAACCGGCTTCACAAGTCATGATCTGGCCGGCCGGATTATCGCCGCCGCCGGTCCCGACCACATTGCGGCCCGACACGAACCGGACAGACAGGACACCCGACATGACCACTCCGCTCGTCACCGCCAACGGCGCCGAGATCCCGGCGCTCGGCTTCGGCACCTTCCGGATGAACGGCGCGGACACCGCCCGCATGGTCCGGCACGTGCTGTCGATCGGCTACCGCCACATCGACACGGCACAGATATACGGCAACGAGGCCGAGGTCGGCGAGGGCCTGGCCGCCTCCCGCATCGCCCGCAACGACGTGTTCCTGACCACCAAGGTCTGGGTCGAGAACTACCGGCACGACGCCTTCCTGCGCTCGGTCGAGGAGAGCCTGCGCAAGCTCGGCACCGACCATGTCGACCTGCTGCTGCTGCATTGGCCGAACCAGCAGGTGCCGCTGGCCGAGCAGATCGGCGCACTGAACGAGGTGAAGACGGCTGGCAAGGTGCGCCATATCGGCATCAGCAACTTCAGCACTGCGCTGATGGCGGAGGCCGAGGCGCTGAGCCCGGCACCGCTGGTCACCAACCAGGTCGAGTACCACCCTTATCTGAGCCAGGCGCCCGTGCTGGCGGCGGCGCGCAAGGCCGGGATGAGCGTCACCGCCTATTACGGCATGGCCGACGGCAAGGTGATCGGCGACCCGGCGATCCAGGTGATCGCCGCCCGCCACGGCAAGACCGAGGCGCAGGTGGTGCTGCGCTGGCTGGTGCAGCAGCCGGGTATCGTCGCTTTGTCGAAGACGGTCAGCGAGGCCCGCGCCGCAGTCAACCAGGCGATCTTCGACTTCGCGCTCTCGGCCGAGGAGATGGCCGCGATCCACGCCCTGGCCCGCCCCGACGGCCGCCTGGTCAGCCCGGAGGGCCTGGCGCCGGAGTGG
>NZ_JBCNNF010000405.1:0-6259 GCF_039594555.1 Inquilinus sp.
GGTTGCGCCGGGCCTCTTGAATTGAACGATCGTTCGGTTAATTCTTAGACCCGAGATCCGGCCTGTCAATCGCCAACCGACGCGGACCGGGTGATCGGGAGGACGCCATGACCGCCATCCTGCAGAGCTACGCCGAGGACCGCTGGGTCGCCGCGACCGAGGGGCTGGCCGACATCGCCAGCGCCATCGACGGAAGGGTGGTGGCCCGGCTGTCGAGCCGCGGCCTGGATTTCGCGGCGATGGTCCGCCATGCCCGCGAGGTCGGCGGCCCGGCGCTGCGCCGGCTGACCTTCCACCAGCGTGCCGACATGCTGAAGGCGCTGGCGCTGTACCTGTCCGAGCGCAAGGAGCCGCTCTATACCCTCGCCGCCGACACCGGCGCGACGAAGCGCGACAACCTGATCGACATCGATGGCGGGCTGGGCACGCTGTTCGCCTATGCCTCGCGCGGGCGTCGCGAACTGCCGAGCGAGCGCTTCCTGCTGGAGGATGGGGTCGAACGCCTGTCCAAGGGCGGCAGCTTCATCGGCGTGCATGTGCTGACGCCGCTGACCGGCGTGGCGGTGCACATCAACGCCTTCAACTTCCCGTGCTGGGGCCTGCTGGAGAAGCTGGCGCCGGCGATCCTGGCCGGGGTGCCGGTGATCACCAAGCCGGCCTCGGCCACCGCCTATGTCGCCGAGGCGCTGGTGAAGCTGATCACCGAGTCCGGCATCCTGCCCGCGGGCGCCCTGCAATTCGTGGCCGGCGGCACCGGCGACCTGCTGGACCACCTGACCGGCCAGGACCTGGTGGCCTTCACCGGGTCGATCGAGACCTCGGAAAGGCTGCGCAACCACCCGGTGATCTCGCGCAACGCGGTGCGCTTCGTGGCCGAGCGGGATTCGCTGAACGCCGCCGTTCTGGGACCGGACGCGACGCCGGGCACGCCGGAATTCGACCTGTTCGTCAAGGAGGTGGTGCGCGAGATGACGGCCAAGGCCGGGCAGAAATGCACCGCCATCCGCCGCATCCTGGTGCCCCGCGCGCTGGAGAACGACGTCATCGCTGCCCTGGCGCAGAAGCTGACTGGCCTGGCCATCGGCGACCCGCGGCAGGAGGGCACGCGGATGGGCCCGCTGGTCAGCCTCGCCCAGCGCGACGACGTCCGCGCCCGCATCGCCGAGTTGTCGGCCGAGGCCGAGGTGGTGGTCGGCGATCCCGCCAATGACGGCGCCCCGGGCGGCGCCTTCCTGGCCCCGGTGCTGCTGCGCTGCACCGACCCGGCCCGCGCCCGCAAGGTACATGTGGTCGAGGCCTTCGGGCCGGTGGCGACCGTGATCGCCTATGACGGCCTGGACCAGGCGGTGGAGCTGGTGCGCCGCGGCGAGGGCAGCCTGGTGGCCTCGGTCTTCACCTATGACAACGCGGTGGCCGACGCGCTGGTGTTCGGCCTGGCGCCGTTCCACGGCCGTATCCTGATCGTCGACCGCGACTGCGCCGGCGAATCGACCGGCCACGGCTCGCCCCTGCCCGGCCTGGTGCATGGCGGTCCCGGCCGCGCCGGCGGCGGCGAGGAACTGGGCGGCATCCGCGGCGTGCACCACTATCTGCAGCGCACCGCCCTGCAGGGGTCGCCCGCCCGCCTGTCGGCCCTGACCCGGACCTGGCTGCAGGGCGCCCCGGCGCCGGTGCCGGCGATCCACCCGTTCCGCCGCAACTATGAGGAGATCCAGGTCGGCGAGACGGTGGAAACCCCGGCCCGCACCATCACGATCGAGGACATCGAGCATTTCGCCGCCTTCACCGGCGACGCCTTCTACGCCCATATGGACGAGGAGGCGGCCAAGGCGAACCCGTTCTTCCCCGGCCGGGTGGCGCATGGCTACCTGATCCTGTCCTTCGCCGCCGGCCTGTTCGTCGACCCGGCACCCGGGCCACTCCTGGCCAATTACGGCCTCGACAACCTGCGCTTCCTGAAGCCGGTGTCGCCCGGGGACTCGATCCGGGTGCGGCTGACGGTCAAGCGCAAGACCGCCGCACGGATGCCGGAATACGGCGAGGTGCGCTGGGACGTCGAGGTCTTCAACCAGGCTGACGAGACCGTCGCCCGCTACGACCTGCTGACCATGAGCGCACGACCAAAGGCGGCTTGAGCCCGCGGTGCGACAACAAACCTGCGGCATGGCTCCAAAGTAGTATTCCCCTCGCGCGCGGAAGGCGCATCATGCTCAGGATGTCGCGGCCCGGAACCAAGCGCCGGGCCGAGGCGTCATCCCAAGAGCACTGACCCTTATGGAGACGTCTCATGAAGCGCTGGAAGACTCCGAAGGTCCGCGAGATCTCTGTCGGCTGCGAGATCAACGCCTACGCCTGCGCGACCGTTTAAGACCAACCTCCGCCTGATGGCGGATCCGGCGAGGCTGCCGAAAGCGGGGCTGAGACCATGCGCATCGTCGTCCTCGGTTCCGCCGCCGGCGGAGGTTTTCCCCAATGGAACTGCAACGCGCCCACCAGCCGGGGGGTGCGGACCGGGGCTCTGCGCGCCAAGCCGCGCACCCAGGCCTCCCTCGCCGTCAGTGCGGACGGCGAGCGCTGGTTGTTGCTGAACGCCTCCCCCGACTTTCGCCAGCAGGTGGCGGCCAACAGGGTGCTGTGGCCGCAGGACGGGCTGCGCCATTCCCCAATCGCGGCGGTGATCCTGACCAGCGGCGAGATCGACCATGTCGCCGGGCTGCTGTCGATGCGTGAATCCCAGCCCTTCGCCCTGTGGGCGGCGCCGCCGGTGCTGGCCGCCCTCGCCGCCAACCCGATCTTCGACGCGCTGAGCGCCCGCTGCGTCGACCGCCATGCCGTGGTGCCGAACGGACCTTTCGCGATAGCCGGCCATGGCGGCAGCCTGGGCCTGACCGTCACCGCCTTCCCGGTCCCCGGCAAGGTGCCGCTGTACCTTGAGGGCCAGGCCGGCGACGACCTGTCCGGCGCGCCGGACGAGACGCTGGGGCTGGAGATCGCGGCCAACGGCACCCGTTTCCACTACATCCCCGGCTGCGCCGCGATGACGCCGGAGCTTCGCGCCCGCCTGCAGGGATCGCCGCTGGTGTTCTTCGACGGCACGCTGTGGCGCGACGACGAGCTGATCGCCACCGGCGTCGGCGCCAAGACCGGAAAGCGGATGGGCCATATGAGCATCGACGGGCCGGACGGCACCGTCGCCGCCTTTTCCGATCTCGACACCAGGCGTCGGATCCTGATCCATGTCAACACCACCAATCCGATCCTGATCGAGGATTCGCCCGAACGCGCCGCCCTGGCCGAAGCCGGCTGGGAGGTGGCGGAGGACGGCATGGAGATCGCGCTGTGAGGACGAGCCGATGAGCGACCTGATGACCCCGGACCAGCTCGAGGCGGCGCTGCGCGCGATCGGGCGCGAGCGCTACCATGACCGCCACCCGTTCCATGCCCTGCTGCATGGCGGCAAGCTGGACCGGGGCCAGGTGCAGGCCTGGGCGCTGAACCGCTACTACTATCAGAGCCGGATCCCGCTGAAGGATTCCGCCCTGATGTCGCGGGCCGAGGATCCGGCTCTGCGCCGCGAATGGCGGCAGCGCGTGGTCGATCATGACGGCGAGCGCGAGGGCGAAGGCGGCATCGCCCGCTGGCTGCACCTGACCGACGCGCTGGGGCTGGACCGCGCAGCGGTGATCGACGGCCGCGGCATCCTGCCGGCCACCCGCTTCGCGGTCGACGCCTATGTCCGCTTCGTGCGCGAGCGCACGCTGCTGGAGGCGGTCGCGTCGTCCCTGACCGAGCTGTTCGCGCCGGCCATCATCGGCAACCGCGTCGCCGGCATGCTGGCGAATTACGACTTCATCTCGCGCGACGCCCTGGCCTATTTCGACAAGCGCCTGACCCAGGCGCCGCGCGACTCCGACTTCGCCCTCGACTATGTCAAGCGGGAGGCGCGGCGGCCGGACCAGCAGCAGGATGTGATGAACGCCCTGCTGTTCAAGTGCGACGTGCTGTGGGCGCAGCTGGACGCGCTGCACCACGCCTATGTCGAGCCCGGCCACATCCCGCCCGGCGCCTTCGTCCCCGAGGGGCGGCGGTGAGCGCAGCACCCGACACCGTCCCGTCCCGCCCACAGCTGGCGCGGGGGTCGCGGCTGCGCTGGGACGAGGCGCGGCAGAGCTGGGTGGTGCTGGCGCCGGAGCGGGTGATCCTGCTGGACGAGACCGCGCATGAGATCGTCCGCCGCTGCGACGGCACCGCCACGGTCGCCGAGATCGTCGCCGACCTGGCCCGCAGCTTCGAGGCCGAGCCCGGCGAGGT
The DNA here is from genome assembly GCF_039594555.1 of Inquilinus sp. Taxonomy (GTDB): domain Bacteria; phylum Pseudomonadota; class Alphaproteobacteria; order DSM-16000; family Inquilinaceae; genus Inquilinus. The sequence goes on from NZ_JBCNNF010000405.1 coordinate 4,312, forward strand.
CGAGGCCGATGTGGTCCAGCTGATCGACGACCTGACCGCCAAGCGGATCCTGGCGCCATGAACCAGATCGCCCCCCGCCCCGAGCCGCCGCTCGCCGCCCTGCTGGAGCTGACGCATCGCTGCCCGCTGCAATGCCCCTACTGCTCCAACCCGCTGGAGATGGACCGGGCTCGCGACGAGCTGTCGACCGAGGAGTGGCTGCGGGTGATCCGCGAGGCGGCGGCGCTCGGCATCCTGCAGGTGCATTTCTCCGGCGGCGAGCCGACCGTCCGGCGCGACCTGGAGGAACTCATCCGCGGCGCCCGGGACGCCGGGCTGTACAGCAACCTGATCACCTCCGGCGTCGCCATCGACCGGGAGCGCTTCCACGCCCTGGTCGAGGCCGGGCTGGACCATGCCCAGCTGAGCATCCAGGACACCGACCCGCAATCGGCCGAGCGCATTGGCCACTACCCGGGCGCGCAGCCGAAGAAGCTGGCCTTCGCCGGCTGGGTGCGGGAGGAAGGCCTGCCGCTGACCTTGAACGCCGTGGTGCACCGCCAGAATCTCGACCGGCTGGGCGAGATGATCGACCTCGCGGTCGAACTCGGCGCCGCCCGGATCGAGGTGGCGCATGTCCAGTATTACGGCTGGGCCCTGCACAACCGCGACGCGCTGATGCCGAGCCGCGAGCAGCTGGACCGGGCCAGCGACGTGGTCGAGGCGGCACGGGAGCGGTTGCGCGGCGCCCTGGTGATCGACTATGTCGTGCCGGACTACTACGCCCAGAGGCCGAAGGCCTGCATGGGCGGCTGGGGCCGGCGCTTCCTCAACATCACGCCGAGCGGCCGCGTGCTGCCCTGCCATGCGGCCGAGACCATCCCCGGCCTCGGCTTCGAATCGGTGCGCGACCGGCCGCTGGCCGAGATCTGGGCGGCATCGGACGCGTTCCAGCGCTTCCGCGGCACCGCCTGGATGCCGGAGCCGTGCCGCAGCTGCGACCAGCGCGAGGTCGATTGGGGCGGCTGCCGCTGTCAGGCCCTGGCGCTGACCGGCCAGGCCGACGCCACCGACCCGGCCTGCGCGCTGTCGCCGTTCCACGACACCATGCTGGGCCTCGCCCGAACCGCAGCCCACAGCGACGCACCGCCCGACTTCGTCTACCGGCGGATGCGCGGGCCGGCGGAGCCGGTGCGGTAGGGTCCTCTGGCGGTTTTCCCCTCACCCTCCCGCCGCCAACGCGGCGGGCCCCTCCCTCTCCCCAAGGAGAGGGAAACAAGGTCAGCGCCGCTACACCTCTCCCCTGGGGAGAGGTCGAAATCGCGCAGCGATTTCGGGTGAGGGGGTGGCTTAGGCCCATCCGCTGAGCACCTATCGTTCACTGCCCTGTCGATTCTCCCCGCTCCCACGCGACCATGGGTGCAAGGCCATCGCCCTGCGACCCCGTCCCGCTCAGGAGGCAGCGCCGTGAAGCTCTATTACTCCCCGAACCTCAACCCGCGTGTCGCCGTGGCGGTGGCCAAGCATCTCGGCTCGCCGGTCGAGTTCGTCCGCGCCAGCCCGATGGACCCGCGCTATCGTGAGCAGTTCCGGCCGCTGAACCCGAACACGCGGGTGCCGATCCTGACCGAGGACGGCCGCGCCCCGCTGTGGGAGACGGATGCCATCGCCTACCGCCTGTCGACCCTGGCGGGCGGCGCGTTCTGGCCGACCGACGAGCGCATGATCGAGATGCTGCGCTGGGTCAGCTGGGGCACCCATCACTTCACCCGGGCCGGCGACGTGTTCTATTTCGAGAACCTGATCCGCCCGCAATTCCTGGAACGCCCCGCCAACCAGCGGGCGCTGGACGACGCGGCCGAGGATCTGGCGACCTTCGGCCCCATCCTCGACCGCATCCTAGCCGAGCGCACCTGGCTGATCGGCGACCGCCTGACCTATGCCGATTTCCGGGTGGCGACCGCCCTGC
>NZ_JBCNNF010000406.1:0-6247 GCF_039594555.1 Inquilinus sp.
GCCCAGCCCGTACAGCACCCAGTATTGCGACCCGGCGGCGATACCCTGGCCCAGGCCGCGGGCCACGAAATCGACGACGAAGACCATGTGCGGCACCAGGGCGACGGCGTTGAGGCCGTATTGCAGGGACAGCACCGGGACGATCGCGGACCGCCGCGGCCGCACGGCCTTGGCATCGGCATGGGGCGCCGCGGCAGGGTCGCCCTTCGGCCAGTTCGGCCAGGCGATCAGGGTCAGCACGCCGGACAGCGCCGCGAGGCCCAGCCAGCTCTCGCGCAGCCCCTGCTGCAGCAGCAGCGGCACCAGCGTGCCGGAGGCGGCGATGCCCAGCCCGACGCCGGCGAAGATCACGCCGCCGACCAAGCCGCGCTTGCCCGGCGCCGTGTGCGGCAGGATGGTCGAGGCGGCGAGCACCATGATGACGCCGCCGCTGAGCCCGGCCAGGAACCGCCAGGCGAAGAACCAGGCGAAGGCGACCGGCATGGCGCAGGCGAGGCAGGACAGCGTGGCCAGCAGCATGGTGCCGCGCAGCGCCCGGACCGGGCCGGCGCGGGCGGCCAGCGGCCGCGCCGCCACGGCGCCGGCCAGATAACCGGCTAGGTTGGCGGCGCCGAGATAGATCACCTCGGACGGGCTGAACCACTGCGCCGCGATCAGCGCCGGGATCAGCGGGGTGTAGGCGAAGCGGGCCAGGCCGAGCCCGACCAGCGAGGCGCAGAGCCCCGCGGCGGCGAAGCGCCAGGCCGACCCGGCCTCCCGCGGGGGATGGTGGGCATGGCCGTGGGGACCGGACCGGTGGGGTGTCGCGCTCATATGCCAAAGCTAGGCGCGGACACCCACCGGCGGGAGTGATTAGTTCAGATGGAAGCCATCATCATCAGCGATGGCCTCGCACCAGCGCCAGCGGCTCGGCCGTGCGCGGCAGCGGGGACGGCCGCGCGATCCGCAGGAAGGCGGACAGGGCGCTGGACGGGTGCGCGTCGATGCGGCGGATGAAGACGGTGTCCACCCGCTCGGTCCAGGCCGGCGGGCGGAAGGCCTTGATCCGGCGGTCGCGCAGCGCCTGGGTGACCACGCCCTTCGGCAGCAGCGAGATGCCCATGCCGGCGGCGACGCAGCCGATGATGCCGTCCAGCGTGCCGATCTCGATCACCTTGACCTTGACGATGCCCTGGGCTGCCAGGACGCTCTCCAGCCGCTGGCGGTAGGCGCAGTCGGAGCGGAAGGCGACGATCTTCAGACCGGCCAGCGCCCCGAGGTCGTCGAGATCCGCCACCGAGGGCGCGGCGATGATCGCCATCTCCTCGGCGAAGATGGTCTCGGCCTCCAGTTCCGGATGGTCGACCGGGCCGGCGACGAAGGCGCCGTCCAGCTCGCGCGCGATCACCGCCCGGGTCAGCCAGGGCGTGGTGCCGGTGGTCAGCGACAGGTCGACATCGGGATGGGCCTGGGTGAAGGCGGCCAGCACATCCGGCAGCCGCAGCCCGGCCGTGGTCTCCATGCTGCCGATCGACAGCGGCCCGCGCGGCGTACCGTCATCCTGTGCCGCCCGCTTGGCCTGGCGGATCAGGTCGGCGATCTGCACCGCGAAGGGGCGCAGCCGCCGCCCGGCCGCGGTCAGCACCACGCCGCGGCTGTGCCGCTCGAACAGCGGCGTGCCCAGCTCCTCCTCCAGCGCCCGGATGCGGGCGGTGACGTTGGACTGGACGGTGTTGAGCTCCGCCGCCGCCCGGCCGATGCCGCCGGTGCGGGCCACCGCCTCGAACACCTTGAGATCCTTGTCGTTCACGATGCGCGTCCCGCGAGTCCCGACGGAGGGAAGATATCGTGATAATATGGGGAGACATGGCGGCAGGACGACATGGACGCGGTATTACCGAAACGTAAGTACGCGGCCCGGGGGCTTTCCCCTACTCTCCCGCCCCGGGTCATACGCCCGCGGCCCCGTCTCGGCGTGCGACGGTCCGGCGGGAGCGGTGGGGAAGCTCTCTCGGCGTGGTCCGGTCCGTCACGCCAGCGATCCGCTGTCCGAGAGCCTGACACGCCCATGCAGATCCTCCTGATCGAAGACGACAACGAGACGGCCCAGCACATCATCGGGTCGCTGCGCGATGCCGGCCATACGGTCGAGCACAGCCTGACCGGCACCGACGGCCTGGCCCGCGCCTCCGCGGCCCGCGCCGGCTGCGCCCCGCGGCTGCTGATCGTCGACCGCATGCTGCCGGATATCGACGGCATCACCCTGGCCCGCCGGATGCGGGCCGAGGGCAACACCGTGCCGATCCTGTTCCTGACCACGCTGGGCGGCGTCAGCGACCGGGTCGAGGGGCTGAACGCCGGCGGCGACGACTATCTGGTCAAGCCCTTCGCCCTGGCGGAGCTGCTGGCCCGGGTCGACGCCCTGGCCCGGCGCGCCGGCGCCGTCGCGGTCGAGACCGCGATCCGCGTCGCCGATCTCGAGATCGACCTGCTGAAGCGCACCGCCACCCGGGCCGGTCAGGCGATCGACCTGCAGCCGCGCGAGTTCAAGCTGCTGGAGTACCTGATGCGGCACTCCGGCCAGATCGTCACCCGCACCATGCTGCTGGAGCATGTGTGGGAGTTCCATTTCGAGCCGCAGACGACGGTGGTCGAAACCCATATCAGCCGGCTGCGCGGCAAGATCGACCGCGGTTTCGACCTGCCATTGCTGGATACCGTCCGCGGCGTTGGGTACTGCCTCCGTGATCCTGGGTAGGCTCGTCCGCACCGCGACGTTCCGGCTGGCCGCCGGCTTCGCCGCGCTGTTCAGCGTCTCGATCATCGTGGTGTCGAGCATCACCTACATGGCGATGACGCAGTATTCCGACCAGCAGATCGACCTGTCGATCAGCTCGGAGATGAAGGCGGTCCGCGATTCTGTAGCCGGGGATTCGGCCCCCGAGATCGTCAAGGCGATCAACGACCGCATCACCGACATCGACCCGGACTATTACTACTACGCGCTGGAGGATTCCGACGGCGGAGTGCTGGCCGGCAACCTGCGGCCGGTGCCGGCCGTCACCGGCTGGGCCGACATTCCGCTGGAGACGACCGACGGCAGCGGCGCCACGGAGCGCCACACCATCCGCGGCCTGGGCGTCGACCTGACGCCCGAGCTGCATTTGTTCATCGGCCGCGACACGCAGGACCTGGACGAGCTGCAGGAGGGCATCACCCGCTTTTTCCTGGCCGGGGCCGCGGCGACGGTGCTGCTGGCCCTGGCCAGCGGCCTGGTGCTGAGCGCCCGCTTCCTGCGCCGGGTCGAGGCGGTGAACACGGCCGCCCGCCACATCATGGACGGCCACCTGGACGAGCGGGTGCCGAGCCGCGGCAAGGGCGCCGACGAATTCGACCGCCTGGCCGACAACCTGAACGCCATGCTGGACCGCATCCAGCAGCTGATGCAGGGGCTGCACCAGGTGTCCAGCGACATCGCGCACGACCTGCGGACGCCGCTGTCGCATATGCGCCAGCGGCTGGAGGCGGCGCGGCTGAAGGCGACCTCCGCCGAGGACTACGACGCCGCGGTGGAGCGGGCCGTGGCCGATATCGACGGCATCCTCGGCGTGTTCGCGGCGCTGCTGCGCATCGCCCAGATCGAATCCGGCGCGCGGCGCGAGGGCTTCGCCCCGGTCGACCTGTCGGGCGTGTTCGAGACCATCATCGACACCTACGGCCCGGTGGCCGACGACGCCGGCTACCGGCTGGCCGGCACGGTGACGCCGGGCCTGCGGATCCGCGGCGACCGGCAGCTGCTGACCCAGATGCTGGCCAACCTGGTGGAGAACACCATCCGCCACACCCCGCCCGGCACCGAGATCGCGGTGTTGCTGGCGCCGGGGCCGGAGGGGCCGGTCGGCCAGGTGCGCGACACCGGCCCCGGCATTCCGGAGGCGGCGCGCGAGAAGGTGTTCCAGCGCTTCTTCCGGCTCGACGCCAGCCGGATGACCCCGGGCAGCGGCCTGGGCCTCAGCCTGGTGGCGGCGGTGGCGCAGCTGCACGAGATCCGCGTGACGCTGGCGGACAACCGTCCCGGCCTGGCGGTGACGCTCGACTTCGCCGAGCCGGCCAGGGCCGTCGTGCCGGCCGGCCGCGCCGCTGCCCGCGGGGACGTGCGGCCGCCCCGGATCGCCGCGGCCGCGGCGCCGCTTCGTCGCCCGTAGCCACGCCGCCGCACCGGCGATATGCTCGCGGCATGCCGCACGGCCGGGCCTTTTCCGGTCGCGGCACGCCCGATCGGAAGGCGATGATTTGATTGGCGACGGCCTGCACCATTCCCTGATGTCCGGGCCCGGGCATGATCCCTGGCTGGCGATCCTGGCGGTTCTGGTCGCGGTGCTGGCCTCCTACGTCGCCTTCAGCCTCGGCCGGCACATCCGCGCCGCGCGCGGCGGGGCCCGCCTGCTGTGGCTGACCGGCGGCGCCGTGGCCATGGGCGGCGGCATCTGGTCGATGCATTTCATCGCCATGCTCGCCCTGCGCGCGCCGGCCGGCTTCGCCTACGACCTGGGGCTGACCCTGCTGTCGCTGCTGATCGCCGTCGCCGCGACCGGCGCCGGCTTCGCCGTGGCCATGCTCGGCCGGGCCGCCCCGTCCGGACCGGGCCGGACGGGGCCGCTGCTGGCGGGCGGCCTGTGCTTCGGCCTCGGCATCGCCGGCATGCACTATGTCGGCATGGCCGCGATCGCGGCCCCCGGCCACATCGTCCACGATCCGGCCGTGGTGGCCCTGTCGGTGCTGATCGCCCTGGTCGTCGCCACGACGGCGCTGCACCTGGCGCTGTCCGAGATCGGGCGCATCCGGCGGATCCTGGCGGCGCTGGTCATGGGCATCGCCATCTCCGGCATGCATTTCGTCGCCATGGCGGCGGCCCGGTTCGTCCCCGAGCCGGCCACCGTCCCGGCCGCCGGGCTGGGCACGCCGGTGCCGCCGGAGATCCTGGCCGGGATGATCGCCGCGGCGAACATCGTCGTCTTCGCCCTGGCGCTGGTCGCGACCCGGCTGGACCGCCGGATCTCGGAGCTGCAGACGCATCGCCGGCTGGCGGAGCTGGACGAACGCCATGCCGCCACCCTGAACGCCCTGCCGATGCCGCTGGCGCTGATCGACGAGCACGGCACCATCCTGACCGCGAACCCGCCCTGGCAGTGGCCGGGCGAGCGCGACCGCTTCGTCGGCCGCGGCGCCCGCCCCGGCGAGGACTACTTCGCCCTCTGCGCCGCCGCCGGGCCGGCGGGGGCGGAGGTGCGGGTGCATCTGGCCGGCGTGGTCCAGGGCATCCGGCCGGCGGCGCCGGTCGAGTACATGATCGGCGCCGGCACCGGCGGCCGGACCATCCGGCTGCTGGCCGCGCCGATCGCCGAGGGGCGCGCCGCCGGCGCCGTGGTGGCGCATCTCGACATCACCACCGAGCGGGTGGCCGAGCAGCGCATGCGCGAAGCCATGCGCACGGTCGAGGCGGCGGACAGCGCCAAGACCACCTTCCTGGCCCATATGAGCCACGAGCTGCGGACGCCGTTGAACGCGATCCTCGGCTTCTCCGAGCTGATCCGGGACGCCCATCTCGGGCCGCTGCCCGACCGCTACCGCGGCTATGCCGAGGACATCCACCGCTCGGGCCAGCATCTGCTGGCCCTGGTCAACGACGTGCTGGACCTCTCGCGCGTCGAATCCGGCCGGCTGGAGCTGCAGCCGGAGCCGGTGGACCTGGCCAGCGACATCGAGGGGGCGGTCAGCCTGGTGGCGCAGCGCGCCGAGGCGCACGGCATCGCCATCGAGCAGCGCGTGGCGCGCGACCTACCGCTGCTGCACGCCGACCCGCTGCGGCTGCGCCAGATCCTGATCAACCTGCTGACCAATGCGGTGAAGTTCACGCCCGATGGCGGCCGCGTCACGATCGAGGCGGCGGCGGTGGCCCGGTCGGTGCGCATCACCGTGGCCGACACCGGCATCGGCATGACCGAGCAGGAGATCGCCCTGGCACTGGAGCCGTTCCGTCAGGCGCGCAAGCTGTCGCGGCGGCCGCGCGAAGGGTCGGGGCTGGGCCTGCCGCTGGCCAAGGCGCTGGTCGAGAGCCATGGCGGCATGCTGATGATCGACAGCGAGCCCGAGGTCGGCACCCGCATCACCATCCTGCTGCCGACCGGAAATGAGGAAGCCGGCGGCGGGGCCGTGATCGAGCCCCTGCCGCTCAGCGTCGGCCGGCCGGTCAGTCGGCGGCGTTGAC
>NZ_JBCNNF010000407.1:0-6226 GCF_039594555.1 Inquilinus sp.
GTTCCAGTCGGTGCTGAAGAACTTCTGGATCAACATCGTCGAGGAGAAGAGCCACAGCTTCGGCGTCATGCCGCTGAGCTTCTACTTCACCGAATACGCCCGGGTCTGGTCGTGGTGGCTGGCGCCCATGGCGGCGCTGATCGTGCTGGGCGCGCGCCGCCAGCCGATGCTGGTGGCGGTGCCGCTGGCGGTGGTGCTGTCGCACAGCCTGGTCGCCCACAAGGAATACCGGTTCGTTCTGCCGGCGCTGCCGTTCCTGCTGATCCTGGCGGCGATCGGCACCGAGCGGCTGGCCCGGCGCCTGGCCGGTCTGGCGGCGGGGCGCTGGCCGGGCACGCCGCGCTGGGCGCCGCTGGCGGTGCTGTGCGCCGCCTGGGTCCTCGCCTCCGGCCTGCTGTCGGGCAGCGATCGCTGGGGCCCGGAATGGAGCCGCGTCGCCCCCGGCATCGCCACCGCCACGGCGCTGCACGACCGCGAGGCGCTGTGCGGGCTGGGCCTGATGACGCCGTGGTGGGATCTGCCCGGCTACACCACCCTGCACCGCGACGTGCCGGTGTTCTGGTTCGGCGACGACACGCGGCGGTTGTGGCGCTCCGCCCCGTCCTTCAACTATGTGATGGCGCGGCCGGAGCAGATGCCGCCGGGCACCGGCTACCGGCTGGAGAGCTGCCCGAGCGAGATCTGCCTGTACCGCCGGCCGGGCCAGTGCTCCGCCCCCCGCGACATCGGCGTGAGCGGGTCGATGGCCGAGCGCGGGATGTGATTCCCGGGGCCCCGAGTCGCGCCGACTCTCCGCTTGAGACTCGGGCCGGGCTGGTCTAAAGCAACCCGGCGGCGGGAACGGCCCGCCGTTCCCGCTTCTCGCACTGGCCCATCCCAGCCGAGTCCGGCTGACAGGAAATCACCGTCGCATGTTCAATTTCTTCGGTTTCCTTTCCGCCGACATCGCCATCGACCTGGGCACGGCGAACACGCTGGTCTACGTCAAGGGCCGGGGCATCGTGCTGAACGAACCGTCGGTCGTGGCGATCCAGACCAACCGCGGCAAGAAGCAGGTCCTGGCGGTCGGCGACGAGGCCAAGCTGATGCTGGGCCGCACCCCGGGCAGCATCATCGCCATCCGCCCGCTCCGCGACGGCGTCATCGCCGATTTCGAGGTGGCGGAGGAAATGATCAAGCATTTCATCCGCAAGGTCACCAACCGCCGCAGCTTCGCGGCGCCGGAGATGATCATCTGCGTGCCCTCGGGCTCGACCGCGGTCGAGCGCCGGGCGATCCAGGAATCGGCCGAGAGCGCCGGCGCCCGCCGGGTCCGCCTGATCGAGGAGCCGATGGCGGCGGCGATCGGCGCCGGCCTGCCGGTGACCCAGCCGACCGGCAGCATGATCGTCGACATCGGCGGCGGCACCACCGAGGTGGCGGTGCTGTCGCTCGGCGGCATCGTCTATTCGCGCTCGGTCCGCGTCGGCGGCGACAAGATGGACGAGGCGATCATCGCCTATATCCGCCGCAACCATAACCTGCTGATCGGCGAGGGGTCGGCCGAGCGGATCAAGAAGGAGATCGGCTCCGCCGCCCCGCCGGAGGACGGCGAGGGCCGCTACATGGAGATCCGCGGCCGCGACCTGCTGAACGGCGTGCCGAAGGAGCTGCTGATCTCCGAGCGCCAGATCGCCGAGAGCCTGGCCGAGCCGATCAGCCAGATCGTCGAGGCGGTGAAGGTGGCGCTGGAGCACACGGCACCGGAGCTGGCGGCCGACATCGTCGACAAGGGCATCGTCCTGACCGGCGGCGGCTCGCTGCTCGGCAATCTCGACCTGGTGCTGCGGCACGCCACCGGCCTGCCGGTGTCGATCGCCGACGACCCGCTGTCCTGCGTCGCGCTGGGCACAGGCCGGGCGCTGGAGGAGCGGTCGCTGCAGGCGGTCCTGATCAGTGCTTACTGAGATCTGAAAGCGGCGTTATTGTAAGAGCATAGCGGGGTGTGGCGAGGCGCCCCGCTGCAACCGTTGGGCGACGGACGGAACATGCGGGTGATGCAACGGAGCAGACCGGCGGTTCGCATCGCGGCAGTCAGGGCCGTCGCTCATCGATTCTCCTTCGGCCTCCTGCTGTTCGCCGCCGTCAGCCTGCTGATGGTCGGCAAGATCGACGCCGTGCTGCTGGATGGCGTCCGCGCCCGCGTGGTCGACGCGGTGGCGCCGATCCTCGACGCCATGTCGCGCCCGGCGGCCAGCGTCGCCCGGCTGGTGACCGAGTTCCAGACCCTATCCGACATCCGCGGCGAGAATTCCCGGCTGCGGCAGGAGCTGTCGACGCTGCGCCAGTACCAGGACGTCGCGTTCCGGCTGGAGGCCGAGAACCTGACGCTGCGCAACCTGCTGAACTACACGCCGGATTCGGCCCATTCCTTCCTCACCGCCCGGGTGGTGGCCGACAATGGCGGCGCCTTCGTGCGCAGCCTGACGATCAATCTCGGCTCCGTGAACGGCATCCGCGACGGCCAGGCGGTGCTCGGCGGCCGCGGCCTGATCGGCCGGATCGTCGAGACCGGCGACCATTCCGCGCGGGTGCTGCTGATCACCGACCTCAACGCCCGCATCCCGGTGACGATCGAGCGCACCCAGCAGCGCGCGGTGGTCGGCGGCGACAACACCGACCGGCCGCGCCTGCTGTACCTGCCGCCGGACGCCTCGATCCGCGTCGGCGACCGCATCGTCACCTCCGGCGCCGGCGGCATGTTCCCGGCCGGCCTGCCGGTCGGTGTCGTCGCCGCGGCGCAGGACGCCACCATCCGGATCCAGCCGATCGAGCCGCTCGAGGCCATCCCCTACGTCAAGGTCGTCGATTTCCGCACGCTCGATCCCGGGATGGCGATGCAGCCGGTGCCCGGCTTCGGCCAATGACCGGGGACCTGCTGCACAAGCTCGACCTCGCCGCCCGCCATGCCGCCCCCGGGGCCGTGACGCTGATCCTGGTGCTGGTCGGCGTCACCCCGACCCAGCTGCCCTATTACAGCAGCATCGCGCCGCTGCTGCCGCTGGCCTCGGTCTATTACTGGGGCGTGCACCGGCCCGACCTGATGCCGATGTGGCTGCTGTTCCTGGTCGGCCTCCTGCATGACGCGCTGACCGATTCGCCGATCGGCTTGCACGCCGCGATCCTGCTGCTGTGCCAATGGGTGCTGCTGCGCCAGCGCCGCTTCCTGGCCGGGCAGCCCTTCGTGGTGCTGTGGCTGGGCTTCGCCGTGCTGGCTGCCGCCGTCACCCTGGTCGAATGGATCGGCGTCGGCCTCTACGACGTCGCCATCGTGCCGCCGCGGCCGCTCCTGATCCGGCTGGTCGTGACCATCGCCCTGTTCCCGCCGCTGGCCTGGCTGTTCATCCAGGTGCATCGCGGCTTCCTGCGGGCGGGGGAGTGATGGACCGCGACGCCGACCGTTCGCGCGGCTTCACCCGCCGCGCCCTGGCCCTCGGCGGGCTGAAGCTCGGCCTGCTCGGCGTGCTGGGCGGGCGGCTGTACTACCTCCAGGTGGAGGAGAGCGACCGCTACAAGGTCCTGGCCGAATCCAACCGCATCAACATGCGGCTCCTGGCCCCGTCGCGCGGCCTGATCACCGACCGCTTCGGCACCCAGATGGCGGTCAACGACCAGAACTTCCGGGTCGTGCTGGTGGCGGAGGAGGCGAAGGACATCCAGGGCGTGCTCGGCCGGCTCGGGCAGAACGTGCCGCTGACCGACGCCGACCTGGCCCGCATCATCCGCGACGTCAAGCGCCGCCGCGCCTTCGTGCCGGTGACGGTGAAGGAGAATCTCAGCTGGGAGCAGGTCTCCTGGATCGATGTCAACGGGCCGGAGCTGCCGGGCCTGTCGATCGAGGTCGGCGAATCCCGCCGCTATCCCTTCGGCGTCGAGATGGCCCATATCATCGGCTATGTCGGCGCCGTGGCCGAGGCCGACCTGACCGGCGAGCCGGTGCTGAGCCTGCCGGGCTTCCGCATCGGCAAGTCTGGGATCGAGCGGCAATACGAGACCGACCTGCGCGGCGTTGCCGGGTCGAGCCAGGTCGAGGTCAACGCCGTCGGCCGGGTGATCCGCGAGCTGAACCGGGACGAGGGCAAGCCGGGCCAGGAGGTCCGCCTGACCATCGACTACGAGTTGCAGCGCTATGTCATGGAGCGGCTGAAGACCGAGTTCAGCGCCGCCGCGGTGATCATGGACGTGCACAGCGGCGACGTGCTGGCCATGGCGTCGCACCCATCCTACGACGCCAACCTGTTCCCGAACGGCATCAGCACGGCCGACTGGCGCCGGCTGGTCGAGGACCCGTATGGCATCCTCAACAACAAGGTGATCAACGGCCAATACCCGCCGGGGTCCACCTTCAAGATCGCGGTGGCGGCGACGGCGCTGGAGGCGGGGGTGACCTCGCCGGACCAGCGCGTCTTCTGCCCCGGCTATGTCGATCTCGGCGACCACCGCTTCCACTGCTGGAAGCGCGGCGGCCATGGCAGCCTGAACGTGGTCGACGCCATGGCCCAGTCCTGCGACGTCTATTTCTACGAGATGGCGCGGCGGCTGGGCATCGACCGGCTGGCCGAAGGTGCCCGCAAATTCGGCATCGGCCAGAAGCTGGGCGTCGATCTGCCGAATGAGCGGCCGGGGCTGATGCCGGACAAAGCCTGGAAGGAAGCCACGATGGGCACCTCCTGGCAGATGGGCGAATCGCTGATCTCCGGCATCGGCCAGGGCTATGTGCTGGCGACGCCGCTGCAGCTGGCCACCATGACCTCGCGGCTGGTCAATGGCGGCAAGGCGGTGGTGCCCCGCCTGGTCATGGCGGTCGGCGGCAAGGCGATGCCGGAGGTGCCGGACGCGCCGCCGATCGGCGTCGCCAAGAGCCATATCGACACGGTGATCGAGGGCACGGTCGCGGTGATGACCCGCGGCACCGGCAAGCGCTCGCAGATCAAGCAGAAGGGCATGGAGATGGGCGGCAAGAGCGGCACCAGCCAGGTCCGCCGCATCACCATGGCCGAGCGCGCCGCGGGCGTGAACCCGGACAACTGGCCGTGGAACCAGCGCCACCATGCCTGGTTCGTCGCCTATGCCCCGGTCGGCGCGCCGCGCTACGCCTGCTCGGTGATCGTCGAGCATGGCGGCGGCGGCAGCGAATACGCGGCCCCGATCGCACGCGACATCCTGCTGGAATGCCAGCAGCGCGAGTCCGGCCGGCGTCTGTTGTCGGCCGCTCCGGGGGAGGGCTCCGACAAAGGTTGAGAGTTTCGTGAAGAAAGGGTTGCAACCCGTCCGGCCGTTGGCTATATCACCGGCCGTCCCGAGCGAACGGGCGCATAGCTCAGTTGGTAGAGCAGCTGACTCTTAATCAGCGGGTCCTAGGTTCGAGCCCTAGTGCGCCCACCAGTTCGCGGGATAGAAGGAGCAGGGCCCGCTTCGGCGGGCCTTTCTTTTTGCCGTGACTTGTTGCAAAGCGGCTGCCTTTCACGACCCGTCCTCGCTTGCGATCCGCCGCAGCATCTCCCGGAACCGGGCGGTCTCCTCGACGGTCAGGGGCCGAGCGGCGAGGGGGCCGGAATAGACCTCGTCGCGGCGCTCCGGCGGCAGGGTCATCGACCGCCAGCTGGAGGCGGCGCCGGTGATCAGCCGGCGCGACAGGAAGCTGCAGCCGCGGCGGAAGAAATCGGCCTGCCAGTCGTCGAAGGGCTGGTCCAGCCGCTCCAGATAGCGGGCCGCCCATTCGGCGGTCTCGGGGCGCGGCTCGCGGCGCTGGCCTCCGGCCATGGATTTCGACCTCCGACTCCACTGCAGGCTTTTCGGGCCGAGGCCCATTGACCTGCGGGATAGGACAACAGTCGTTAATCCTTCGTGAATTCCGGTCTCGACGGGCGGACCGGCCCGATCCGCAGCGCCGCCTCGATCCGCTGCAGCCGCGACAGGGTGGAGGCCAGGCCGGCGCAGAGCAGCCACAGCACCAGCCCGGCGACCACGGCGCCGCCGCCCATGGTCCAGGCCTCGGTCCGCAGCTGCCGGCCCAGCCCGGGCCCGTCGCCGATCATGTCGGCCAGCGCCGAGATCCGGGCATCCGGCGCCGCCAGCATGTCGGCCGGCCGGTCCGGGATCAGGGCGGAGACCTGGCCGAGCAGGTTGGCGGTGCCGAACAGCCTCGCGGCCAGGACGTATCCGGCCAGGAGGCCGGCGACGAACA
>NZ_JBCNNF010000408.1:0-6222 GCF_039594555.1 Inquilinus sp.
GTGGCGACGCAGGAATGATGGACGGCGACGGTCGGCACCGGGAACACTGCCCTGGCCGCCAGGGCCGGGGTGTTCAGCTGGACGATCTCGGCGCCGGCATCGACCGCGAGGGCGGCGATGCGGCGGCCGGCGGCCTCGACCTCCTTCGGCCGGCCGGCCAGCCAGTCGAGCGGCAGCGCCGTCTCGACCAGCCGCAACCCCGGCACCAGCCCGGCGGACCAGCGCTGGTCCTCGTCGGGCAGGGGGCCGAGCACCGCCAGCGTGGTCTCGACCTCGTGCCGGCGGGCCAGGGCGGCGGCCAAGTCCAGCGCGTAGGACCAGACGCCGCCGACCGCGTCCGCCGTCATCAGCAGCCGGCGGGGCGTGCTCACGCCGGTCCGCACGCGGCCTCCAGCTCTCTCAGGGGCAGGGGCCGTTCGTCCTGGATATCGCTGAAATGGTCGAACTGGCTCAGGTAATGCTCATGCGCCCGTTCCCAGGCTTGGCTGTCGGGCTGGCCCCAGAGGCGCCGGTAGTCGGGCGAACTGGGATAGGGGTACAGCGGCACCGGGTCGTTGGCCCAGACGCCGTTCCGCTCCAGCCTCTCGCGCCAAGCGGCGATCATCTCCGGGTCGTCGTCGGCGGTCTTGATCAGGTTGGCCTGGACGAAGGGCACGCTGCGGCGGGCGTAGAGCAGCCGGTCGGCCAGCTCGTCTGTCGACAGCTTGCAGTTCTTGGTCAACTGGTCGCGGCCTTCTTGCGTCAGGCTTTCGACCCCAGCCTCGATCGACACGCAGCCGGCCCGGCCCAGCAGGTCCAGCATCTCCGGCTTCCACAGGTCGATGCGCATCTGCACGCCGAACTCGACCGGGCGGTCAACCAGCGCCTCCAGCAGCGGCTTCTGCGGCAGGAAGATCTCGTCGACGAAGTAGAGATAGGTCGCGCCCTGGGCGATCAGCCCGTCGATCTCGTCCAGCAGGATCGGCAGCTCGCGCCGGCGATAGGCGTCGCGGAACTCGATCTTGGCGCAGAAGCTGCAGTGATAGGGGCAGCCGCGCGATGCTTCGACCTCGGCGCCCGGGCCATGCGCCTCGCTGCCGAAGCGATGGTGGTGGTGATGGTGGCGCCGTACCCACTCCTCCGGCCAGCGCAGCGCCGGCTGGTCGGTGAACTTGCTGGCGTTCAGGCCGTCGTTGACGACCACCTCACCGCCCTCGCGGAAGGCGATCGACGGCACCCGGCGCAGGTCGGGCTTCTCGGCCAGCGCCGCCACCACCTCCTCGCATTCGCCGCGCACGACGATGTCGGCGCCGAGCTTGCGCAGCGTGGTCTCGGGCGTCACCGAGGCGTGCGGGCCGACGGCCACGGTGCGGCCGCCGCGGCCGTCCAGCGCCACCAGGAACTCGCGCGGGATGCGCAGCTCCGGCGGGGCGCAGCGCCAGAACAGATAGGTCGGCGCCGTGGTGACCACCGTCATGTCCGGCCCGAAGGCCGCGGTCTCCTCGGCCAGCGCCTGCATCTCCGTGCCGCAGAGATGGGCATCGAGCATCAGCACCTCATGCCCGGCGGCCTCGAGCAGCGACTTGGAGTAGCCGAGCTCGAGCGGCAGATGCGGCTCCCGGCAGCCGAAATAGATGCTGTGGTCGTAGCGCCAGGGCGGGTTGATCAGGGCGATCTTCACGAGATGGCCTCCGCTCGCTGTTCGCGGGAATCGGGAAGGATGGGTTCGGCGCCGACAGAGTGCCGGCGCAGCCAGCCCGCCAAGCGGGCCAGCCCATCGCGCCAGGGAATGGGCTCCGGCAGGCCCAGGGCCTCGCGGGCGCGGTCGATATCCGAGACGTAGTAGCGCTGGTCGCCGGCCCGCCAGTCGCGGAACTCCACATCGACCGGACGACCGGTCAGCGCTTCGACATGGCGGAGCAGCTGCCGCAGGCTGATCGCATTGCTCGGCCCGCCGCCGAGATTGAAGGCCTTGCCGCGAACCGCGTCGATGCGCCGCCAGGCGGCGAGATAGGCCTCGACCGCGTCGTCGACGAACAGGATGTCGCGCACCTGGCGGCCGTCGCCGAAGATGGTGATCGGCTGGCCGGCAAGGGCGCGGATCAGGAAATGCGCGACCCAGCCCTGATCCTCGGTGCCCATCTGGTGCGGGCCGTAGATGCAGCTCATCCGCAGCACCGCGGTCCGCATCCCGAAGCTGCGGCCGTGGTCCAGAACATACTGGTCCGCCGTGCCCTTGGAGCAGCCATAGGGCGTGTGGAAATCCAGCGGGCGGTCCTCGCCGATGCCGCGGCCGCGCAGGTCCTCATCGATCGGGCGATAGGCGTCGTCCGCCAGCTCCAGCCGGATATCCGCCAGGTCGCCATAGACCTTGTTGGTGCTGGCGAAGACCAGCGGCGCATGTGGATTGTGCCGGCGCAGCGCCTCCAGCAGGCGCAGCGTGCCGGCGGCGTTGACCTCGAAATCGGTCCAGGGGTCGTCCAGGCTGGTGGTGACGGCGACCTGACCGGCGAGATGGAACACCGCCTGCGCCTGCCGTGCCGCGGCGGCCACGGCCTCGCCGTCGCGCAGATCGGCGATGACGGCGGAGACCCGGCCGGGATGGGTCCGGCGCAGCCAGTCGAGGTTGCGCTCCACCCCTGGCCGCGCCAGCGCGTCCAGCACCAGCACATGATGCCCGTCGCGGGCCAGCCGGTCGGCCAGGTTGCAGCCGATGAAGCCGGCGCCGCCGGTCACCAGGACGGGCCGGCGGCCGATGACGGCGGGAGAGGGCCTGGTCATGCCACCAGCCCGCGGGATTCGAGCTCGCGCCGCGCCTCCGCCACCCGGTCGACCGCCTGCTGGGCCGCGACCCATTCCGCCAGCTCGGCCAGGCCCTCGCCGAAATCCTTGGTCGCGGCGAAGCCCAGCTCGGCCTGTGCCTTGCCGATATCGGCGAAGCAGTGGCGCACATCGCCGGCCCGGGCCTTGCCGACCAGCTCCGGCTCCAGCTCCGGCCGGCCCATGGCGTCGGCCAGGGCCTGCGCCGTCTCCAGCACCGTCCGCTCCCGGCCGCTGCCGACGTTGAAGACGCCGCCCGCGGCCTTCGGATGCTCCAGCGCCAGGGCGAAGGCCTCGGCGACGTCGGAGACATGCACCAGGTCGCGCCGCTGCTGCCCGTCCTCGAACACCAGCGGCCGCTGGCCGTTCAGGATGCGGGAGGCGAAGATCGCCAGCACGCCGGTGTAGGGGTTCGACAGCGCCTGGCCGGGGCCGTAGACGTTGAACATGCGCAGCGCCGCGGCCTGCATGCCGTAGGCGCCGGCGACGGTCAGGACCAGCCGTTCCTGGCAGTATTTGGTCAAGGCGTAGACCGAGGCCAGCATCGGCCGCTTCCATTCCGGCGTCGGTGCCGGGATCAGCGGCCGGCCCTGCCGGTCCAGCGGGTCCCAGGAGCTGCCGGGCTGGCGCTCGGGCCGCATCACATCCTCGACCGGATCGCCGTCCGCGGTGCGATACAGGCCCTCGCCATAGATGCTCATCGACGAGGCGACGACGACGCGGCGCACCGGGTTGGCGATCAGCCGCTGCAGCAGGGTGGCGGTGCCGAGATCGTTGACCGAGACGTAGCGGTCCACCGCATACATGCTCTGGCCGACGCCGACCTCGGCGGCGAGGTGGATCACGGCGTCGACGCCCTTCAGCGCCCGGGCCACTGCGACCTCGTCGCGCACGTCGCCGACCTGCAGCTCGACGTCACCCGGCAACTCGGCGCCCGGCAACTCAACGGTCGTGCCGCCCTTGCCGTGCACCTGCTCCAGCAGGTTGTCGAGGACGCGGACGCGATGGCCGCGCCGCAGCAGGGCGCCGGCCACATGGCTGCCGATGAAGCCTTTGCCGCCGGTGATCAGGATGGTCTCTGACATGGATCGGCTTCCCCTTGGAATGACGGGCGTGGACGGCCTGGCGAGGCCGGTGCGCGTCGGCGCATCCGGACCCGTCAACGGTGTGGTCGCTGTGGCGTTTCGAGCGCACGTCGGGCGCTCAACTACGGGGCCAACGGGATAGGTACTTACCCGGTTCCACTTCCACGTTCGGGTGCGCGCCGCTTCAAATTGAGGACAGGAATCCTTGCAGATGCCGGGCATAGCGCCCGACCTCGCGATCCAGCCGCACGGCCTCGTCCGGGTCGCCGTCGGCCGCCCGCGCCATGCTCCAGGACCCGAACTGCAGCGCGGCGTAGCACGGGGCGAGGAACCGCAGCAGATCGGGGTCGACCGGATGCCCGGCGTCCTGTCCCACCCGCGCCTGCAACTCGGCCTGCTCATCCGGATCCAGGTCGAACTCGATCACTGCGCCGGCGATGTCCCAGGCGATGTCCTGGCATCCGACCAAGTCATGCGTCATGCAGTGGTCGAGGGCGTCGGTCTTCAGCAGTGCGCCGTTGGGATCCTGCAGCCATTCCCAGCAATGCAACCGGTTGTCGGTCTCCACCCGGCGGATCCGCCGGTCCAGCCGATCGGCCATGCGGGCGAGGCGGCCGAAAGCCTGGCCCGCTTCCGGACCCAGCGCCTCGACCGCGTTGTGGCAGAGCATCTCCGCCAGACTCCGCGGCGTGGCGCCGCTCCCCGGCGTGGCAGGGAACCTGCGGGCACGGAAGCCGAGATAGGCCGCGATCCGGCGCAGCAGGGTGGAGCGGTCGAAAGCCGCGAGGTCGAGCGGCCGCGCCTCCTCGATCCAGCGCTCCACCAGGAAGCCGCGGCGGCAGCCTGCCGGTTCGGGGCAGAAGCCGGAATCGTGCAGCGCCCGGGCGCGCGCCAGCTTGTCGCGGCCATGCCCGCCCAGCCCGGCGAACTTCGCCAGGAAGCGGCGGCCGCCGGTGTCCCAGCGGAATTTGCGCCGCTCCTGCTGCCGTTGCGCCGGCGGCCAGCGGTCCCGCGGCAGCGCAAGGCAGTCCCGCCAGGCGCCGCCGGAGAGGTCTTCCAGACGTCCCGGCCCGGCCAGGTCCCCGATCCAGCTGCCGAGCCCGTGCCAGGGCTGGCGCGGCCGCAATGCCAGCGCGTCGAACTCCACCACATGCCGGGTGGTGGCGCGCCACCGCTCGCGATGCGCGGGCGACGCCTGCGCTCCGGGCTCGCCGCCATGGCCGGGGAAGAAGCGGATGCGGCCGCGATGGATGCCGTGGGCTTCCAGCCAGTCGGCGACGGCACCGAAGGAGCTGCCGGACAGGCCCGGCCCTTCATCGGCGACGATATAGGTCGTGTCCGGATGGCGCAGCAGATCGGCGGCCAGACTAGCATCGATGGCGAGCTCGCGCCGGAATGGATGCCCGACCGGCCGGACCGAGACCAGCCTGTCCGCGCCGCAGGCTTCCGCTACCACGGCGCCGAGCGTCAGGCCGATGCTGCGGATGCCGATCACCGTCACCGGCCGGATCCCGGCCAGCCCGGCGGAAGCCTCGACATAGGCCTCGGGATACAGCGCGTAGAAGGCGAAGCCCTCGGCCAGGCGGCAGCGGATCTCCGCCGGCAGCGGCATCCCGGCCAGGGCGGCGATGCGGTGCCGAGAGGCCGGATCCACCGGCCCGGCCGGGAACCCGCTCGCCCAGGATCGCCGGACCTCGGCGGCGAGCGCGATCAGCAGGGCCGTGGCCGCGTCGCGGAGCGGGGAGGGGGCATCCCGTCCGGCCGCCTCGAACTCGGCGTCGATCGCGCCCTGGGCGAAGGCGCCGGCCTCGATCAACGCCTCGACCAGGTGGTCGTGGCGGTCCAGCCCGGCGGTCGCGGCGTGGGCGCGATCAAGCGCCGCCGTGACCCGGCCGAGCTGTTGCTCCGGCTTCTCCGCGCGCTCCGCGTCGCCGTAGACGAGCATCGCCGGCCCTCACAGGAACCAGGTCGCCACCAGCCCGGCGCTGGCGGCGAAGATGATCGCGGTCGTGGCCCATCCGAGGACGCTCATCGCCGGGCTGTTCACCCGTTCGCCCATGATCCGGCGGCTGCCGGTCATCAGCATGATCAGCAGCATCAGAGGCGGCGTGGAAAATCCCTGGACGATGCCCGACCAGACCAGCGCCTTCATCGGGTTGAAGCCCAGGAAGTTCAGCCCCATCGCCACCAGGGTGAAGCCGGCGATGGCCAGGTAGAAGGCCTTCGCCTCGGATGGCCGGGCATGCAGGCTGTGCTTCCAGCCGAAGGTCTGGGCCAGGTCGTAGGCCGCCCCCGTTGTCATCACCGGCACAGCCAGGAAGCCGACGCCGATGATGCC
>NZ_JBCNNF010000409.1:0-6175 GCF_039594555.1 Inquilinus sp.
CCGCTCGGCCCGGGTCAGCTACGGCGTGCTGAACCTGACCCGTCGCGACGGGCACGAGTCTCCGGCGCCGCTGGAGCCGGGCCGGCGCTACCAGGTGCGGGTGAAACTGAACGATTGCGGCCACCGCTTCCCGGCCGGGCACCGCATCCGCGTCGCCGTCGCCACCGGCTACTGGCCGACCGTCTGGCCGGCGCCCACCGCCGCCACCCTGACCCTGCGGGCCGGCGCCAGCCATCTCGACCTGCCGGTGCGGCAGGGCGGGGCAGGGGATGCGGTGACCTTCGAGCCGCCGGTGCGCGGGACGCCGACGCCGACCACCCAGGTCGACGCCGGCAGCATCCGGCGATACTCGAAGCAGGACCACGTGGCGGGCGAGACCATCTACGTCACCGAGGGCATAGGCGGCGTGTTCGGCGAAGGCATCCTGCGCTTCGACGAGATCGACACCACCCTGGCCCACAGCCTGAAGCGCGAGCTGACGATCCGCGACGACGATCCGCTGTCGGCCCGCTATGTCCTGACCCAGTCCTATGAGATGGGCCGCGAGGGCTGGCGCATCCGGATCGAGACCCGGTCGGTGCTGACCGCGGATCTCGACCGCTGGCACCTGACCACCGAGCTGACGGCCAAGGAGAATGGCGAGGTCGTGACCGAGCGTGCCTGGACCGAGGACATCCCGCGCGACCTGGTTTAGGCGTAGAGGTCGCCATTCCGCTTTATTGTCATCCTCGGGCTTGACCCACGGCTGTCCGGTTGAGGAAAACCGCAGCGGACACGTGTTTATCTCAGGTGTTTATTCCATTTTATTGTCATCCTCGGGCTTGACCCGAGGATCCAGGGGGCTTTCAAGAGCCGCTCTCTGTGGCCCCTGGATTGCCGGGTCAAGCCCGGCAATGACAATAAAAGTTTAGCGCAGGGCTTGGTTCTGCGCCCTGAAAAGCTCAACCGGACAGCCGTGGGTCAAGCCCGGCAATGACAATAAAGATCGTGACCAATCGCTCTCCAGGTCGTGAGCGGCCATACGCGTCGTCCGTAACAGCCACCGGACCCACCCATGCCAGCCAGCATCGACAACCCTCATCCAGGGCTCAGCATCCTGAGCGGGACCGCCAGCGGTCCCGTCGTGGCCATGGACGAGGGGCTGAGCTTCTGGGGCGGGGTCGACGCCGCCACCGGGACGGTGATCGACGTGCACCATCCCCGGCACGGCGCCTCGCTGGCCGGCGCGGTCGTGCTGATGCCGACCAGCCGGGGCTCCTGCTCGGGGTCGGGCGTGCTGCTCGAGCTGGCGATGGCCGGCCGGGCGCCGGCAGCCCTGATCTTCTCCGAGCCGGAGGACACGCTCACCCTCGGCGCGATCGTTGCCGCCGAAATGTTCGGGCGGGCGATCCCCGTCCTGCGCCTGCCGGCCGAGGCCTTCGCCGCCGTGGCCGCTGCCCGGACGGCGTCGATCACGCCGGAGGCCGTCGAGATCGAGGGGCTGCGGATCACGATCGCGCCGCCGCCGCCCGGCGCGCTGGCGCTGGAGGCGCGCGACCGCGCCATGCTCGACGGCGCGGAGGGGCCGGCCCTGCAGCAGGCGATGCGCATCCTCGTCGCCATGGCGCGGCAGCAGGGCGCGGCGGCGCTGACCGACGTGACGCGCGCCCATATCGATGGCTGCATCTATGCCGGGCCGGCGAACCTTATCTTCGCCGAGACCATGGAAACGCTGGGCGCCCGGGTCCGCGTCCCGACCACGATGAACGCCATCTCGGTCGACCGCCAGAATTGGCAGGCCCAGGGCGTGCCGCCGGAGTTCGGCGGGCCGGCGGCGCGGCTGGCCGACAGCTATGTGCGGATGGGCTGCCGGCCGAGCTTCACCTGCGCCCCCTATCTGCTGGACGACGCGCCGGGTGCGGGCGAGCCGATCGGCTGGTCGGAATCGAATGCGGTGATCTTCGCCAACTCCGTGCTCGGCGCGCGGACGGCGAAGCATCCGGATTTCCTCGACCTCTGCATCGCGCTGACCGGCCGCGCCCCTCTGGCCGACGCCTTCCTGGAGGAGCACCGGCGGGCGAGGCGGATCATCGATGTCGAGCTTCCCGAGGGCGCCGGGCCGGAGGTGTGGCCGCTGATCGGCTATCTCGCCGGCCATGCCGCGCCCGACCGGGTGCCGCTGCTGCGCGGGCTGGCCGGGGCCAGGCCGGACCAGGACGACCTGAAAGCCCTCTGCGCTGCCTTCGGCACCACCTCGGCGGCGCCGATGCTGCATGTCGAGGGCGTCACGCCGGAGGCGGGGCGGGAAGTCGATCCCGGCGCCGACCGCGTCGTCATCACTCGCGCGCTTCTGGCCGAGGGCTGGGCCCGGCTGAACCAGGGGCCGGAGGCGGTGGACCTGGTCGCCATCGGCAGTCCGCACGCCTCGCTCGCGGAATGCCATGCGCTGGCCGATGGCTTGGCCGGCCGCCGGCGGAACCCGGAGGTCGCGGTGATCGTCACCGCCGGCCGGCAGGTGATCGCCGCCGCCGAGGCCGACGGAACGACGGCAAGGCTGCGGGCGAGTGGCGTGGAGGTGATCCCGGACCTGTGCTGGTGCTCGATCTCGCGGCCCGTCTTCCCGGCGGCGGCGCAGACGGTCATCACCACCTCCGGCAAATACGCCCATTACGGGCCGGGGCTGTCCGGCTGCGCCGTGCGCCTCGGCACCCTCGGCGACTGCGTCGAGGCCGCGCTGACCGGGCGCGCGCCGCCACGACGGCCGGGCTGGCTTTCCTGACGCCCTGCCGTCATTGCGAGGAGGCGAAGCCGACGAAGCAATCCAGGGGCCGGTTCGCATTGGCCCCTGGATTGCTTCGCTTCGCTCGCAATGACGGGTTTGGAAGGTGCAACCTCTCAAAGGGCAAGGTTGCACCTTTTGCTCTTTTGGTGGTACTACTGCCGCACAGCAAACCCGCGGGGCAGGGCCATGGGCAGCACGACGTTCGGCGTGAAGATCGATGACGAGCTGCGGGCGCGGCTGAAGGCGGCGGCGGAGAAGCAGGGGCGCACCCCGCACTGGCTGGTCAAGCAGGCCATGCTGCTGATGCTCGACCGGGTCGAGCGCGGCGAGACCTTCGGCGGCCCGGACGAGGCCGAAGCCGGCGACCCGGCCGACGCGACGGCGGCCGAGGACTCCGGCCCGCAGCCCTTCCTCGACTTTGCCCAGTCGGTGCAGCCGCAGACCGTGCTGCGCGCCAAGATCACCGCCGCCTATCGCCGGCCGGAGGAGGAGTGCCTGCCCTTCATCCTGGCCGGCGCCACCCTGCCGAAGCCGGTGACCGATGGCGCCAAGGGGATCGCCCGCACCCTGGTCGAGGCGCTGCGCGCCAAGGGCGTCGGCGCCGGCGTCGAGGGGCTGATCCAGGAATTCTCGCTGTCGAGCCATGAGGGCGTGGCCCTGATGTGCCTGGCCGAGGCGCTGCTGCGCATCCCCGACCGCGCCACCCGCGACGCGCTGATCCGCGACAAGATCTCCTCCGGCGACTGGCAGTCCCATGTCGGGCAGAGCCCGTCGATGTTCGTCAACGCCGCCGCCTGGGGCCTGGTGGTGACCGGCAAGCTGGTGACCACGAACAGCGAGGCCGGCCTGTCCGCCGCGCTAACCCGGCTGATCGGCCGCGGCGGCGAGCCGCTGATCCGCAAGGGCGTCGACATCGCCATGCGGATGATGGGCGAGCAGTTCGTCTCCGGCCAGACCATCTCCGAGGCGCTGGCCAACGGCCGCAAGCTGGAGTCGAAGGGCTTCCGCTATTCCTACGACATGCTTGGCGAGGCGGCGACCACCGCGGCCGACGCCGACCGCTACTATCGCGACTACGAGCAGGCGATCCACGCCATCGGCAAGGCGGCGGAGCGGCGCGGCATCTATGAGGGGCCGGGCATCTCGATCAAGCTGTCGGCGCTGCATCCGCGCTATTCCCGCGCCCAGGCCGACCGGGTGAAGGGCGAGCTGCTGCCGCGGCTGACCGCGCTGGCGGTGCTGGCCCGCAGCTACGACATCGGCCTCAACATCGATGCCGAGGAGGCCGACCGGCTGGAGCTGTCGCTCGACCTCTTGGAGGCGCTGTGCTTCGACCCGGATCTCTCCGGCTGGAACGGCATCGGCTTCGTCGTCCAGGCCTACCAGAAGCGCTGCCCCTTCGTGATCGACTGGGTCATCGACCTGGCCCGGCGCAGCGGGCACCGGCTGATGGTGCGGCTGGTCAAGGGCGCCTATTGGGACAGCGAGATCAAGCGCGCCCAGGTCGACGGGCTGGAAGGCTTCCCGGTCTACACCCGCAAGATCTACACCGATGTCTCCTACCTGGCCTGCGCCCGCAAGCTGCTGGCGGCGCCGGACGCCGTGTTCCCGCAATTCGCCACCCACAACGCCCAGACCCTGGCGACCATCTACAAGATGGCCGGCGAGAACTACTATCGCGGCCAGTACGAGTTCCAGTGCCTGCACGGCATGGGCGAGGGGCTGTATGAGGAGGTGGTGGGCCGCGACAAGCTGGACCGGCCGTGCCGGATTTACGCCCCGGTCGGTACCCATGAGACGCTGCTGGCCTATCTGGTCCGCCGCCTGCTGGAGAACGGGGCCAACACCTCCTTCGTCAACCGCATCGGCGACCCCGACGTCTCGATCGACGAGCTGATCGCCGACCCGGTCGAGGCGGCACGGAAGATCCAGCCGCTCGGCGCGCCGCATCCGAAGATCGCCCAGCCGCGCGCTTTGTTCGGCGACAGCCGCGACAACTCCGCCGGCATCGATCTTTCGAACGAGCAGCGCCTGGCCTCGCTGTCGGCCGCGCTGCTCGGCGGCGTCGATGCCGCGGTGCGCGCCGTGCCGATGCTGGGCGACGGCGACCGCGACGGGCCCGCTCGCGAGGTCCGCAACCCGGCCGACCGGCGCGACGTCGTCGGCCAGGTGGTCGAGGCCTCGGCCGAGCAGGTGGACGAGGCGATGGCCCAGGCCGCGGCAGCCGCGCCGATCTGGCAGGCCACGCCGCCGGGCGACCGCGCCGCCTGCCTGATGCGCGCCGCCGACCTGATGGAGGCGCGGATGCCCGCCCTGCTCGGCACCATCATCCGCGAGGCCGGCAAGACCCTGCCGAACGCGATCGGCGAGGTGCGCGAGGCGGTCGACTTCCTGCGCTACTACGCCGCCCAGGTGCGCGACCATTTCTCCAACGACACCCACCGGCCGCTCGGCCCCGTGGTCTGCATCAGCCCGTGGAACTTCCCGCTGGCGATCTTCATGGGCCAGGTGGCCGCCGCGCTCGCAGCGGGCAACACGGTGCTCGCGAAGCCGGCTGAACAAACGCCGCTGATCGCCGCGCAGGCCGTGCGCATCCTGCGCGAAGCGGGCGTGCCCGCGGGCGCCGTGCAACTGCTGCCCGGCGACGGCGAAACGGTTGGTGCCGCTTTGGTGGCCGATGCGCGCACGCGCGCCGTCATGTTCACGGGCTCGACCGAAGTCGCGCGCCTCATCAACAAGACGCTCTCGCAGCGCCTCGATTCGGATGGCCGTCCGATCCCGCTGATCGCCGAAACGGGCGGCCAGAACGCGATGATCGTCGATTCGTCGGCGCTCGCGGAACAGGTCGTGGCCGACGTGCTGCAAAGCGCGTTCGACTCGGCGGGCCAGCGCTGTTCCGCGCTGCGCGTGCTGTGCCTGCAAGACGATGTCGCCGATCGCACGCTCGAAATGCTCACCGGCGCGATGAAGGAACTCTCCGTGGGCAACCCCGATCGCCTCTCGGCCGACGTCGGCCCGGTGATCGACACCGAGGCGAAGCGCGGCATCGACACGCACATCGGCACGATGCGCGAGAAGGGCCGCAAGGTCACGCAGATGCCGACGCCCGAGAGCTGCGCGCAAGGCACCTTCGTGCCGCCGACGCTCATCGAAATCGATAGCCTCGACGAACTCAAGCGCGAAGTGTTCGGCCCCGTGCTGCACGTGATCCGCTATCGCCGCAGCCAGCTCGACAAGCTGCTCGAGCAGATCCGCGCGACGGGTTACGGGCTCACGCTCGGCATCCATACGCGCATCGACGAAACGATCGCGCACGTGATCGGCCGCGCGCACGTGGGCAACATCTACGTGAACCGCAACGTGATCGGCGCGGTGGTGGGCGTGCAGCCGTTCGGCGGCGAAGGGCTCTCGGGC
>NZ_JBCNNF010000041.1:0-28038 GCF_039594555.1 Inquilinus sp.
ATTGGTGCTGCGGATGTCGGCCGTCAGCACCGTGGTGATGGTGCCGCCGCGCTGCGGCGTGTCGGCCGCCATGGCAGGGACCGCCGCCAGCGCCGCCGCCGCGGCCAGAAGCATCAGCCGGTTCATTCTGCCCCCTGTCTGTTGTCGTTATGCGCCGAAGGCGACGGCCCGGCCGGGGCCGAGCACGTCGTGGAAGAAGTCGCGCGCCCGCTCCGCCACCGCCACGAAGTCGTGGGCGGCACCGCGGATGATGTCGTGCCGCACCGCCAGCCCATGCGCCTGCAGGTTGCGGCGCAGGCTGGTCAGCCGGGCGATGCGGTTGGCCCCGGCCCGGTTGGCGTCCGTCCTCCAGTGCCGGCTGCCGGGGCGGTGGGTGATCGACGCCGTCTCCAGGTCGCTGTCGCCGACCGCCAGATGCACCGGCACGCGGCGCATCGCCTCGAGGTCCGGGGCGCGGCCGAACAGGCGCTCCATGTCGCTTGTGCCGACCCACCAGCCGCGCTTCGGGTCGATCAGCGTCACAGATCCCGGGGCGCCGATCGACACGGCGCGCAGCCGCTCCGGATGCAGCAGCAGGAAGCGGTGGGCGAAATGGGCGCCGCCGGAGAAGCCCGCCAGGCAGAAGCGGTCGAAGCCCAGGCCCAGCCGGGCCTCGGCCTCCGCCACCATGGCCAGCAGCAACCGGTCGTACCGGATGTCGCCCTCGGCCATGTATTTGTAGCCGTCCTCGTTGCCGTCGCCGAGTGGGTCGGCCGGGAACAGCGGCGCCAGCACCACGGCGCCGTGCCAGCGGGCGAAATCGGCGAAGGCGTCGCGGCTCGATTCGACGCCGCGCAGGCTGCCATGCACCGACACCAGCAGCGGCACCCGCTCGATTGCGCGCAGCCGCGGCGGGATGAACAGGCTGTAGGAGAATCGCGGATCGGCGCGGCAGGAGAGCAGGGGCGTGGCGCCGGTGCGGCGCGGGCCTGTCGGCTCCCGCCGTGCCGCCGATTCATCGTGGGCCGCTCCAGGGCTCGTCCCGGGATCCGATCTCGCCACCCCGCCATCCGCCATTTGGCTTTCTCCAAAATTGGCGCCAATTTTGTTATGACGATAGGCGTCAAAATCGCGGGCGGCAACCCGGCATGCTACAAGGCGACAAGAGCCGGAGGCGGCCAGGGTGGGTATCGAGGGGACGATGGCGCGGCAGGACACGGATCACGGGCGGGTCGGGACGCTGGTCGAGGCGATCCGCGACGACATCCTCTACGGCGTCTACCGGGCGGGGGAGTGGCTGAAGCAGATCGACCTGCAGGAACGCTACGAGGCCAACCGCTTCGAGGTGCGCGAGGCGCTGGTGGAGCTGAGGAACCGCCGGCTGGTCGAGCACAAGGTCAACAGCGGCTTCCGGGTGGCGGCGCCCGACCCCAAGGAACTGCTGCACCTGAAGCAGGTGCGGACGATCCTGGAGACCGGCGCGGCCCAGCCGGTGGTGGAGCGGGCGACGGCCGCCGATCTCGACGCCCTCGACGACCTTGCCAGCCGCTTCGAGGCGGCGCTGGAGATCGCCGACCCGCCGACCCGGACCGAGCTGAACTTCGCCTTCCACCGCAAGCTCTACGACCTCGCCGGCAACCCGGTGCTGGCCGGGCTGATCCGCGACATGCGCGAGCGCGGCCAATCCGGCACCACCGGCCGCTGGTTCACGCTCGCCGGACTGCGGCTGAGCGCGCAGGAGCACCACGCCATGGTCGCCGCCATCCGCGCCCGCGACGCGGCGGCGCTGCGCGTCCTGATCGACCGGCACATCAACCGGCGGTGAGGCATGCCGCGTGCTGCAGGTGAGTTCCTGCCGCCACGGGCAGGCCGGCGTCCGGATCGTTAGTCGACCAGATCAAGCCGCTGCTTGATTCTATCGATCTCTTCCCGCAGCCGGTCGAGCCTGGCTTCGAGATGGGCGATCGTCTACGCGTCGCCCGCCTGCTCGCGTCTCAACCCGGCGACCGCGGTCTCGATCCGTGCCAGGCGATGGCCATGCTCGCCCAGCACCTCGAGGATCCGGGTCTGGCCGGCATGGAGGCGTCGCAGATGCTCAAGCGTCAAGTCGGTCGGTTTCGTCGCCATCTGTCGCTCAGGAACGTCGATCGCCGTCGATGCAGCCTACACCGGAAATATGGGCATTCCGCAATGTGTTGAAGAGAGGCCTCGTCGTTGAGCGCGAAGCGTCCGGCTCTCCGCTCGGCAAAAGAAAAAGGGCCTGACCGTCGCCGGCCAAGCCCTTTGTCTTGGTGGAGCCAAGGAGGATCGAACTCCTGACCTCTACAATGCCATTGTAGCGCTCTCCCAGCTGAGCTATGGCCCCGAAACTCTGGGCGACGCACCGTCCGGGGTGTTTTCCGGGGGGCGTCGGCGGGGGCGGATATTATTCATCCGCCCCGCCTATGCAAGAGGTTTTTTGCAGGTTTTTGTCAGTGCCTGCGATCAGCGGTTCCGTTCCTCGCTGTCATCCTCGATTTCGACGTCGACATCCTCCTCGCCGAGGTCGTCGGCGTCCTCGATCAGGACGTCCTCGTCCTCGCCGAGATCCTCCTCGGCGTCGAACTCGTCGGCCTTGTCCTTGCCGGCGACGTCGTCTTCCTCGTCCTCGCCGGTCGCGGTGTCGTCGAGCTCGGCCTCGTCGAGCACCTCGACCTCCTCGGCCGCTTCCTCGTCCTCGCCGGACTCCTCGTCGGCCTCGTCCTCGAGCAGCGCGTCGCTGTCCTCGTCCTTGACCGCGCGCACCTTCTCGACCGGTTCGTCGATGATGGTGGCGCGCGACCGGCGCGACTTCAGGAAAGCCTCCGGGTCGAACTCGGTGCCGCATTTCGGGCAGATGATCGGGTCACGCTGCAGATCGTAGTAGCGGGCCCCGCAATTGTGGCAGATGCGCTTGGCGCCCCATTCAGGCTTCGCCACGCCGAGCCTCCTCGGGTTATGTCGGGATGGAAGGGCGCCATCTGCCATGCGGAATGCCGGCTGTCAAAAACAAAAAGCCGTTCCGGCCGCCCGTCGGCGTTCCACCGCCGTTCCGGCCATGCTATCAGCCCGCGGTCCGGCAGTTCTCGCCCCGGGGCGCAACCCGGAGGCTGCGATGGGGAAGGTCGCCTTGCAACTCGTGATCGCGCGCCCGGCGGAAACGCCCGGCGCCAGGAACCTGGCGGCATGACCGTCATCGCCATCGACGGCACCGCCGCCTCGGGCAAGGGCACGCTGGCCCGCCGCCTGGCCGCGTCCTACGGTTTCGACCATCTCGACACCGGCCTGCTGTACCGCGCCGTCGGCATTGCCGTGCTGCGCGCCGGCGGCAGCCCGGACGACCCGATCGCCGGCCTGGCCGCCGTGCTGGCGCTGGACCCGGCGGACCTGGGCGACCCGGAGCTGCGCGGCGATGCCGCGGCCCAGGCCGCCAGCCGGGTCTCGGCGATCCCCGGCGTGCGCACCGCGCTGCTCGACTTCCAGCGCCGCTTCGCCGAGCGGCCGCCGGGGGCGGTGCTGGACGGCCGTGACATCGGCACCGTGATCTGCCCCGACGCCCCGGCCAAGATCTTCGTCACCGCCACGCTCGAAACCCGCGCCGCCCGGCGGTGGAAGGAGTTGCGGGAGCGCGGCCACGAGGTTATATACGACGAGGTCCTCGACGACCTGAGACAGAGAGACGAGCGCGATCGTCGCCGCGCCGTGGCCCCCTTGGTCCCGGCGAGCGACGCTTTTCTGTTGGATACAAGCCAGCTGACCGCGGACCAGGTGTTCGATCAGGCTCTGGCTTATGTGTCCCGCCGGATCGGCCCCCCGCGCGACGCCGTCTGACCCTCGGGCCGCCGTCGATCACCATGATGGAGATTCGGGCATCGGGCCCGGCCCGGCCATCGCGCTCTCCCAGGCGGGACGACCCGCCGGCGCGGCGACCGGTCTGTCTCTAACGGGAGTTTTCATGGCTACTAGTTCCGCCGCCGTCAAATCGACCGAGAAGGAAAGCTTCGCCGCCCTTCTCGAGGAATCGCTCGGCCAGTCCGAGAGCTTCGAGGGTACCGTCGTCAAGGGTCGGGTGATCTCGATCGACAACGACATGGTGCTGATCGATGTGGGGCTGAAGTCCGAGGGGCGCGTGGCGCTCAAGGAATTCGCCGTTCCCGGCCAGCCGGCCACGCTGGCCGAGGGCGACACCGTCGAGGTGTTCATCGAGCGCATGGAGGACAAGAACGGCGAGGCCGTCCTGTCCCGCGAGAAGGCCAAGCGTGAAGAGGCCTGGACCGCACTCGAGAAGTCGTTCACCGATCAGCTGCGCGTCACCGGCGTGATCTTCGGCAAGGTCAAGGGCGGCTTCACCGTCGACCTGAACGGCGCCGTCGCCTTCCTGCCGGGCAGCCAGGTCGACATCCGGCCGGTGCGCGACATCAGCCCGCTGATGGGCACGCCGCAGCCGTTCCAGATCCTCAAGATGGACCGCTCGCGCGGCAACATCGTGGTGTCGCGCCGCGCCGTGCTCGAGGAGAGCCGCGCCGAGGCCCGCTCCGAGCTGGTCGCCAACCTCAAGGAAGGCCAGATCCTCGAGGGCGTGGTCAAGAACATCACCGATTACGGCGCCTTCGTCGATCTGGGCGGCGTGGACGGCCTGCTGCACGTCACCGACATCGCGTGGCGCCGCATCAACCACCCGTCCGAGGCGCTGCAGATCGGCCAGGCCGTCAAGGTCCAGGTCGTCCGCTTCAACCCGGAGACCCAGCGCATCAGCCTCGGCATGAAGCAGCTCGAGGCCGATCCGTGGGAGGGCGTGGTTGCCAAGTACCCGGCGGGTGCCCGCTTCCGCGGCCGCGTGACCAACATCACCGACTACGGTGCCTTCGTCGAGCTGGAGCCGGGCATCGAAGGCCTGGTCCATGTCTCGGAGATGAGCTGGACCAAGAAGAACGTCCATCCGGGCAAGATCGTCTCCACCTCCCAGGAGGTCGAGGTGATGGTGCTCGACGTCGATCCGGTGAAGCGCCGCATCAGCCTCGGGCTGAAGCAGTGCCTGCCGAACCCGTGGGAGGTGTTCGCCGAGAAGTATCCGGCCGGCACCGAGCTCGAGGGCGAGGTCAAGAACATCACCGAATTCGGTCTGTTCGTCGGCCTGCCGGGCGAGATCGACGGCATGGTTCACCTCTCCGACATCGCCTGGGACCGCTCGGGCGAAGAGGCGATCCAGGACTTCAAGAAGGGCGACCAGGTCAAGGTCAAGGTCCTCGACGTCGACGTCGAGAAGGAGCGCATCAGCCTCGGCATGAAGCAGCTCACCGAGGACACCTTCGAGAAGGCGGCCACCACCGGCGGCCTGCGCAAGGGTGAGGTCGTCACCGGCACGGTCACGGAAGTGAACGACGGCGGTGTCGAGGTCTCGGTCGGCGACGGCCTGATCGGCTTCATCCGCAAGTCCGACCTGTCGCGCGACCGGTCGGAGCAGCGGCCGGACCGCTTCTCGGTCGGCGACAAGGTCGACGCCAAGGTGATGCAGGTCGACCGCGCCGCCCGCAAGGTGTCGCTCTCGATCAAGGCCAAGGAGGTCGAGGAAGAGAAGCAGGCGATGGCCGAGTACGGTTCGTCCGACTCCGGCGCCTCGCTGGGCGACATCCTCGGCGCCGCGCTCCGCAAGGCGCGCGAGAACACCGAAGAGAAGTAAGCCCAAGCCTCTCGGCTTGTGCCGGGCCCGCCTCCGCAAGGAGGCGGGCCTTTTCTTTTGGGTCTTGGCGTCCCGGGACCCGCATGCGTCTCCAGACGACGCACTCCCAAGCGCATCCCTCGCCGTCATTGCGAGGAGGCGAAGCCGACGAAGCAATCCATCGTCCCGCATGGGCGGCTGCATGGATTGCTTCGCTGCGCTCGCAATGACGGTGCCCGGAACCCGACGAGGTCTCGCCAGGCGGGAGGGCAACGCAAGGCGGCACTCATCGATCTCCATTGACAACCGGCGCCGACAGGCCGAGGGACGGGGGCGGGGAGAGAGACATGCCGGTTCCGTTGCAGAAAGGCCTCCCATGAGTGCTGCCGCCCCCTCCCGATCCAAGGCGATGGCCGTCCTCCGCGTCTCCAGCGGCAACTTCCTGGAGATGTACGACTTCATGGTCTACGGCTACTACGCGTCGTATATCGGCAAGGCCTTCTTCCCGACCGGTAGCGAGTTCGCCACGCTGATGCTGTCGCTCGGCACCTTCGGGGCCGGGTTCCTGATGCGGCCGCTCGGCGCCCTGGTGCTCGGCGCCTATATCGACCGGCACGGAAGGCGCGCCGGCCTGCTGCTGACGCTCGGGCTGATGGCGATCGGCACCCTGACCATCGGCCTGCTGCCGGGCTACGAGACGCTGGGCCTGCTGGCGCCGCTCCTGGTCCTGCTCGGCCGGTTGCTGCAGGGCTTCTCGGCCGGCGTCGAGCTCGGCGGCGTCTCGGTCTACCTGACCGAGATCGCGACCCCGGGCCACAAGGGCTTCTACGCCTCCTGGCAGTCCGGCAGCCAGCAGGTGGCGGTGATCGTCGCCGCGCTGCTCGGCGTGCTGCTCAGCACGCTGCTGCCGCCGGACTCGGTCAGCCTGTGGGGCTGGCGGGTGCCGCTGCTGGTCGGCTGCCTGATCGTGCCGCTGATCTTCCTGCTGCGCCGCTCGCTGGAAGAGACCGAGGCCTTCCAGGCCCGGGCGCATCGCCGCCCGACCGTGTCGCAGATCATGCGCTCGCTGGCCGACAACTGGGCCGTCGTCCTGCTCGGCATGCTGCTGGTGACGATGACCACGGTCAGCTTCTACCTGATCACCGCCTACACCCCGACCTTCGGCAAGCAGGCGCTGCACCTGGCCGATATCGACAGCCTGACGGTGACGCTGTGCGTCGGCATCACCAACCTGATCTGGCTGCCGCTGTCGGGCGCGCTGTCCGACCGCATCGGCCGCACCCCGATCCTGGTCGCCTGCACCGTGCTGATGCTGGTCACCGCCTATCCGGCGATGCTGTGGCTGGTCGACGCCCCGTCCTTCGGCCGGCTGCTGACGGTCGAGCTGTGGTTGTCCTTCCTCTATGGCAGCTACAACGGCGCGATGATCCCGTTCCTGACCGAGGTGATGCCGGAGGATGTGCGCACCAGCGGCTTCTCGCTGGCCTACAGCCTGGCCACCGCCACTTTCGGCGGCTTCACCCCGGCGATCTGCACCTGGCTGATCGAGGAGACCGGCAACAAGGCGATGCCGGGGCTGTGGGTGTCCTTCGCCGCGCTGTGCGGCCTGGCGGCGACGCTGCTGGTGGTCCGCGGCGGCTTCGGCGCGACGGCCCGGGAGATGCGTCCGGCCGAATGATCTCCGAGGCCGGAAATCCCTTTGTCCAGAAGCACTTGTCCTTGATTTCGGCAGGCCGGGCTGGCACCATCCCCGCTTGCCGTCAACTCAAGCGAGGCGATGCGGCTATCCGTGTCGACAAAAAGGCGGCGGACAGGGATTCGGGGAGACATGACCAAGTCCGAACTGATCATGCGGCTTGCCGAGCGCAATCCGCACCTCTACCAGCGTGACGTCGAGCGCATCGTTACCACCATCTTCGACCGCATCACCGCGGCGCTGGCGGACGGGCAGCGGGTCGAGCTGCGCGGCTTCGGCGCCTTCTCGGTGAAGCGCCGCGACGCCCGCACCGGGCGCAACCCGCGCACCGGCGTGGCGGTGGATGTGGCGGAGAAGCTGGTGCCGTTCTTCAAGACCGGCAAGCAGCTGCGCGAGCGGCTGAACACCGATGACTGACCGGCCCGCGGCGTCGGGCCCCGGCCACCACGAGGGATAGCCTGTGCGGTACATCGCCTGGATCGTCACCATCCCCTTCGCCCTGCTGCTGCTGTCCTTCGCGATCAGCAACCGCGAGCTGGTGACGCTCGGCCTCTGGCCGCTGCCGTTCCGGATCGACGCGCCGCTGTATCTGGTGGCGCTGCTGCCGCTGCTGCTGGGCATGCTGATCGGCGGCCTGGTGCTGTGGTTCGGCCGCTTCGCCACCGGCCTGCGCATGCGCCGGCTGGAGACGCGGCTGGCCGCGACCCAGAAGGACCTCGAGGGGCTGAAGGCGCGGCCGCGCCCCGGCGTTCCGGCCGCCACCGCCAACCGCAACGGCGACCCGTCCCGCCCGGCCCTGCCCGCCGCCGGCCAGCGCTGAAGACACTGCCATGCTTGCCATCGACGCCGCCGCCCTCGACCGGGCGATCGACACGCGCGCCCTGATCGAGGCGCTGCGCCAGGCCTTCCGCCGCGAGGTGGAGGCGCCGCTGCGCCACCACCACACGATGCCGACCGCGGCCGGTGACGCCACGCTGCTGATCATGCCGGCCTGGGAGCGGGAGCAGGCGATCGGCATCAAGCTGGTGTCGCTGATGCCGGGCAACCCGGCCAAGGACCTGCCCTTCATCGTCGGCTCCTACCTGCTGCTCGACGGCGCCACCGGCGTGCCGCGGGCGATCATGGACGGGCCGACCCTGACCAACCGCCGCACCGCCGCGGCCTCGGCCCTGGCCGCCGACTATTTGGCCCGGCCGGATGCGTCGCGCATGGTGATGGTCGGCGCCGGGGCGCTGGCGCCGCATTTCATCCGCGCCCATGCCGCGGTGCGGCCGCTCACCGAGATCGCGATCTGGGCCCGCCGGCCGGAGCAGGCGGCGGATCTGGCGAAGACGCTGGCGGCGGAAGGGCTGCCGGTCCGCGCCGCGGCGGATCTCGAGGCCGCGGTGCGCGAGGCCGACATCGTCTCCTGCGCCACCCAGTCGCGCGCGCCGATCGTGCACGGCGCCTGGCTGAAGCCAGGCAGCCATCTCGACCTGGCCGGCGCCTATCTGCCGGCGATGCGCGAGAGCGACGACGAGGCGGTGCGCCGGGCGCGGATCTTCGTCGACACCCGCGCCGGCGCGCTGGCCGAGGCCGGCGACCTGCTGCAGCCGATCAAGGCCGGGGTGATCGGCGAGGATGCGATCCTGGCCGACCTGCACGACCTGACCCGCGGCACCGCGCCGGGCCGCGGCTCGCCGGACGAGATCACCCTGTTCAAGTCGGTCGGCACCGCGCTGGAAGACCTTGCGGCTGCTCGCCTGGCGGTGGCGACGCTGGAGGGGCAGGGGGCGTAATCGGAGGGGCTAGGCCCCGCTTCTTTGTCATTGCCGGGCTTGACCCGGCAATCCAGAGGGTGTCGACAGTTTCTGGATGCCCGGGTCAAGCCCGGGCATGACAGCATAGGGCGTGAAGGACTCGTACATGACCAGCATCGTCGTCGGCGCCGGGGTGATGGGGCTCGCCACTGCTTGGCACCTGGCCCGGGCCGGGGAGGCTGTGACGCTGCTGGAGCGCGGGCCGATCCCGAACCCGTCCGCCGCGTCCTGGGATAACCACCGGCTGATCCGCGCGCTGTATCCGAACTCGCCCGGCTATACCCGCATGGCGATGGACGCCTATGCCGCCTGGGACGAGGTCTGGGACGCCGCCGGCGTGCGCCACTACGAGAATTGCGGTTCGGTCGCCTTCAGCCGGGCCGAGGGCGACTGGGCCGATGGCTGCCGTGCCCCGCTCGACGCGCTCGGCGCCGCCTATGAGCTGCTGCCGCCGGAGGAGCTGGCGCGTCGCTTCCCCTTCCTGATCCCGGACGGCATCCGCTGGGGCCTGTTCACGGCCGAGGGCGGCGTGCTGTTCGCCGACCGGATCCTGACGACGCTGGCCGAGCTGTGCCGCGCCGCCGGCGTCACCCTGCGGCCGGACGCGCCGGTCCGATCGGTCGTTACCGAGGCCGGCACCGTCACCCTGGCCTCGGGCGAGGAGCTGCGGGCCGATTCGGTGGTGGTGACGGCCGGCGCCTGGGCCGCCGGGCTGGTGCCGGAGCTGGCGTCGCGGCTGACCGCCTACCGCCAGCTGGTGGTCTATCTCGACCCTCCAGCCGAGCATGAAGCCGCCTGGGCCGCGGCGCCGGGCATCGTCGATTGCGGCTTCCCCGACGACCATTGGGCGATCCCGCCGGTCGGCGGCACCCGGCTGAAGATCGGCCTCGGCGCCTGGAAGCGCGAGGCCGACCCCGAGGCCGATCCCGCTCCGGCGGCGGGGGAGGCGGAGGCCTTCCGCGAGCGCTACCGGCCCGTGCTGCGCGACCTCGACCGCTACCGCATTCTCGAAGCCCGCGCCTGCCGCTATATCTTCACCGCGGATCGCAGCTTCATCCTGGAGCAGCGGGGCCGGGCCTGGCTGGTCAGCCCGTGCTCGGGCCACGGCTTCAAGTTCGGGGCGCTGATCGGCCGGGCGGTGGCCGACGGCGTGCTCGGCCGGCGCGGGGCCGCGGAGCTGACATCCTGGGCGGCCGGCCACCTGCCGGCGGGCCACCTGGCGGCTGAAGGAGATCGAGGATGACCACCAATCCGGTTTTCTGCGCCATCGACGCGCCGGCCCGGGACGAGGCGAAGCGGCTGATCGACCTGGTCGCCGGCGCGGTCGGCGGCATCAAGCTCGGCCTCGAATTCTTCATGGCGGAGGGGCCGGAGGGGATCCGCGAGGTCCGCCCCACCGGCGTGCCGCTGTTCCTCGACATCAAGCTGCACGACATCCCCAACACCGTGGCCGGCGCCATCCGCGCGGTGGTGCCGCTGTCCCCGGCCTACATCACCCTGCACGCTTCGGGCGGCCGGGCGATGATGCAGGCGGCGGCCGAGGCGGCGGCGACCGAGGCCGACAAGCGGGGCGTGCCGCGGCCGAAGCTGCTCGGCGTCACCGTGCTGACCAGCCTCGACGTCGCCGATCTCGAGGCGGTGGGGCAGGGGATGGAGGTCGCGGGCCAGGTCGAGCGTCTGGCCCGGCTGGCCGAATCGAGCGGCCTCGACGGCGTGGTCTGCTCGCCGCGGGAGATCGCGCGGCTGCGCCGCGTGCTGAAGCCGGCGACGGTGCTGATGGTGCCCGGCATCCGCCCGGCCGGGGCCGAGGCCGGCGACCAGAAGCGGGTGATGACGCCGCAGGAGGCGATGGCGGCCGGGGCCACCCATCTCGTCATCGGCCGGCCGATCACCGGCGCCGCCGACCCGGCCGCCGCGGCGCGCGCGATCGCGGCCGATCTCGGCCTGGCGCTTGATGCCGGGGCTGCGGCCCCCACATCTCCTGTGCCATGACCACCATCGACGCCAAGATCTGCGGCATCCGCACCCCGGAGGTGCTGGAGGCCGCGGCGAAGCACGGGGCCCGCTGGGTCGGCTTCAACTTCTACCCGCCCAGCCCGCGCTCGGTGGCACCGGATCTGGGCGCCGAGCTGGCGCGCATGGTGCCCACCGGGCTGCGCAGCGTCGGCCTGTTCGTCGACCCGACCGAGGATGAGCTCGGCGCCGTGCTCGGCCGGGTGCCGCTCGACGTGATCCAGCTGCATGGGTCGGAGACGCCGGCCCGGGTGGCCGAGATCCGCGGCCGCTGGTCGATGCCGGTGATGAAGGCGATCAAGATCGCCACGGTCGAGGATTTGGACGGGGTCGCCGCCTATGAAGCGGTGGCCGACCGGCTGCTGTTCGACGCCAAGCCGCCGAAGGGCGTCGCCTCGCTGCCCGGCGGCAACGGCCTCACCTTCGACTGGTCGATCCTCTCAGGCCGGACGTGGAGCAAGCCCTGGATGCTGGCCGGCGGCCTGACCGAGGCCAATGTCGCCGAGGCCGTCGCCCGCACCGGCGCCGTCACCGTCGACGTCGCCTCCAGCATCGAGGAGCGCCCCGGCCACAAGACGCCGGAGCGGGTGGAGCGCTTCCTCGCCGCCGTGCGGGCGGTCGGGCAGTAGCCGAGGCATCCCTCCTCAAACCGTCATTGCGAGCGCAGCGAAGCAATCCAGGGGCCGGTTCACACTGGCCCCTGGATTGCTTCGTCGGCTTCGCCTCCTCGCAATGTCGGTGAGGGGCTGGACGGCGGTCCCCCGCCCTGCGCTCCCTGCGGGTCTGGAATGCGTGCGCGCCGGGCATTCGCGACAAATGTTTGGCGCGCGGCGCGGTCGCCGCTAAGGTCTCGGCTCCTCCGCCCCATTCTTGCCACGATTGCGCCGGGAGCCGCCCCGCTTGACCGAGACCGCACCCTTCCAGCCCCGTCCGAACAGCTTCCGCACGGGCCCGGACGAGAATGGCCGCTTCGGCCTCTATGGCGGCCGTTTCGTCGCCGAGACGCTGATGCCGCTGATCCTCGAGGTCGAGAAGGCCTATGCCTCCGCCCGCAAGGACGCCGAATTCGCCAGCGAGCTGCGCTATTACCTGACCCATTATGTCGGTCGGCCCAGCCCGCTCTACTTCGCCGAGCGGATCACCGAGCATCTCGGCGGCGCCCGCGTCTACTTCAAGCGCGAGGAGCTGAACCACACCGGCGCGCACAAGATCAACAACTGCATGGGCCAGGTGCTGCTGGCCCGGCGCATGGGCAAGACCCGGATCATCGCCGAGACCGGCGCCGGTCAGCACGGCGTCGCCACCGCCACGGTCTGCGCCCTGTTCGGCCTGCCCTGCACCATCTACATGGGCGAGGTCGACATCGAGCGGCAGAAGCCGAACGTGTTCCGGATGAAGCTGCTGGGCGCCGAGGTTATCCCCGTCGTCTCCGGCAGCCGCACGCTGAAGGACGCGATGAACGAGGCCCTGCGCGACTGGGTCACCAATGTCGAGGACACCTTCTACATCATCGGCACGGTGGCCGGCCCGCACCCGTACCCGGCCATGGTGCGCGACTTCCAGTCGGTGATCGGCAACGAGACGCGCGAGCAGATCATGCAGGCCGAGGGCCGCATGCCGGACACGCTGGTGGCGGCGGTCGGCGGCGGGTCCAACGCCATCGGCCTGTTCCATCCCTTCCTCGACATGCCGGAGATCGCGATCCACGGCGTCGAGGCCGCGGGCCATGGCGTCGAGACCGGCAAGCACGCGGCGTCGCTGACCGGCGGCCGCCCGGGCGTGCTGCACGGCAACCGCACCTATCTGCTGCAGACCGAGGACGGCCAGATCGAGGAGGCGCATTCGATCTCCGCCGGCCTCGACTATCCCGGCATCGGGCCGGAGCATGCTTGGCTGAACGACATCGGCCGCGTCAAATACGCCGCCGTGACCGACAAGGAGGCGCTGGAGGCGTTCCAGCTCTGCGCCCGGCTCGAAGGCATCATCCCGGCACTCGAATCGGCGCATGCCCTGGCGCATGTGATGAAGATCGCGCCCGGCCTGCCCACGGACAACCTGCTCGTCATGTGCCTCAGCGGCCGCGGCGACAAGGACATCTTCACCGTCGCCGACGCGCTCGGAGTGCAGATCTGATGACCCGCATCACCGCGCGCTTCGCCGAGTTGAAGGCGCAGAACCGGGCGGCCCTCGTGGCCTTCGTCACCGCCGGCGACCCGGACACCGAGAGCAGCTTCAGGATCCTGGAGGGCCTGCCCAAGGCCGGCGCCGACCTGATCGAGATCGGCATGCCCTTCACCGACCCGATGGCCGACGGCCCGGCGATCCAGGCGGCCGGGCTGCGGGCACTGGCCGCCGGCATGACGCTGCCGAAGACGCTGGAGCTGGTCCGCCGCTTCCGCCAGGGCGACGACACGACCCCGATCGTGCTGATGGGCTATTACAACCCGATCTACTCCTATGGCGTCGAGCGCTTCCTGGCCGACGCCAAGGCCGCCGGTGTGGACGGGTTGATCGTGGTCGACCTGCCGCCGGAGGAGGATGCCGAGCTGTGCCTGCCGGCGCTGGCGGCGGGGATCGATTTCATCCGCCTGGCGACGCCGACCACCGACGACGCCCGGCTGCCGGCGGTGCTGAAGAACACCTCGGGCTTCATCTACTACGTCTCGGTCACCGGCATCACCGGCGCGGCCGCGGCCGATGCGGCGGCGGTGCAGCCGGCGATCGACCGGTTGAAGCGCCATACCGACCTGCCGGTGGCCGTGGGTTTCGGCATCAGGACGCCGGAGGCCGCGGCCGCGATCGCCCGCATCGCCGACGCGGCGGTGGTCGGCTCGGCCATCGTCGAGGAGATCCGGCACTCGCTGCACGCCGACGGCCGCCCGACCGTGGCGACGGTCGAATCGCCGCTGGCCCTGGTCCGCCGCCTGGCCGAGGGCGTCCGCGGGGCGCGCTGAGGCGGCCTCCATCGTTGCGCCACAATGGCGGCGCCTCCTGACGGTAGTCTGTGCTCGCCGGGAGGGGCTGCCATGGTGATGAGGGGCTGTGTCGGTGCCGCCGTCCTGATCGTCGCGCTCGCGGCCTGTGCGGCGACGCCCGTCGCCCAGGGGCCTCGAGCCAAGCCCGAGCTTGCGGAAGCCCCATCGGGGCCTGCCGTATCCTGGCAGGGCCACCAGTTGCGCGAGGTCACGTCGCTCGCAGCACTTCCGGCCGCGATTCGGAAGGCGATCCAGGCTGACGCATCCGGGAATGACGGCATCGCCGAGCGGGGCCAACCCTTCAATGTGACCGACGTGGTCATCGGCGATAAGCCGATGCGCCGCTTCATCACCGCCGGCCATGCCGGCGATCTGTGGCTGGTGGCGCTGGAGCAAGGGGGGATCGCGCACTATGTCTCGGTTGCTCAAATCTCCGGCGGCGCGGAGCGGAAGGGGTGGTTCGTCGACTGTTGCCCGACGACGCTGGCGGAGGTCGTGCGGCAGATTTCGGCGAAGCCCCCCGACGTCGTCCTGCCACCCAAGCCCTAGGTTCGTGGCGCCGCGAACCCGAGGCTTGCGGCATGAAGCCGCCGTGCCAGGACTTCGCGCCCTCATCTTGACGCGCCGGGCCGAAAGGCGGACAACCGCGCCATGAACTGGCTGACCAACTACATCCGCCCGAAGATCCGGGCCCTCGTCTCGTCCCGGCCGGAGACGCCGGACAATCTGTGGACGAAGTGCCCGAACTGCGAGGCGATGCTGTTCCATCGCGACCTGGAGGCCAACCTCCATGTCTGCCAGCATTGCGGCCACCACATGCGCCTGTCGCCGACCAAGCGGCTGGCCATGCTGTTCGACGACGGCAAGTACGAGACCATCGAGCTGCCGAAGCCGGCCGTGGACCCGCTCAAGTTCCGCGATACCGAGCGCTACACCGACCGGCTGAAGAAGGCGCAGACCAAGACCGGCGCCAGCGACGCCATCGTTGTCGCCCATGGCAAGATGGGCGGGCAGGACACCGTGATCGCCGCCTTCGACTTCAGCTTCATGGGCGGGTCGATGGGCATGGCGGTAGGCGAGGGGCTGGTCGCCGCCGCCAAGCTGGCGGTGATGCAGCACGCGCCGCTGGTGGTGGTGCCGGCCTCGGGCGGCGCCCGCATGCAAGAAGGCATCCTGTCGCTGATGCAGATGCCGCGCTCGATCATCGCGGTCGAGCAGGTCAAGGACGCCGGCCTGCCCTATATCGTGGTGCTGACCGACCCGACCACGGGTGGCGTCACCGCCTCCTTCGCCATGCTGGGCGACATCCACATCGCCGAGCGCGGCTCGCAGATCGGCTTCGCCGGCGCCCGGGTGATCGAGGAGACGATTCGCGA
Source organism: Inquilinus sp. (assembly GCF_039594555.1). Taxonomy (GTDB): domain Bacteria; phylum Pseudomonadota; class Alphaproteobacteria; order DSM-16000; family Inquilinaceae; genus Inquilinus. Next base: position 15,516 of record NZ_JBCNNF010000041.1, read on the forward strand.
GACCCTGCCGGAGGGCTTCCAGCGCGCCGAATACCTGCTGGACCACGGCATGGTCGACGTGGTGGTGGTGCGCAAGGACCTTCGCGAGACGCTGATCCGCACCCTCGGCCACCTGATGGGCGGCGCCCGTCCGGCCCCGGTCGAGATCGTGGTCGACCCCGCCGACCTGGCCGCCGCGGCCGCGATCGAGGGCGAGCCGGCCTATCGTGCCTGACGCGGAGGCGGCCCAGGCGGCAGCGGTCGAGGCCGCGCTCGACCGGCTGACCCATCTGCATCCGAAGCGGATCGACCTGTCGCTGGGCCGCACCGAAAGGCTGCTGGCCGCGCTGGGGAACCCGCAGCTGCGCCTGCCGCCGGTCGTCCATGTCGGCGGCACCAACGGCAAGGGATCGACCACCGCCTTCCTGCGTGCCTTCCTGGAGCAGGCGGGCTACCGCGTCCATGTCTACACCTCGCCGCATCTGGTGCGGTTCCACGAGCGCATCCGCCTGGCCGGGTCGCTGATCGGCAGCGCCGCCCTGGTCGACCTGCTGGAGCGGGTCGAGGCCGCCAATGCCGGCCAGCCGGTGACCTTCTTCGAGGCCACGACCGCCGCCGCCTTCCTGGCCTTCGCCGAGGTGCCGGCCGATATCGTGCTGCTCGAGGTCGGGCTCGGCGGCCGCTACGACAGCACCAATGTGGTGCCGCGCCCGGCCGCCACCGCGATCACCCGCCTGTCCATGGACCACATGCAGTTCCTGGGCGACACGATCGAGGCGATCGCGGCGGAGAAGGCGGCCATCACCAAGCCCGGCGTGCCCATGGTGGTGGCGCCGCAGAAGAGCGACGCGGCGGTGGCGGTGCTGACCCGCGACATCGAATCGGCCGGCGCGCCGCTGCACCTCGCCGGCCGCGACTGGTCGGTCGAGCCGGCGCCGGACGGCTTCGTCGTGCGCGTGGCCCAGGGCGGCGAGCGGCCCTATCCGCGCCCGGGCCTGCCCGGCGACCACCAGTTCGCCAATGCCGCCACCGCGATCCGGCTGCGCGATCTCCTCACCGGCTTCGACATCCCGGAGGATGCCGTACGCCGCGGCCTCGCTTCGGTCGAATGGCCGGCGCGGCTGCAGCGCCTGGCCCGCGGCCCGCTCGCCGCCCTGCTGCCGCCGGGCTGGGAGCTGTGGCTGGACGGCGGCCACAACGACAGCGCCGGCGAGGTGCTGGGGCAGTGGCTCGGCGGCCTCGATCCGCGGCCGCTGCACCTGGTCTGCGGCATGCTGGAGAGCAAGCAGCCGCAGGAGTTCCTGCGGCCGCTCGCCCCCTTTGCCCGGTCGATCCGCACCGTCCGGATCCCGGGGGAGGACGCCAGCCTGCTGGCCGAGGCCGTGGCCGGGCATGCCCGCGCCGTCGGCCTGGCCGATGCCGCCGCCGCTGAGGACGTGGCCGCCGGCGTCGCCGCCGCTTCCCGCCCCGGCGACCAGCCCGGCCGGGTGCTGATCTGCGGCTCGCTCTACCTCGCCGGCCGGGTGCTCGCCGAGAACGGCTGACCGCCGGTTGCCTCTTTCCACCGCCGCGCCTATTGTCGCCGCCCGAATGAGAACGGACAGCCCATGGCCGATCGACCGATCCCCGCCGACATCGCGGGCCTGAGCTTCGAGGACGCCCTCGCCGAGCTGGAAACCATCGTGCGCCAGCTCGAGGCCGGGCAGGGCAAGCTCGACGACAACATAAAGGCCTATGAGCGCGGCGCCTTGCTTCGCGCCCATTGCGAGGCCAAGCTGCGCGAGGCGCAGGCGCGGGTCGAGACGATCTCGCGCGCCGCCGACGGCACCGTCACCGCCAAACCCGCGACTTTCGATTGAGGCCGTGTCTTGTCGATTGATCTGAGCAAAGCCATGGCCGAGACGGGCGCGCAGGTTGAGCGCGTCCTGGACCGTGTCCTGCCCAAGCCGCAGCCGGGCGAGCCGCCGCTGGCCGAGGCCATCCGCTACGCCTCGCTGGGCGGCGGCAAGCGGCTGCGCCCCTTCCTGGTGGTGTCGTCCGCGCGGCTGTTCGGCGTGGCCGAGAGCTGCGCGCTGCGCGTCGGCGCGGCGGTGGAGATGATCCATTGCTACTCGCTGGTGCATGACGACCTGCCGGCGATGGACAATGACGATCTGCGCCGCGGCAAGCCGACCACCCACAAGGCCTATGACGAGGCCACCGCGATCCTGGCCGGCGACGCGCTGCTGACCCAGGCCTTCGAGGTGCTGGCCGACGCCGAGACCCATGCCGACCCGAAGGTCCGCATCGCCCTGGTCACCGCCCTGGCCCGCGCGTCCGGCGCCGCCGGCATGGTCGGCGGCCAGGCGCTGGACATGCAGGCCGAGCAGACGCCGCTGACCGAGATCGGCGCCATCACCCGGCTGCAGCGGCTGAAGACCGGCGCGCTGTTCGAGTTCTCCTGCGAGGCCGGGGCGATCCTCGGCAAGGTCGAGGATTCGCGGCGCGGCGCGCTGCAGGCCTATGCCCATGACATGGGCCTGGCCTTCCAGATTGCCGACGACCTGCTCGACGTCCGCGGCCGGGCCGAGGAGATCGGCAAGACCCCGGGCAAGGACCAGGCGGCCGGCAAGGCCACCTTCGTCTCGATCCTCGGGCTGGAGCGCGCCGAATCCCAGGCCCGGATGCTGGTCGACCAGGCCTGCCGCCACCTCGACGTGTTCGGCGACCGGGCCGATGCGCTGCGCGCCGTCGCCCATTTCGTGGTCGAGCGCAAGGCCTGAGGCGATTTCGGACGGGCAGTGCCGACAAGAAGGACATTGCCCTTTCCATTGTCTGTCATTGCCGGGCTTGACGCGGCAATCCAGGGGCCACGGAGAGCTGCTCTGAAAGCCCCTGGATCCTCGGGTCAAGCCCGAGGATGACAATGAAATAGAACGAGAGCCTGAGCTGAACTCGGCTTGACTATCGCTTCCTCCTGAACCGGATGCCTGTGGGTGAAGCCCGGCAAGGATAGAAAGGGGCGGCAATTCCTCCGCAGGACTGCGGTCCGCTTCGCTGCGTTGACGGTTCCCTCGAATTTCGGATAACTCCTCGGGGATTCGAGGGGGCGGGGTTCGAGGGGGACCGGCCATGCCGTATCTCGGCATTCTGATCTATGCCTGCCAGCTCGGCTTCCTGGTGCATGCGCTGCGCACCGGGCGGTCGAACATCTGGTTCTACATCCTGCTGTTCGCGCCAGGGCTGGGCATTGCCGCCTATATCCTGGTCGAGCTGCTGCCGGAATGGCTGAACCTGCGGCCGGTGCGCGACGCCCGGAAGCAGCTGGTCGATTCGGTCGACCCGGAGCGGCGGCTGCGCGCGCTGCGTCAGGCGCATGAGGACCTGCCGACCACCGCCAACAAGGTGCCGCTGGCCGAGGAGTTGCTGCATCTCGGCCGGCCCGCCGACGCGCTGCCGCTGCTGGAGGAGTCGATGGTCGGGCTGCATGCCGACGACCCGACCTTCGGCCGGCTGCGGGCCGAGGCCTTGCTGATGCTGGGCCGGCCAGCGGACGCGATCGACGTGCTGGACGAGGTGGCGGAGACCAACCCCGAGGCCGCGGATTCCAAGCGCCGCCTGGTGCATGCCCGGGCGCTGTGCATGATGGGCCGCTATGACGACGGCATCGCGCTGCTGCGCCAGCTGCTGCCGGTCTTTGCCGGCGAGGAGGTCCGCGCCTGGCTGGCCCGGGCCGAGGCCGAGCGCGGCGACCATGCTGCGGCCGAGACGCTGTGGCGCGAGATCCTGACCCGCGCCGGCAAGTCGACCCGCAGCTACCGCGCCATCAACAAGGCCTGGATCGACGAGGCGAAGCAGGGGCTGGGGCAGGCGGCGTGAGGCCGGTTCGGGCTGAGAGGCCGCACCCCCTCACCCGAAATCGCTGCGCGATTTCGACCTCTCCCCAAGGAGAGGTGAAACGGGGCGCGGCTCAGCTTGCCCTCTCCTCGGGGAGAGGGAGGGGCCCGCGCGCGAAGCGCGTGGGAGGGTGAGGGGGAGAGCCGGCCCATCGGCCGTCCCCCACGCCCCTGCATGCCCGCCCTCCGGCCTTTCCGCTTCTGTCCGACAAATTCCTCGGGCAGAGAGAAGCGAACGGATGGGGGAAACGCGGGAATGGCGGCGATCGGCGCCCAGAAGCTGGACGGGGCGGAAGGCGGTCACGGGACCGGCATCCTGCTGTTCTTCCTCGGCATGTCGCTGTTCACCTTCAACGACGCGCTGGGCAAGTGGCTGGTGGCCGACTACACGGTCGGCCAGGTGCTCCTGATCCGCAGTATCGGCGCCTTCGTCCTGCTGCTGCCCTGGATCATCCGCGGCATCCGCGGCCTGCTGACGCCCGACCAGCCCTGGATGAACCTGCTGCGCGTCACCCTGATGGCGCTGGAGGTCGCGACCTTCTACTTCGCCGTGCGCGGCCTGCCGCTGGCCGACGTCATGACCTTCTACATGGCCGCGCCGCTGATCGTCACGGCGCTGTCGGTGCCGCTGCTGGGCGAGAAGGTCGGGCCGCGGCGCTGGGCGGCGGTGCTGATCGGCTTCGTCGGCGTGCTGATCGTGCTGCGCCCGACCGGGGCGGCGCTGTCCGCCTCGGCCCTGGTCGCGCTGGCCGGCGCCACGCTGTTCAGCCTGGTCCTGATCGTCACCCGCCGCGTCCGCCACACCGGCGGCCTGGGCCTGATCACCTACCAGGTCGTCGGCACCGGCCTGGCCGGCGCGGCCACCGTGCCCTTCGCCTGGGTGCCGCCGACCGGCTTCGACTGGGCGCTGCTGCTGGGCCTCGGGGTGGTGGCGATGGGCGCGCATCTGTGCATGAACAAGGCGCTGTCGCTGGCCCCGGCCGCGGTGGTCGCGCCCTACCAGTACTCCACCATCGTCATCGCCGCGGCCTTGGGCTGGGCGGTGTGGGGCGACGTGCCGACGCCGACCATCATCATCGGCAACCTGGTGATCATCGCCTCCGGCCTGTTCATCTACTACCGCGAGCGGCAGCTGAAGGGGGCGTAGCGCTTCCCAAAGCTGTCATGCCCGGGCTCGACCCGGGCATCCAGAAAAGTCGAGGCCGGTCCGGGTGGCCCCTGTCATTGCCGGGTCAAGCCCGGCAATGACAGGGATGGATGGTTAAATCCCCTGACCGCCGGAGACTTCGATCCGCTGGGCATTGACCCAGCGGTTCTCCTCGGTCAGCAGGCTCGCGATCATCGGTCCGATGTCGTCGGGCAGGCCGGCGCGGCCCAGCGCGGTCATCCCGGCGAAGACCTTGTTGATCTCCGGATTGTCGCGCACGGCGCCGCCGCCGAAATCGGTCTCGATTGCGCCCGGCGCCACGGTGTTAACCGCGATGCCGCGGCCACCCAGCTCCCGCGCCATGTAGCGGGTCAGCACCTCGACCGCGCCCTTCACCGCGGCATAGGCGGCATAGCCGGGGAACGTCGTCCGGGTCAGGCCGGAGGACAGGTTGACGATGCGGCCGCCATCCGCGATCAGCGGCAGCAGCGCCTGGGTCAGGAAATAGACGCCCTTGAAGTGGACGTTGACCAGCCCGTCGAACTGCGCCTCGGTGGTCTGGCCGATCAGGGCGTGGTCGCCATGGCCGGCATTGTTGACGAGATGGTCGAAGGTCTCGCGCCCCCAGGTCTCGCGCAGGACCGTCCGCAGTTGCTCGGCAAAGGCCGCGAAGGCCGCGACGTCGCCGGTGTCCAGCTGTAGCACGGCCGCCTTGCGCCCCGCTGCCCGGATCTCGGCGGCCGCGGTCTCGGCGTCCGCGGCGCCGTTGCGATAGGTGAGGATGACGTCGCCGCCGCGGCGGGCGATGCTCAGCGCGGTGTTGCGGCCGAGGCCCCGGCTGCCGCCGGTGACGAGAGCGATCTTGGTCATGGTCGTGCTCCTGTGGATGACCGCTCCGATATCGGGACAAGGAGTCGGCCGTTGTTGCCGGAACCTCGTCGTTCCTTGCCTGATTCTCCGAATCCGGCGCCGTGGCCGGCCAGGCTGAGTTAGGCTTGCCCCATGACCCTGCTGCTCGATGCCGTCCGGCGCTATGCGGACGCCCATGCCGACGCGGCCGGCACGGCGCAGACCCCGATCCCCGGCCTCACGATCATGCGCGCGGCCGCGCCCAGCGGCCTCGACTATGCCATTCCCCGGCCGCTGGCCTGCCTCGTGGTGCAGGGCAGCAAGCACGTCACCATGGGGGCGCAGGGCTTCACCTTCGCCGCCGGCGACACGCTGCTGATCGCGGCGGATGTCCCGACCGTCAGCCAGGTCACCCGGGCCAGCCGCGCCGCGCCTTATCTCTCGCTGGTGCTGGAGCTGGATGCGGCCGTGATCGCGGATCTGGCGGCACAGATGAAAGGCGCGCCGGCAACCGACCATGCGCCGGTGCGGATCGAGGCGACCGACACCGAGGTGGCCGACGCGGCGCTGCGGCTGATGCGGCTGCTGGATCGGCCGGCGGCGGTCCCGGTGCTGCAGGCGCAGCTGGTGCGCGAGATGCATTACTGGCTCCTGGCGGGCCGGCACGGGGCGGCGATCCGGCGCCTCGGCTGGCCGGGCGGCCCCGCGCAGCGCGTGGCGCGCGCGGTGGCGCTGCTGCGGGCGGAGTTCGCGCGGCCTCTGCCGGTCGGCCGCCTGGCGGCGGCGGCGGGGATGAGCCCGTCATCCTTCCACCAGCACTTCCGCGCCGTGACCTCTCTGTCGCCGCTGCAGTTCCAGAAGCAGCTGCGGCTGATCGAGGCGCGCCGGCTGATGCTGGCCGAGGGCGCGTCGGCCGGCAGCGCCGCCTTCGCGGTCGGCTATGAAAGCGTGTCGCAGTTCACCCGGGAATACGGCCGGATGTTCGGCACGCCGCCGGTCCGCGACCTGAAGGCGGCGCGGGACAAGGTCCGCGGCGAGAACTCCCGGCCGGATCCGTCGCCGGAATCCTAGAGGTTCCCCGGATTGCCCGGCTTCAATTCGCCGACTGCGACCAGCGACCCGTCATCGCCGAACAGCTGGATCTTGCTGCCGTCCAACTGGATCTTGTCGCATTCCTTGGTCTCGCCCAGGTCGAAGCACATGTGGTCGTTCTCGATCGTCCACTGCCCGGCATAGGGCCCGTCATCGCCCAGCCCGTGGATGGTGCCGTCCGTGGCATAGAACTCGGTGTACTCGACGTCGCCGGCCGTGCCCTCCACCGTGTTGCCGACGATCCGGGCCTGAATCTGCGCGCCGGTCAGCGCATCGGCGGCCAGGACGGCGGCGGGCAACAGCAGCGGCAGCAGGATCGCCAGGGGTCGAATCATCAGGGACTCCGCGAAGGACGGGGGATCATAGTCGTGTCGCTGCGCTGGCGGGAGGGCAGATCCGTTGCCTCGCCTGCGTCATGGTTTCGACGCGATCGGGCGTATAGTCTGTGGCCGAGTCCCGGCTTGGCCGGGGTGAGACGACGGGGGTCGCCATGGCTTTGAAGTTGCGTTTCGCCACCTTTGCCGCGGCGGCGGCGTTGTTGACGGCCACGCTGGCCCTGCCTCCCGCCGCGTCGGCCTACGAAGCGCCGGGCCTCGCCGCCAGCATGGCCGCCTTCGCCAAGAAGCTCGAGCAGCAGGCCAGCGCCACCCCGCCGGACCAGCGGGCCGACCTGAAGTCGCTTCGGGCCCGCGCCGCCGACGCCGTCCAGGGCGAGCGCTGGGACGACGCGGTCAACGCCTACCAGCTGATCCTCGGCCAGCGGCCCACCGATGCCGGCGCCTGGTACGGGCTGGCCCAGGCGCTGCAGCAGACCGACTCCTCGTCGCAGAACGCGCTCAGCGCCGCCTATGCCGCCTATGAGAACGCCGCCACCGACAAGCTGCGCGGCGCCGCGCTGATCCTGCTGGCCCATGGGCTGGAGCAGCAGGACAAGGGCCGCGAGGCGATCAAGGTCGCCGCCGAGGGTGCGAAGCTGGCGCCGAGCGACGACAACACCGAATACGCCAACAACCTGCGCGAGCAGTACGGCTTCCGCGTCACCTCGACCTATGTCCAGAACGACCGCGACGCGCCGCAGCTCTGCGCCGATTTCTCCGATCCGATCGTCGACGGCCGCACCGTCCGCTACTCCGATTACGTCAGGATCGAACCGGCGGTGCCGGTCGAGGTGATCCCGTCGGACCGGCAGCTGTGCCTCGAGGGCGTGTCCTTCGGCCAGACCTATTCGGTGACGCTGCTGGCCGGCATCAAGTCGGTCGACGGCGACGTGTTGGAGGCCGATGACAGCTTCGACCTGACGGTCGACGACCGCCCGGCCAGCGTGGTGTTCCGCGGCAGCGCCTATGTCCTGCCGAAGGGCGGCGAGGGCACGGTGCCGGTGACCACGGTCAACGTCTCCGAGGTCAAGCTGCGGCTGCTGCGCATCAACGACCGCAACCTGATCGACCAGGTGGCCCAGGGCCGCATCGGCCAGATGCTGGAGAGCTACGACGTCGACAGCCTGGCCCAGGATGCGGGCGAGGAGGTGTGGACCGGCACCATGCCGGTCGACAGCGAGACCAACAAGGCGGTGGTGACCGGCGTGCCGATGGACACGGTGCTGCCGCAGCCGAAGCCCGGCGTCTACCTGCTGTCGGCGGTCGACGCCAAGACCGCCGCCTCCGGCGACGACGAGGAGGGCGGCGGCAGCTACCAGACCCCGGGCACGCAGTGGATCGTGGTCACCGATCTCGGCCTCGCCACCTTCTCCGGCCAGCAGGGGCTGACCGTGGCGGCGCGTTCGCTGTCCTCGGCCAAGGCCCAGTCCGGCGTCAAGCTGGCGCTGATCGCCCGCAACAACACGGTGCTGGGCGAGGCCGAGTCCGATGCCGGCGGCCTCGCCACCTTTCCGGCCGGGGTGATGGCCGGGCAGGGCGGCAACCGGCCGGCGGCGGTCTACGCCTACGGCTCCGGCGACTTCACCTTCCTCGAGCTGACCGGTCCGGCCTTCGACCTGTCCGACCGCGGCGTCAGCGGCCGGGCGGAGCCGGGGCCGCTCGACGCCTTCCTGTATCCGGAGCGCGGCGTCTATCGCCCGGGCGAGACGGTGCACCTGACCACGCTGCTGCGCAACGAGCGCGCGGCGGCGATCGACGGCGTGCCGCTGACCATCAAGATCAGCCGGCCGGACGGGGTCGAGGCCCAGGTCCAGCAGGCATTGGACCAGGGCGGCGGCTCCTACAGCATCGACGTGCCGCTGGCCGACAGCGCCTATACCGGCACCTGGACCGCCGAAGCCTATGTCGACCCGAAGGGCCAGGCGATCGGCAGCACCCCGTTCCAGGTCGAGGATTTCGTGCCGGCGCGGATCCGCGTCGACCTGAAGACCGACGCCAAGGACCTGCGGGTCGCCAAGCCGGCGGCGGTCACCATCGACGCCCAGTTCCTGTACGGGGCGCCGGCGGCCGACCTGGCCACCGAGGCCAGCCTGACCCTGCGCCAGGCGGCCAAGCCGTTCCCGGACTATGCCGACTATCAGTTCGGCTTGGTGCAGGACGCCTTCTCGCCCCGCACCCGCCCGATCACCACCCCGGCGACCGACGCCGCGGGGCAGAGCCGGGTCGACATCCTGCTCGACGCGCTGCCGGACACCACCGTGCCGCTCGAGGCCGAGCTGCGCACCGCGGTGTTCGATTCCAGCGGCCGCACCGCCAATGAGACCACGACCCTGCCGGTGCGGCAGGAGCATCCCTGGATCGGCCTGAAGCCGCTGTTCTCCGGCTCGCTGGCCGAGGGCGCGGATGCCCGCTTCGAGGTTATCGGCCTCGACGCCGGCGGCCGCCCGGCCGCGATCAAGGGCCTGCGCTGGGATTTGGTGGAGGAGATCCACGACTACCAGTGGTTCTCGACCGACGGGCATTGGGACTACAAGGTCGTGACCCGCGACCGCAAGGTGGCGGAAGGCACGGTCGACGTCGCTCCGAACGCACCGGCGGCGATCCGCCAGGCGGTGGGCTGGGGCAATTTCCGCCTCGACGTCTACGACCCGAAGGGCGGCGGCGCCACCTCGTCCCGCTTCTATGCCGGCTGGTGGGTGTCGGACGATCCGAACCCGACCCCGGACAAGCTGACCGTCGCGCTCGACAAGACCAGTTACAAGGCCGGCGACACCGCCCGGGTGCGGATCGAGCCGCCCTTCGCCGGCGACGTGCTGCTGTTCATCGCCAATGACCGGGTGCTGGAGACGCGCGACGTCGCCGTCCCGGCCGACGGCGCCACGGTCGAAATCCCGGTCTCGTCCGACTGGGGCTCCGGCGCCTATGTCCTGGCCACCGCCTTCCGCCCCTCGGGCGAGGGCGGGGAGCGGCGGCACGGCCCCGGCCGCGCCGTCGGCGTCGCCTGGTTCGGCATCGACGTCACCGAGCGGGTGCTGGGCGTGTCGATCGACGCACCGGCCGAGATCAAGCCGAACCAGCATCTCGACCTGCCACTGACCATCACCGACGTGCCGCAGGGCCAGAAGGCCTGGGTCACGCTGGCGGCGGTGGATGAGGGCATCCTGCTGCTCACCGACTTCCAGTCGCCCGACCCGGCGGACCATTACTTCGGCCGCCGCGCCCTGGGCGTGGAGATGCGCGACGCCTATGGCCGCCTGATCATCAGCGACGGCCGCCGCGGCCAGGTCCGCACCGGCGGGGACGCCGCGGCCCAGCAGATGGCCGGGCTGCCGAAGCGCTCCACCCGCACCGTCGCGCTCTACAGCGGCATCCTGCCGGTCGGGGCCGATGGGCGCGTCACCGTGCCGCTCGACCTGCCGGATTTCGACGGCGAACTGCGGCTGATGGCGGTGGCCTGGACGCCGGGCTCGCTCGGCTCCGCCTCCATCGCCATGAAGGTGCGGGACCCGGTGATCGCCGAGATCGGCGTGCCGCGCTTCCTGGCGCCGAAGGACCAGGCGCAGCTGACCTTCTCGCTGCGCAACCTGTCCGGCCCGGCCGGCGACTACGGCGTGCGCGTCTCGACCGAGGGGCCGCTCTCGGTCGCCGCCGACGCCGCCCAGTTCACGCAGAATGTGGCCCCGGGGGCGGAGGCGCGGCGGGCGATCCCGCTGACCGCAACCGCCACCGGAACCGGCAAGATCAGGATCAGCGTCACCGGCCCTGACGGCTTCCAGCGCGACCGCGACTGGGACCTGTCGGTGCGCCCGGCCCAGGCGCTGACCACCGACCGCGTCGCCACCCTGGTCAAGCCCGGCCAGTCGGTGGTGCTGAACGCCGACCTGGTGAAGGGCTTCCTGCCCGACACCGTGCAGGTCTTCGCCAGCTTCTCCACCCGCCCGACCTTCGACATACCGGGCCTGCTGAAGGCGCTGGATGACTACCCCTATGGCTGCGTCGAGCAGACCACCAGCAAGGCCCTGCCGCTGCTCTACGTCGCCAAGGTGGCGGAGAAGATCGACAGCAGCTTCAAGCCGGACGACGCGCACCGCAAGGTGCAGGGCGCGATCGACCGGATCATGACGGCGCAGCAGCCGGCCGGCGGCTTCGGCATGTGGTCTCCCTTCGGCGACGCCAACCCGTATCTGTCGGCCTATGCGCTCGACTTCCTGACCCGGGCGCGGGCCGAGGGCGGCTACCGCATCCCGGAGCGGGCATATCAGCGCGGCATCAAGTTTCTGTCGAACTACCTCGACTGGTACGAGGCGCGGTCGGAATGCACCCCGGCCAGCGCCTATGCGCTGTATGTCGTGGCCCGGGCCGGCGGCGGCGATGTCGGCACCATGCGCTACTACGTCGACAACTGCCTGCCGAAGTACCAGACCCCGGTGTCGCAGGCGCAGATCGCCGCGGCCGCCGCCCAGTTCGGCGACACGGCGCGCACCGCCAAGGCCTTCGCCGCGGCGACCTCGACCGAGCGGCCGGCCGATTTCTACGGCGATTACGGCTCGCCGCTGCGTGACCACGCTGCCACCGCGGCGCTGCTGCACGAGGCCAAGCAGTCACAGGACACGGTGCTGCAGCAGGTCGACGTCGCCGCCGACCTGTTCGCCAAGGACAAGTGGTGGAGCACCCAGGACATGACCTGGCTGCTGATCGCGGCCGACGCGGCGCTGGACGGCGCCACGCCGCTGTCGCTCGACGTCGCCGGCAAGGCGGTGGCCAACCCCGGCGCCGTCTACCGCTACACCCCGGACGCCCCGGCCCTGGCCGCCGGCATCCCGGTGAAGAACACCGGCAGTGGGCCGATGCGCCAGGTGCTGACGGTGCGCGGCGTGCCGGCGGCGCCGCTGCCGGCGGGCGGCGACGGCTTCGAGATCACCCGCACCTATCTCGACCGCGACGGTCGGCCCTTCGATCCGGCCAAGACGGCGGTGAAGCAGGGCGACCTGGTCACCGTGCTGCTGCGCGGCCGGGCCACCGACGACCTGGACCACCAGGCGCTGGTGGTGGACCTGCTGCCGGCGGGGCTGGAGATCGAGAACCCGTCGGTCGGCAAGGGCGCGCAGCTGGGCGACATCGCCGACACGCTGTCGGACACGCAGCATGTCGAGATGCGGGACGACCGCTACGTCGCGGCGATCGACCTGACCGGCGACACCCGC
>NZ_JBCNNF010000410.1:0-6158 GCF_039594555.1 Inquilinus sp.
CCGGGCGCGCCGGGCCTGCCGGCGCCGCGGGCCGCCTGGCGCGCGGGCGCCTGGCCCTGCCCCGCCGGCAGCACGCAACCGAAGATCGACTCGTCGACCTGGGCGGGAGCGACACAGGCCCGGGCCACGGCGGCGGCGACAGCAGCGCCCCCCAGCTGCGGCGCGGCCAGCGGCGACAGGGCGCCGCGGAAGCGGCCGAGCGGAGTGCGGGCGGACCCGACGATGACGACGGGATCTTCGGCGGACATCGATGTCCTCTTGGCACGTTATATGATAGACACAATATTATAATCATCATCTAAAAAGGCAATCGCCGCCGCCGACGCGCGGCTTACCGGGAGGCCGGCATGCGCTACAGCAAGGACCACAAGCAGGAGACCCGCCAGCGGATCATCCGCACCGCCGCCAGACGCTTCCGCGAGGATGGGGTGGAGGCGACGGGCGTGGCCGCGCTGATGGCTGATGCCGGGCTGACCCATGGCGGCTTCTACGCGCATTTCCCGTCGAAGGAGGCGCTGGTGGCCGCCGCCTGCGCCGAGGGCTTCGGCGAGAGCCGGGCCCGGATGCGCAAGACCATCGAGCAGCGGCCGCCGGGAGAGCGGCTGGCGGCGATGGCCGAATCCTACCTGTCGACGGCCCATCGCGACCATCCGGGACATGGCTGCATCGCCGCCGCGATCGGGCCGGAGATCGCGCGTCACCCGGCCGAGACCCGTGCCGAATTCACCCAGGGGCTGCACGGCCTGGTGGAGATCGCCGAGGCGGCGATCACCGCCGATGGCGGCGACCCTGCCAAGGCGCCACAGGCGGTCGCGACCATGGTCGGCGCCCTGATCCTGGCCCGCGGCGCGTCCGACGAGGCGCTGTCCGACCGCTTCCTCCAGAGCGGACTGGAGGCCGTCCGCGGCATGGTGCCGAAGACCGGCTGAGCAGCCGCGCCCAGGTTGCAACCGCAACGTTGCGGCCGTCGCGCCGCGCTGCGGTCCGGTGCTAGCATCATCCTCTCGCTGTGATATCCGGCGAATTCACATCAGCGTGAGAGGAATGGACATGCGCCGAACTGTGGGAAGCGTACTGCGGTGCGCGGCGGTCGCCATCGGCCTCGGCCTGGCGGTCCCGGCCCTTCTGGCCCAGGCGGCCACCACCCAGGCGCAGGCTGCAGAGGAGTGGCAGACCCTGCCGGCCCTGGGCCCGGCGCCGAAGGCCGACAGCAGCGGCATGGCGCCGGTCAACGACATCCAGATGTACTACGCCGTCTACGGCAAGGGTCAGCCGGTGATCCTGCTGCATGGCGGGCTGTCGAACTCCGACTACTGGAACTACCTGATCCCGGACTTGGTGAAGCATCACTTCCAGGTGATCGTCGCCGACAGCCGCGGCCATGGCCGCAGCACCCGCTCGGCCCAGCCCTACAGCTACGACCTGATGTCGTCGGACGTGCTGGCGCTGCTGGACTATCTCAAGATCCAGAAGGCCGACCTGGTGGGCTGGAGCGACGGCGGCATCATCGGCCTGGACATCGCCATCCACCATCCGGAGCGGCTGAACCGCGTCTACGCCTATGGCGCCAATTCCGACCTGACCGGGCTGAAGCCCGATTTCGACAAGAACCCGACCTTCGCCGCCTTCATCGAGCGCGCCGGCACCGAGTACAAGGCGCTGTCGAAGACGCCGGACCAGTATGACGCGTTCCTGCAGCAGATCTCGCAGATGTGGGCGACCCAGCCCGACTTCACCGCCGACCAGCTGCGCGGCATCAAGGTTCGCTTCGCGATCGCCGATGGTGAGCATGACGAGGGCATCAAGCGCGAGCACACCGAATACCTGGCCCGCACCATTCCGGGCGCCGAGCTGCACATCCTGCCGAATGTCAGCCATTTCGGCATGCTGCAGAACCCGAAGGAGTTCAACGGCGCGGTCGTCAAGTTCCTGACCGAGAAGTAGGGCCGACCCCGGAGGTCGCCGCGATCTGCGCGGGCCCGGCGTTGCGGCGTCGGGCGGCGGGCTGGTAGAAGGCGCCATGGCCCGCCCGATCTTCACCTTTCCCGACGACGCCGCCTGGAACGAGGCGCGCCAGGCGGTCGAGTTCGGGGTCGAGGTCGGCGACTATGCCGGCCGGGTGTTCCTGCCGGCGGCGGCGCTGCGCTCGCTGCTCGGGCACCGGCCGACGCCGGCGGAAGCTGTCGAGATCTACCACCACCACCGCTCCGGCATTGAGCGCGCGGCGGAGCTGCGGATCGAGGAGCGGCGGCTGGACCCCGACGCCAATGTGACGCTGGACGGGCGCGACCTGCGCCGTCGCTGAGCGCCCCTCTCCGGAATCACGGGATTGCGGCCGCCGCTCGATTGCGATAGCCAGTTGCGAATGACACGCATTCTTGGCCAACGGCGATGATCGAGATCCTGCGGCCGGTCTTCACCGGCGATCTGGCGCATTGCGGCGAGGCTGTGGTGCTGCCGGACGACGACCGCCCGGCCCTGCCCGGCCGCAGCCTGCTGGACCCGGCGGCGATCGACCGGGTGCTGGACGACTATGCCGGCCAGTATCCCGGCGCGGACCGGCGGGCCGTCGCCTCCTTCTGGTCGCAATGGTACTTCGCCCGGCTGCTGCCGCCGGTGATGGCGGCCAGCCTGCTGCTTGGCCGGCGCTTCCCGATCGCCCTGGCGGAGATCGGGGTGATCCGGGCGCCGGAGGGCCACCCGATCGCCTTCCGCATGGCGCATGACGGTACGCCCGAGGGCGAGCCGGACGCCTTCCGCCGCTTCGACCGGCTGGTCGCCGGCCATATCGAGCCCTTCATCGCCGCCTGGGCCGCGCACACCCGGTTGGCGCCGCGGCTCTACTGGAACAACGCCGCGGTGTATCTCGACTGGATCCTGGGCGAGATCGCGGCCCATCCGCTGGCCGATGCCGGCCTCGCCGCCGAGGCCCGCCGGCTGCTGTCCGACCGCGAACGGCCGGACGGCAGGCCGAACCCGCTGTTCGAGCCGATCCAGACCATCGAGGAGGATGGCGAGGCCAAGCGCTGGCGCCGGCTGTGCTGCCTGCGCTACCGGCTGCCGGAGATCGCCGAATGCGGCACCTGCCCGCATCTGCGGGCCCGGCTGCGCAAGGCGGCCCCGGCGCAGCAGGTGGCCTGACGGTTTGTCGGAATGAGCAGAGGCCGGCGTGTCGGAATGGACAACGCCACCAGATGCTAACCTCTTGAAAAGATTTGGTGAGCCGGGTGGGACTCGAACCCACGACCAGGGGCTTAAAAGGCCTCTGCTCTACCGACTGAGCTACCGGCTCACACTGCCGGCCCGGAACCTGTCCGGGCGGGCGGGCCGCACATTAGGGAGGCACCGCCCGACGGTCAACACCTGCTCGGTGTTATTCCCCGACGATCCCCTTGCGGGCGAACTGCTCGGTCAGGCGCTTGGCCACCAGCGGGCTGACGAAGGGGGCGATGTCGCCGCCCAGCCGGCCGATCTCCTTGACGAAGCGCGAGGAGATGAACTGGTAGCGGTCCGACGCCATCAGGAACACCGTCTCGATCACCGGATTGATCTTGGCGTTCATGCCGGCCATCTGGAACTCGTACTCGAAATCCGAGACGGCGCGCAGGCCGCGCACCACCGTGGTGGCGCCGACCGAGGCGGCGAAGTTCATCAGCAGCATGTCGAAGGAGCGGACCTCGATCGAGATCCCCTGGGCCACCAGGGGCGCGACGTCGGCCCGCACCAACTCCACCCGCTCGTCGGTCGAGAACAGCGGGCCCTTGCCGTCGTTGCGGGCCACGGCGACGACCAGGTGGTCGACGATCCGTGTCGCCCGCTGGATGATGTCCATATGGCCCTTGGTGATGGGATCGAAGGTGCCGGGATAGACCCCGGTGCGCGCCTTGGACATCCGTGCGGCTTTCCTTATGCGCCGTCGCCGCCCGACGCGGCGCCGTCCTGTTGCCCCTCATCGGCTTCGCCGGACGAACCGTCCTCGGCCGCATCCTCACCCTCGCCGTTCTCCTCCGGCACCGAGGCGACGGAGACCACGCGCTCGCCCCCGGCGACGTTGAACAGCCGCACGCCCATGGTCTTGCGGGCGGCGATGCGCACGTCGGAGACTGGGCAGCGGATCAGCTGGCCGCCATCGGTCACCAGGATGATCTCCTGGTTCGGCGAGATCGGGAAGCTGGCGGCCACGGCGGTGTTCTTCTCGCCCATCTCCATGGCCCAGATGCCCTTGCCGCCGCGGCCGGTGAGCCGGTAGCCATAGGCCGAGCTGAGCTTGCCGAAGCCCTCCTCGCTGACCGTGAGGATGAACTCCTCCCCCGCCTCCATCGCGGCGAAGCGGGCGGGGTCGAGGTCGTGCTCCTCCACCGTCTCGCCGTCCTCGCCGTCGGTCTCCTCGCCCTCGGCCCGGCGGGCGGCGTTGGCCATGCGCAGGTAGTTGGCGCGCTCGTCGGCCGTGGCGTCGAGATGATGCAGGATCGAGATCGAGATGACGGTGTCGCCCTCAGCCAGGCGGATGCCGCGCACGCCGGTCGAATCGCGGCCCTTGAAGACGCGGACGTCGGTGACCGGGAAGCGGATGCACATGCCGCTGTGGGTGGCCAGCAGCACGTCCTGGTCGTCGCTGCAGACCTTGACGCCGATCAGGCTGTCGCCCTCGTCCAGCTTCATCGCGATCTTGCCGTTGCGATTGATGCTGGTGAAATCGGCCAGGCTGTTGCGGCGGACATTGCCGCTGGCCGTCCCGAACATGACGTAGAGCTGGTCCCAGGTGCTCTCATCCTCCGGCAGCGGCATGACGGTGGAGATGGTCTCTCCCTGCTGCAGCGGCAGCATGTTGACCATTGCCTTGCCGCGCGACTGCGGCGTACCGACCGGCAGGCGGTAGACCTTGAGCTTGTAGACGATGCCGCGGCTGGAGAAGAACAGCATCGGCGTGTGGGTGTTGGCGACGAACAGGTCGGAGACGAAATCCTCGTCCTTCGTCGCCATGCCGCTGCGACCCTTGCCGCCGCGGCGCTGCGCCCGGTAGGTCGACAGCGGCACCCGCTTGATGTAGCCGCCATTGGAGACGGTGACGACCATGTCCTCGCGCTGGATCAGATCCTCGATATCGGCCTCGAATTCGAGGTCGAGGATCTCGGTCTTCCGCGGGGTGGCGAACTGGTCCTTCATCTCGACCAGCTCGCCACGCATGATCTCCAGGAGCTTCTCGCGGCTCGCCAGGATCGACAGGTATTCCTGGATCTCGGCGACGATGGCGCGCAGGTCGTCGCCGATCTTGTCGCGCTCCAGCCCGGTCAGGCGGTGCAGGCGCAGGTCGAGGATGGCGCGGGCCTGGATCTCGGACAGGCGGTAGGTGCCGTCCTCGGCCAGCGGGTGGCCGGGCTCGTCCACCAGCGCAATCAGCGGCGCGATCTCGCCGGCCGGCCAGGCCGTGGCCATCAGCTCCTCGCGCGCCGTCTGCGGGTCGGGCGCGCGGCGGATCAGCTCGATCACCGCGTCGATGTTGACGACGGCGGTGGCGAGGCCGACCAGCACATGGGCCCGTTCGCGGGCGCGGGCCAGCAGGTAGCGGGTGCGCCGGGTGATCACTTCCTCGCGGAAGGCGATGAAGGCGTCGATGATCTGCTTCAGGTTCAGCAGCTCGGGCCGGCCGCCGTGCAGCGCCAGCATGTTGACGCCGAAGGAGGTCTGCAGCGGGGTCGACCGGTACAGCTGGTTCAGCACCACATCGGCGCTGGCGTCGCGCTTCAGCTCGACCACGATGCGCACGCCGTCGCGGTCGCTCTCGTCGCGCAGCTCGGCGATGCCCTCGACCGTCTTGTCGTTGACGACCTCGGCGATGCGCTCCATCAGCCGCGACTTGTTCACCTGGAACGGGATCTCGGTGAAGATGATCGCTTCGCGGTCCTTGCGGATCTCCTCGATCGACGACCGGGCCCGCATCACCACGCTGCCGCGGCCGGTGGCGACGGCCGAGCGGATGCCGGAGCGGCCGAGGATCAGGGCGCCGGTCGGGAAGTCCGGCCCCGGCACGATCTGGTTCAGCTCCTCGATCGAGATGTCCGGGCTGTCGATGGTGGCCAGGCAGGCGTCGATCACCTCGCCCAGATTGTGCGGCGGGATGTTGGTGGCCATGCCGACGGCGATGCCGCCGGCGCCGT
>NZ_JBCNNF010000411.1:0-6157 GCF_039594555.1 Inquilinus sp.
TCAGCCCTACCTTGATCGTTTAAGTCGACCATCACGAGGTGCGCGGCGTCGTCTCCGACCTGTCCGGCACGCCGCTGCGCCGGGCCAAGCGCTGGCTGCATGCCGGCGACGCCGCGACCCGCCAGGCGACCCTGGCCGAGCTGGTGGATGAGCTGGGGCGCGACCTGGCCGCGATCGACCCCACCGCGCCCGACCGGCTGCTCGGCATCGGCCTGGCCATGCCGGGCCCGTTCGGCGTGCCGTCGCCGACGGTCGCCGGTCGGGCCGCCGCCTGGATCGAGGCGGCGGGCGACTATGTCGCCGACCTGATGGACCGCACCGGCCTGGTGGTGTCGCTGGAGAACGACGCCCGCATGGCCGCGATCGGCGAGCGCATGGCCGGCGCCGCGCGCGGGCTGGAGAACTTCGTCCAACTCTTCATCGGCCAGGGGCTCGGCGCCGCGATCGTGATCGAGGGCGAGGTGATCCGCGGCGCCGCCCGCAATGCCGGCGAGATCGGCACGCTGCCCGCCGGGATGTTCGGCGGGCCGGCGCCCGCCGACATGCCGGACGCCACGCTGGAGGAGCTGGTCTCGCTCCACGCCGTCGCCCGCCATCTCGGCCTGGACCCGGACATCGCCGACCTGCACGACCGGCTGGAGGGCATCCGCAAGCGCGACGAGCCGGCGCTGACGGAATGGATCGGGATGGCGGCCGTCCGGCTACGGGCCGCGGTGCATCTGGTGGAGACGCTGTTCGATCCGGAGGCGATCGTGCTGGGCGGCCAGTTCTCCGAGCCGCTGCTGGCCCGGCTGGGCGCGGCGATGGAGCCGCTGCTGCCGTCCCTGGCCGACCGGCAGGGCCGGACGCAGCCGCGCATCATCATCGGCACCGCCGGGCCCTGGGCCGTGGCCATCGGCGCCGCGACCGAGCCGATCGCCCGAACCTGGGCGCCCCGGTTCCAGGCGCTGCTGAATCGGGTGGTCTAGTCCACTTTGTGTTGACAAGCGGTTTCGGCTGGGACCACGATTAATTCGAAATGAATTAAGAAAACCATTTGTTCACATACATCGGGGGGCACCATGCAGTTCTGGAAAGCCACCGTTCTCGCGACCCTCGCCCTTGGCGCGCCAGCCGGCAGCGCTCTCGCCGAGACCGTGCTCACCCTCCATCTCGAGGAGCAGAGCGCCTGGGTCCGCAACTTCAACCCGTTCAATCTCGGCTCGCGCCGCGCCAGCACCATCGACCTGATCTACGAGCCGCTGGTGATCTTCAACCCGATGGAGGGCGGCAAGCCGTATTACCGCCTGGCCACCGGCTTCACCTTCTCCGACGACCTGAAGGCGATCACCTACACGCTCCGAGACGGGGTGAAATGGTCGGACGGCCAGCCCTTCACCGCCGACGACGTGAAATATTCGATCGACCTGGCGCGCGGCAACCCGGCGGTCGACGCCTATGGCATGGGCGACGCGGTGGAATCGGTCGACGTGGTCGACCCGCACACGGTGACGGTCCATCTGAAAGCCGTGGACTCGACCTTCCCCGAGACCTTCGGCGATGTGCCGATCGTCGCGAAGCATGTCTGGTCGGCGATCCCTGACCCGCTCGCCACCGCCAATGAGAACCCGGTCGGCACAGGCCCGATGACCGAGGTCCGGCGCTTCACCACCCAGGTCTATGAGCAATGCCGCAACCCGAACTACTGGGATGCCGCCTCGCTCAAGATCGACTGCCTGAAGTTCCCGCAGATCGCCGGCAACGACCAGACCCTGGCGATCGCACAGAGCGGCGAACTCGACTGGTTCGGCTCCTTCCTGCCGGACATCGAGAAGACCTATGTCGCCTCCGATCCGGCGCACAACCACTACTGGCAGCCGCCGGCCGAGACCGTCTCGCTGATGTTCAACCTGAAGACCGAGAACGCGGGCAACCGCGAGGCCTTCAACGACCTGGCCTTCCGCCAGGCTGTCAGCCTGGCGATGGACCGGGACTCGATGGTCAATGTCGCCGGCTACGGCTATCCGACGGCCAACGACCATGCCAGCGGCCTGCCGCCGCGCTTCGAGGTCTGGCGCAGCAAGACCGATTCGGCACAGTGGGACGCCTTCCTGCATTACGACGTCGAAAAGGCCAAGGCGCTGCTGGACAAGGCCGGCTACAAGCCCGGCGCCGACGGCATGCGCACCACCCCGTCGGGCAAGCCGATCTCGTTCAAGATCCTGGTGCCGAACGGCTGGACCGACTGGATCGACGACAGCCAGATCGCGATCGAGGGGCTGCGCGCCATCGGCATCGACGCCGGCGTCGAGACGCCGGAGCTGGAGCAGCGGACCACGGCGATGATCGGCGGCACTTTCGACGCCGGCCTCGGTTCGACGCTGGACGGGGCGACGCCGTTCAAGTTCTACAACGACACCTACAACTCGAAGAGCGGCGGCCGGGTCGAGGGCGGGTCCGCCCGCTATTCCAACCCCGATCTCGACGCGGCGCTGGCGGCGTTCCGCAGCACCACCGACAACGCCAAACAGCACGAGCTGATGGGCAAGGTGCAGGACATCGTCGCCGCCAACCTGCCGGTGATCCCGCTGTTCAACAACCCGACCTGGTACCAGTACTCGACGAAGCGCTTCACCGGCTGGGCAACGCCGGAGAACCCCTTCGCGGTGCCGGAGAACCATGACGGCGTGCACACCCGCATCCTGCACCTGCTGGCCCTGCGCCCGGTGCAGTAGCCATTCGGCGAGGGGGGAGGCCGGCGCCGCCCCCTCACCCGCAAGTCCCTTCTCCGGGGGAGGCAGGGCTCCGGCGCCGAACGGCGACGGCAGGGTGAGGGGGCGGAACGCCGCAGGTGACAGGACGACCCGTTCAGCGCAGCCTTGATCGACCGGCTGGGGAGGCCGCATGCGCGTTCCGTATCGACGCCTGCTGATCTATGCCATCGCCTTCGCGGTCGCGATCGTGATGAACTTCCTGCTGCCGCGGCTGATGCCCGGCAGCCCGGTCGAGGCGATGATCGCCCAGTTCGGCAAGCGCGCCACGCCGGCGATGATCGAGGCGATCAAGATGCGCTTCGGCCAGGGCGACGCCACGCTGCTGGAGCAGTTCTGGGACTATCTGAAGGGCATCGCCAGCTTCGACCTCGGCGTCTCGATCAAATACTACCCGCAGACGGTGCTGGAAGTGCTGGGCCGGTCGATCGGCTGGACGCTGCTGCTGGTCACCACCTCGATCGTGTTCAGCTTCGCCATCGGCAGCCTGCTGGGCACCATCGCCGCCTGGCGCCGCGGCAGCCGCTTCGACGGGGTGATGTCGCCGCTGGCCGTGGTGCTGCTGGCGCTCCCGCCGGTGGTGATCGCGGTCAGCGCCCTGTTCCTGTTCGCCGTCAGCCTGCGCTGGCTGCCGCTGGGCTATGCCTGGGACCCGGCGATGGACCCGGAACTGTCCTTCGCCTTCCTCGGCAGCGTCGCCTGGCACGCCATCCTGCCGGTCGCCACCCTGTCGCTGTTCCTGATCGGCGACTTCCAGGCGACGATGCGCAACAGCATGATCTCCGTCCTCGGCGAGGACTACGTCATGATGGCCCGGGCCAAGGGCCTGGGCGAGAGCACGGTGATGTTCAGCTACGCCGCCCGCAACGCGGTGCTGCCGAACCTGACCAGCCTGGCCCTGGCGCTGGGCAGCGTGTTCGGCGGGTCGGTCGTCACCGAGATCGTGTTCAACTATCCGGGCCTCGGCCTCACCCTGTTCCAGGCGGCGATCTCGCGCGACTATCCGGTGATCCAGGGCCAGCTGCTGATCATGACGCTGGCGACGCTGCTGGCCAATCTGGCGGTCGACATCGTCTATCTCTGGCTCGACCCCCGGCTGAGGGACCAGGCGGCATGACCGGACTTCTCCACATGCTCTGGCGCCGGAAGAAGGTGACGGTCGGCATCGCTATCGTCCTGGTCTTCGTCGTCGTCGCCCTGCTGGCCCCGGTGATCGCGCCCTACGACCCGGTGGCCCGCGTCGGCCGCCCGCATGAGGCGCCGAGCGCCGAGCACCTGCTGGGCACCACCCGGGTCGGGCGCGACGTGCTGAGCCAGGCGATCTGGGGCGCCCGCACCTCGCTCATGGTCGGCCTGGTCGGCGGCCTGGTGATCACCGTGCTGGGCACCGCGATCGGGCTGATCGGCGGCTATCGCGGCGGCAAGGTCGACGAGGTGCTGGACCTGGCCACCAACGTCGTGCTGGTGATCCCGAACCTGCCGCTCTTGATCGTGCTGGCCGCCTTCCTCGGCAATGCCGGCACCGGCGCCATCGTCGCCATCGTGGCCCTGACCTCCTGGCCCTGGGGCGCGCGGGTGACGCGGGCCCAGACGCTGACGCTGCGGCACCGCGAATTCGTGCTGGCCGCGCGCCTCGTGGGCGAGCCGACCTGGCGCGTCGTCGGGGTGGAGATCCTGCCCAACCTGGCCTCGATCATCGGCATCAACCTGGTCGGCAGCATCATCTACGCCGTGATCGCCCAGGTGACGCTGGAGTATCTGGGGTTCGGCGACCCGCTCAGCGTCTCCTGGGGCCGGATGCTGTACAACGCCCAGAACGCCTCGGCGATCACGGTCGGGGCGTGGTGGGACATCCTCACCCCTTGCGCCGCCATCGCCCTGCTGGGCCTGGGCCTGGCGCTGATCAACTTCACGCTGGACGAGGTGGCGAACCCGCAGCTGCGCTCCGGCCCCGCACTGACCCGCTGGCTGCGCTTGGTCGACCGGCGCCGGCGCGAGAGGAAGCCGGCATGAGCGAGCCACTGCTGCAGGTCCGCGACCTCGTGGTCGAATACCTGCTCGACCAGGGCTCCTTCGTGGCGGTCGACCGCGTCTCCTTCGAGATCGGACGCGGCGAGATCTTCGGCTTGGCCGGCGAATCCGGCTGCGGCAAGAGCACCATCGCCTATGCCATCACCCGGCTGCCCCGGCCGCCGGCCTGGATCCGGCAGGGCGAGATCCGCTTCGACGGCACCGACCTGATGACGCTGGACGAGCCGGCGCTGCGGCGGCTGCGCTGGCGCCGCATCGGCATGGTGTTCCAGAGCGCGATGAACTCACTGAACCCGCTGCTGCGGGTCGAGCGCCAGTTCTTCGACGTGCTGCACCGCCACACCGGCTGCAGCCGGGCCGAGGGGCGGGCCAAGGCCGAGGCGATGCTGCGGCTGGTCGGCATCGACCCGAAGCGGGTCGGCGACTATCCGCACCAGTTCTCCGGCGGCATGCGCCAGCGCCTGGTGATCGCCATCTGCCTGGCGCTGGAGCCCGACCTGATCATCATGGACGAGCCGACCACGGCGCTGGACGTCGTGGTCCAGCGCGAGATCCTGCAGCAGATCTGCGAGCTGCAGGAGCGGCTGGGCTTCTCGGTGCTGTTCATCACCCACGACCTGCACCTGATGTCGCAGTTCTGCGACCGCATCGCGGTGATGCTGCAGGGGCGGATCGTCGAGCAGGGGCCGGTCGACCAGATCACACGGGCACCAAGGCACGACTATACCCGCCGGCTGTGGGAGGCGATCCCGCGCCTGCCCTCGGCGACACTTACCGAGGCCGAGGCAGTGCGCGAAAGGATCGGGTCATGAGCGCCGAGGCCCCGCTGCTCGAGCTCGATGGCGTCGGCATGCGCTTCGGCGCCGGCGACCATGTGGTGGCGGCGCTGCGCGACGTCTCCTTCCAATTGCGGCCGGGCCAGGCGATCGCGCTGGTCGGCGAATCCGGCTGCGGCAAGACCACCTGCGCCCGGCTGATCGCCGGCCTGTACAAGCCGACCGAGGGCCGGGTGCGGTTCCGCGGCCGCGACGTGGCCGAGCAGACGGGCCGGGCCGGCGAGCTGGCCTATCGCCGCGCCGTGCAGATGATCTTCCAGGATCCCTTCGCCTCGCTGAACCCGGTGTTCAATGTCGCCCATCACCTGTCGCGGCCGACCCGGCTGCACGGCCATGCCGCCGGGGCGAAGGCGGTGGAGCGGCGGGTGGCGGAGCTGCTGCGCTGGGTCGGCCTCGACCCCGACATCACCGCGATCAAATACCCGCACCAGCTCAGCGGCGGCCAGCGCCAGCGGGTCAACATCGCCCGGGCCCTGGCGGTGGAGCCGGAGATCCTGGTGGCGGACGAGCCGACCTCGATGTTGGACGTCTCGATCCGCC
>NZ_JBCNNF010000412.1:0-6153 GCF_039594555.1 Inquilinus sp.
CCTATAAAGACTGTGCTTGGCACATCTCAAGTTTTATTGTTGCTGCAAGTTTTTAGTCGTGACGATTTAAAGCCTGATTACCTGGACGCCGCTGGCCGGGCCGATCCACGGCTTCCTGATCACCCACAACGAGGCGATCTCGCTGGCCGACTACCTGACGGTCGGGTCCGGCACGCAGCCGGAATACCGGCCGACCGTGCACTATGCCTACCACCCGTCCGACGACGCGGTGCTGTCGGTGCATGAATTCGCCGGCCGCAACTACGAGCTGCAGCCCAACAAGCGGCTGATGATGGACGAGATCACCGAGGGCATGGACGAGCTCGGCGTGCTGCTGGCTGGCCACGCCAAGGGCGCCTACTGGTACGGCTCGCGCCTGACCATCGGCGAGGCGCGCGAACTGGCGCCGCACAACAACGCCACCAGCCTGCAAGTGACCGCGGCGGTGCTGGGCGGCTTGGTCTGGGCGATCGAGAACCCGGATCGCGGGCTGGTCGAGCCCGAGGAGATGGACCACGAGCGGGTGCTGCAGGTGGCGGCCCCCTATCTCGGCGAGCTGGCCGGCGCCTTCACCGACTGGAATCCGCTGCAGGGCCGTGGCGAGCTGTTCCCCGAGGACATCGACCCCGAGGACCCCTGGCAGTTCAAGAACATCCGGGTGGTGTGAGGCCGGTCGCCTTTCTCCACCATCGTCATCCCGGACAGGCCGCGCAGCGGCGCCGATCCGGGATCTCTCGCCAATCCCGACGAGATCCCGGGTCTGCGGCGCATCACTACGTGCTGCACCGCGCCCGGGATGACGAGGAAGATGGTCATGACTGATCTCCCCGGATTCTATCCCGTAACCGACATCTCCCCCGCCGAGCGGGCGCGGGTCGGCGCCCTGGTGGCCGGGCACCCGGTCTTCGCGCTGTACTGGGACGCGGCGCTCGACGCCGCGGCTGCGGGCGACCGCAGCCGGTCGGTGCGGGTGGAGTCGGAGGGCGCCATCCTCGGCATCGCTTTCGATGGGCTTTCGGTCTACACCCCGGTCGGCGCCATCGGCGATGCCGCCCTCCTCTCCCTCACCGCCGATCCGCGGCCGCTGGAGCTGCATCTGACGCCGGAGCAGGCCGAGCGGCTGCGTCCCGCCTGCGTCGGCCGGCTGGCGCTGGAGGACGGGCTGCGCTTCTACGCCCGGCCGCTCGACAGCCTCCCTGCGCCGGATCCCGCCTGCCGGCGGATGGGGCCGGCCGAGCTGGAGCCGCTGCGCCGCTTCTACGCTGCGCATTATCCGGCGACCGTGTTCTCCGCCTGGATGCTGGAGCTGCCCTTCGTCGCCATCGTCGAGGACGGGCGCCCGGTCGCGGCCGGCGGCGTCCTCGCCCGCTCCGGACACCGGGCGATGATCGGCAATTTCCTGGTCGACCCTGCCCGCCGCGGCGAGGGCCTGGCCGGGCGGGTTGTCGCCGGCCTGCTGGCGGCGCTGCGGGCCGAGGGCGTGATCACGGCCCTGCTGGCCACCAACGACCTGAACCCGGCCGCCTGCCGGGTCTATAAGCACGCCGGCTTCGCCCTGCTCGAGCGCCGGGCGCAGCTGGACCTGCGCGCGGCCTGACGCGCCGCCGGGTCAGCCCAGGGATGCGCCGCCTTGTCTGGCATTTCGCCGGGGCTTGCGGTAAGCAGCCTCGCCATGCCCGATGTTGCAGCGCAAGACGACGAGCCGCTTGCCCTCTACCGCCGCCGGATCGCCGAGGGCGCCCTGCGGGCCGATCCGGCCCAGGCCGCCGCGGTCGAGAAGCTGCAGCGGCTGCACCGGCAGCTGCGCAGCTACACCCCGCCCGATCCTGAGCCCAACGGCAACGGCCTGCTGGCCCGGCTGGGCTTCGGCCGGAAGAAGGCGCCGGCGGTCGACCCGCCGCGCGGCCTGTACTTCTGGGGCTGCGTCGGGCGCGGCAAGTCCATGCTGATGGACCTGTTCTTCGAGACCACGCCGGTGCCGAAGAAGCGCCGGGTGCATTTCAACGCCTTCATGCTGGAGGTGCATCAGCGCATCCATGAGTGGCGCCAGTCCGGCGCCGCGGCCGAGGGCGAGACCGCCGACCCGATCCCGCCGCTGGCCCGCCGCATCGCGGCCGAGGCCTGGCTGCTGTGCTTCGACGAGTTCCATGTCGTCGACATCGCCGACGCCATGATCCTGGGCCGGCTGTTCCAGGCGCTGTTCGGCCTCGGCGTGATCGTGGTCGCGACCTCGAACTGGCCGCCGGACGATCTGTACAAGGACGGGCTGCAGCGCGACCGCTTCCTGCCCTTCATCGCCATGATCAAGAAGAAGCTGGAGGTGGTGCAGCTGGATGGCGGCCGCGACTACCGCCTGGACCGGCTGCGCGGCCGGCCGGTGTACCACTCGCCACTGGGCGGGATGGCGCACAAGGCGCTGGCCGAGCTGTTCGCCGACCTGACCGACGGCGCCGAGGGCGCACCGGTCACCCTGCCCGTCCCCGGCAACCGCACGCTGGAGGTGCCGCGCGCGGCGAAGGGCGTGGCCTGGTGCGATTTCGACGCGCTGTGCGCCCGGCCGCTGGGCGCCGCCGACTACCTGACCTTGGCCGACGCCTTCCACACCGTGATCATCGAGGGCGTGCCGCGCTTCACCGAGGCCAAGCGGCACGAGATGAAGCGCTTCATCGTGCTGATCGACAGCCTGTACGAGGCGCGCCGCCGGGTGGTGATCGCGGCCGAGGTGCCAGTCACCCAGCTCTATGCCGGCGAAAGCCAGGCGCTGGAATTCGCCCGCACCGAAAGCCGGCTGATGGAGATGCAGTCGGTCGACTATATCGAGGCACGCAAGGCG
This sequence comes from Inquilinus sp., assembly GCF_039594555.1. Lineage (GTDB taxonomy): Bacteria > Pseudomonadota > Alphaproteobacteria > DSM-16000 > Inquilinaceae > Inquilinus. The sequence continues at coordinate 2,834 of NZ_JBCNNF010000412.1, forward strand.
GCCTGAGCCCGGCTCAGGCCTTCATCGTCACCAAGCGCTCGAAGGCGGCCAGCGTCTCGGCGCTGACATGGTGTTCGATGCCCTCGGCATCGATCTCCGCCACCTCGTCGCTGACGCCGATCGACTTCAGGAACTCGACCACGATGCGGTGGCGCCGGCGGCAGGCATCGGCCATCTCGCGCCCGGCATCCGTCAGGAAGATCGAGCGATAGGGCCGGGCGCTGACCAGCCCCTCGCGCTGCAGCCGGGCGATGGTCTTGTTCACCGTGGCGTGGGCCACGCCGAATCGCTCCGCCAGCTCGACGATCCGCGCCTCGCCCTGGCTGTCGATCAGCTCGGCGATCATCTCGACATAGTCTTCGGCCGTCTCGGACTGGCGGGCCTGGCGCACCCGGCTGAACCCCGCGGCCTGCAGCCCGGTGTCGGTCGGGCGATCCTGTTCCGTCATCTCGTCTGTCCTTCGGAGCCGGATGCCTTCCGGCCCCATTGATGGAATCGGGACCGCGATTCTGCGGTCATGGTGCTTGCGGTCCCGGGGGCCGGCGCGGTTGCGGCGCATCATACCCGCGGATCGGAAAATGACAAGGTTATGACGCTTGCCAAGAATGTAGCCATGGCTACATTATACAGGACAGGGAGATCGATCGGACACCGGTTTTCGGCCGCTGCCCGGCAGCGGAGATGAAATGAGCGCGCATGATGAGAAGCGACATCACGGCCCATGAGATTGCCCCGCAGGGCAGCGCGTCCGGCTCTGGCTGGCGCAACGCGCCCGGCGCGCCGAGCCTGCCCGAGGTACACCGCAGCATCGTCGTGCCCAAGGGCGTGGGCTGGCTGCGCAAGCTGTTCGCCTTCGTCGGCCCCGGCTACCTCGTCGCCGTCGGCTACATGGACCCGGGCAACTGGGCGACCGACCTGGCCGGCGGTTCAGCCTTCGGCTACACGCTGCTGTCGGTCATCCTGCTGTCGAACGTGATGGCGATCCTGCTGCAGGCGCTCTCCGCCAAGCTGGGCATCGTCACCGGGCGCGACCTGGCCCAGGCCTGCCGCGACCACTATCCGAAGCCGGTCGCCATCGCCCTGTGGTTCCTGTGCGAGGTGGCGATCGTCGCCTGCGACCTGGCCGAGGTGATCGGCACCGCCATCGCGCTGCAGCTCTTGTTCGGCATCCCGCTGCTGTGGGGCGTGGTGCTGACCGCGCTGGACGTCATGGTGGTGCTGTACCTGCAGCACCGCGGCTTCCGGCACCTGGAGGCGTTTATCATCGGGCTGATGCTGGTGATCGCCACCTGCTTCCTGGTCGAGCTGGTCCTGGCGCAGCCGGCGATCGCCGAGGTCGCCCGCGGCTTCATCCCCTCGCCCGAGATCGTGACCAACCCGGCGATGCTGTACATCGCCATCGGCATCATCGGCGCGACCGTGATGCCGCACAACCTGTACCTGCACTCCTCGATCGTGCAGACCCGCGCCTTCGAGAAATCGGAGACCGGCAAGCGCGAGGCGATCCGCTTCGCCACCATTGATTCGACCGTGGCGCTGATGTTCGCCCTGTTCATCAACGCCGCGATCCTGATCCTGGCCGCCGCCACCTTCCACACCGCCGGCCGCACCGACGTGGCCGAGATCCAGGACGCCTACCAGCTGCTGGCGCCGATGCTCGGCGTCGGCATCGCCAGCACCCTGTTCGCCGTGGCGCTGCTGGCCTCGGGCCAGAACTCGACCCTGACCGCCACCCTGGCCGGGCAGATCGTGATGGAGGGCTTCCTGTCGATCCGGCTGAAGCCCTGGATCCGGCGGCTGATCACCCGCGGCATCGCCATCGTGCCGACGGTGATCGTGACCGCGATGTATGGCGAGAGCGGCACGGCCGAGCTGCTGGTGCTGAGCCAGGTGGTGCTGAGCCTACAGCTGCCCTTCGCCGTGGTGCCGCTGGTGGCCTTCACCAGCGACAAGGCGAAGATGGGCGCCTTCGTCAACCCGGCCTGGATGAAGTGGACCGCCTGGCTGGTCTCGGCGGTGATCATCGTGCTGAACGTCAAGCTGCTGTTCGACTGGGTCACCGGGGCATAGGCGCGGGGAACAGGCGCGCCAGGGCCCGGTCGAGATCGGGCCCGTAAGGGACGGCCAGGCCGAAGATCTCCGACAGGACCGTCTTCATCTCCGGTCCGCTCTTCAGGGTGAAGCGCCGGGTCGGGCCGTCCGTGTAGTGCCGGGCCAGCTCGGTGTCGCGCAGGCCATGCCGGCGTCCCGGACCGACCCGGGCGACGCTGAGGCCGGTGACGAAATGCGAATCCGGATGGGTGGCGAGGTACCAGTTGGGCGCCTCGTAATCGACCGGCAGCTGTTCCTGCTGGTCGAAGCGGTACAGCGACCGCCAGTCGTCGCCGATCCGGGCCTGCAGCTTCAGGTCGCCGCCGGCGCGAACCAGGCGGAACGGCTCGTGCGGGGTCGCCTGCTCCAGATTCGGGTCGAGCCGCAGCGCCGCGGTCGGGGTCTGGCCGCCGAAGCCGGCATCGGCGAGGCGCGGCCCGTCGTCGAGATCGACCCGCAAGAGCATGTGGCTGCGCGGGCTCATATGGTCCTCGGGCTGTCCCCACAGCACCCGGGCGCCCAGGCAGGCGACGCGGAACCCGATCGCCCGCAGCGCCAGGCGCAGCAGCAGGTTCAGTTCGAAGCAGTAGCCGCCGCGGCCGCCGCCGACGAGCTTGACCTGCAGCGACCCCGGATCCAGCCGCGGCGCCCGGCCGAGGAACGGGTCGAGATTCTCGAAGGCGATCGCGGATGCCTGCCGCAGCACCAGCGTCTGCAGCGTCGCGAGGTCGGGCGCGACCGGACCATCATGGCCGATGCGGCGCAGATAGGCGTCAAGATCGAAGCTGTCGGTCATGGCGGCCCCCTCAGCAGCCTGCGGAGGGAGCCTAACCCGACGCCGTCAGATCACGAAATCGATCCCCGGAGGCACCGGGATCGAATGATCCATGGTGAGGGCGGGCAGCGGCTCCGAACACGAGCCGACGATGCGGGCGGGGACGCCCACCGCCGTCCGGTGCGGCGGCACGTCGGCCAGGACCACGCTGCCGGCGCCGATCTTGGCGCCCTCGCCGATCTCGATATTGCCGAGGATCTTGGCGCCGGCGCCGATCAGCACGCCGTCGCGCACCTTCGGGTGGCGGTCGCCGCCGACCTTGCCGGTGCCGCCGAGGGTGACGCCGTGCAGGATCGAGACATCGTTGCCGACCACCGCGGTCTCGCCGATGACGACGCCGGTGCCGTGGTCGATCAGCAGGCCCCAGCCGATCCGGGCCGCCGGATGGATGTCG